>JAJUGZ010000060.1 GCA_029265715.1 Bacteroidota bacterium
CTGAAAGTAACCAATAACTCGAGTGGGGCACCGGATGCATGCGGAGGCAAAGCAACGGTAACGTGGACCGCCAAGAGCAGTTGCGAAGAAGATGTGGTCAAGAGCGCAACGTTCACGGTAACATCGGCCCCGAAGGTAGTTCTGACCCCGCCTGCCGACAAGACGGTCGACGCCTGTCTGGGGGCAGACGCAGTTAAAGCTGCATACGACACGTGGTTAGCCAGCGTGAAATACGAAGGAGGCTGCGACCTGAAAGTAACCAATAACTCGAGTGGGGCACCGGATGCCTGCGGAGGCAACGCAACAGTAACGTGGACCGCCAAGAGCAGTTGCGAAGAAGATGTGGTCAAGAGCGCAACGTTCACTGTTCCGGAAGTTAAGCCAATCAAGGTTTCGTGCCCGGATTATGTAACGGTTTCTGCCTGTACTCCAATGGAAACGATCATGGAAATGTATGACGACTGGAAGTCTTCATTCGAATATACCGGTGATTGCTTCATTTCCGACAATATGGCCGATTTCCCGGATATGACACTGGATGCTGTTGCTGGCGGAACAATCGACTTTACCTATAAAGTTGTTGGGCTCTGCAGCGAAGATGAGTGCTATTCCGAATTCACGGTCGAACCGTGCAGCATGGATAAATTCTGTACCTACACGCAAGGTTACTACGGAAATAGTGGAGGTATGTCATGCGATGGCGAAAACAGTTACACGACAGAAGGAATGATTGCACATTCGTTGAGTTCATATCCTTCCGGGAAGATGGTCATTGGTTTACCTGGGCGTTCAATCTATGTTATGAATACCACGGCTGATATCAGCAAGGTTATTGAATATTTGCCTGGTGGTTCCGGAATTGGCGTTTTGAGCGCCGGTGATTTCGAAATCAACAGCACATCATTCAAGAACTTGTATGTCGACAGTA
Organism: Bacteroidota bacterium; assembly: GCA_029265715.1. GTDB lineage: Bacteria > Bacteroidota > Bacteroidia > Bacteroidales > Prolixibacteraceae > Aquipluma. The sequence goes on from JAJUGZ010000060.1 coordinate 929, forward strand.
AGAAGGGTACAATTAACAACAAATTGCTGGCCCAAACCATTACGTTGGGCCTGAATCTGGGTATTAATGGCGACCTGGCAGGCTTTATGCTCGAATCGAAGTTCCTGGTAACGGCCGATATTGAAGGTGGTTGTGGGTTTGATACACCCAAAGTCCGCGAATGTGTTTACAACACCGAATATCCGTATAACCTGATTAAGGTCGTGAACGATTACCATTATTACCAGATCGATCAATCGGTAATCGATGCAATCGAAGGGACTAAGAATGTCGCAGGTTTGTTTGCCTTAGCCAATAAAGCCTTAGGACAAGGTGCTGTGTACACAAATACGTTCCTGACCAAGATTGCGTCGGCGGTCGATGCAATAAATAATGCATTTGACGGCTGTCGTATCTTTATAGGTTACATGAACGAAAAGATTGTTTGTCCGTCAACCAATCCGATGCCTCCGAAATCGGCCTCGATTATATCTTCTAATAGTTTGAAGGTATTCCCGAATCCGTTTAATGAAAAAGTAACATTCGAATTTGTATCCGGAGAAAATACCCATGCAGTACTGGAGATCAACAATATTGTTGGGCAGAAACTGGCTACACTGTTCGATCGGCCGGTAGAAAAAGGCGTACTGAACCGGGTTGAATATCAACCAACAAATGTCGTTTCAGGCGTACTGATTTATCGGTTGAAGCTGGGAGGCAGCGTTCAGACTGGCAAGGTTATGTATAAAAATAAATAACATGCAGTTTGGTTTGAATTACAGAATGAGTGATATTGCGTTTGTTAGTTAAGCGTAAAATGTGGGGTAGTTGTCGTAATTCAAATTTTGAGTGGAAGAGGCTGTTCTGAAAAGTTCAGCCTCTTTTCTTATACAAAGCAATCATGAGAAAGCCTAAGAACTGAATGGGGAAAATAGTTGTGAGCCGCGAGTTATGAGACCAAAAGTTGGTTCCCGGGACCGTGAGCTGTTTCGAGTTGCGGGAAGTTGCGGATGAAGACTGGTACAAACCTCGCTTGTACCAGGTGGTTAAATAAACTCAGGCATTCAGGCGCGTTCGATACCTATCGGATTTTCGGGCTGAGCGTGACGACCGGGATAATCATTTCTTCGAGCGATATGCCGCCATGCTGAAATGTGTCGCGGTAATATTGTGCATAGTAATTGTAATTGTTCGGGTATGCCAGAAAATCGTTGTTTGAGGCGAATACATACGATGTGCTTAAATTGCGAGACGGCAGGCAGGCCAGCGCCGGGTTTTTCAGTTCAAAGATCTGTTTGTTGTTCCCGAAGTTCAGGTTGCGCCCTTGTTTGTACCGCAGGTTGGTATTGGTTTCGCGGTCGCCGATAACTTTTTGTGGGTTGTCGACCCGGATGGAGCCATGGTCGGTAGTGAGCACTACTTTTACCCGGTTTTCCGACAACAGGCGCAGTAGGTCGAGCAGCGACGAATGATTGAACCAGGTTAGCGCCAGCGAGCGGTAGGCCTGTTCGTTGGGCGCCAGCTCCTTGATCATTTCCATCTCGGTCCGGACATGCGAGATCATGTCAACAAAGTTAACGACCAACACCGAAAGGTCGCTTTGCATGATTGCCCCAAGGTTATCAGTCAGTCGTTTGCCGCTTTTGATGTTGGTTATCTTATCAAAAAAGAGTTTGTAATTTTTATTGAACCGACTTAGCTGGGTTTGCATTAGTTCGTGTTCGTGCCGGTTCTTGTTACCTTCGTTATCGTCGTCTTCCCAATACTGTGGGTAATATTTTTCGATGTCAGAAGGCATCAGCCCGGCAAAAATGGCATTGCGGGCATACATGGTGGCTGTTGGCAGGATGCTGCAATACAGCTCTTCTTCCTCCACGTGAAAATAATCATTGAGCACCGAGCTGAAAACCCGGTACTGGTCGTAGCGCAGGTTATCGATCACCAGCACCAGCACCTTCTGGCCGGCATCGATGAGCGGGAACACTTTCCGGCGAAATACATCCGGCGAAATCATGGGCCGTTCGTTTTGTTTTTTTCCAAACCAGTCGGTATAATTATTCCGGATGTAGCGGGCAAACGAATTGTTGGCTTCTGCTTTTTGCATCCGCAGAATGTCGTCCATGGCCGAGTCGCCCGAAGTACTTAGTTCGAGCTCCCAGAACACAATTTTCCGGTACAATTCGACCCACTCCGGGAAAGTGAGCCGGTCACTGATTTGCATGCCGATCTTCATAAACTCGCTTTGGTATGCCGACGTGGTGCGCCGTGTTACCAACCGTTTCTGGTCGACATTCTTTTTGATCGATAAAAGGATCTGGTTTGGGTTGACCGGCTTGATGAGATAGTCGGCCATTTTCGAGCCGATGGCTTCGTCCATAATGTCTTCTTCCTCGCTTTTGGTGATCATGACCACCGGCACATTCGGGTCGAGGTTTTTGATGATATTCAGGGTTTCCAGTCCACTCATGCCAGGCATGTTTTCGTCGAGAAAAATGATATCGAAAAAATCGTCTTTCACCAGATCAATGGCATCGGCGCCATTGTTGGCGCTTTTCACTTCGTATCCTTTTTCTTCCAAAAAGATGATGTACGCTCTCAACAAATCAATCTCATCGTCAACCCAAAGTATCTTAATCTTCCGCATAAAACTGTTTAAATGTTTTCTGAAATCTAATTGATGTGGAAATATAACAAAAATAGGGGCCTGAATAGTATGGGCTTAACAAACTTTAACCGTTTGATCGAACCAGTGTCTGAGAGACGTAGTGCCTGAGTTTCCGGTCACAGTCGCAGTTGGTAGTGAGGGGAGTGGGGGTTGATCACGCGTCAACAAGCTTCAGCAATCAAAAGAAGTTTTGAGCCTACGTATCTAACGTTTTGCTTGTATTGGTCAATCGTATTCCGCGTTTATTCGTCTTCATCCAAGCTGTTGACAAACGAAAGGTTTCGTTTTTGTTCCAGTTGTTTTCCATTCAATCCCTCAATCCTTCAGTTTCTCGCCACTAATTCGTCAATCCCAGGTAATATCGTTTGTAAAAGTCGAGGTACGTTTTGATGTTTTTATCGCCCGACAAAATGGTGAAATTTTGCGGAGAAATTATAAAGTTTCGGTAATCGACCGTTTCGAGCGGGCCATAAACCTGTTGGTTGGCAACCAGGGCACGCAGGTATTTCAGTCCGGCTTCTTTGTCTTTGAGCCCTTCAACAACGATGGCCTGCCAGTTGTCGTCGAACGGCTTCTCGCTGGTTTTCAGCGCCGGATAGTTTTGCTGGTTAAACGCATTAATCGCGGAGGCAACGGTTGCAGAGCTAACACCGGTTTTGGGAACCATCAGCATGAAAAGCTGAGCCCCTTCGGTGTCCGTTTTGTAAGGGCCGGCATAGGCAGCCTGGGCTGGTTTTTGTTCCTGGGCCGGGGCCGTTGAGGCATTGCTTACTGGCTGATCTGAAATATAATGGTTTTTAAAGAAGTCGAGATATGCATCGAGTGCTGTGGTTTCCAGCAGCTTTTGCAGGTTGCCGTCGGTAATTACAAAGTTGCGGTAACTCAATTGTTCGAGGCTTCGGAACAGACGACGGTTGGCGACGGTTTTTGTGAAGAAACCCAATGCCGCGTTTTTCCTGGCAAATGGTTTCACAATCAGCAACTGGGCGTTGCCCATTTTCTTTTGCTCCAGTTTCAGGCTGGTGTCTTTAAAATCGGAACGCAGGTACGACGAGAACTGTGAGAACAAGTCTGTCATGTTAAATTTGGGATCGTTCACAACAATTACGAAGTTTTGCAGGCCCTGGTTTTCGTCGGTAAAGAGAGAAGAAGCTGGCGAAGCAGGAGTTGACGCTGCATTTACAACCACGAACGTTCCCTTTTCTTCCGGATTGTCGTCGGCGGTAATGGCTTTCTCCATCAGCTCTTCCGGTTCCGGAGTAACTTCTTCCTGAGGGAAGTCGCCACTAATAAAGCGGCTGTAGTTTTTGATGAAGAATTTCAGGTACTCGTCATACGATTTATCGGCTACGATCTCGCGGAAGTTCGTTGATGAGGCCACGAAATTAAAATATTTGTTTTGCCCGATTGACTGAAATACGTCACGCTTCCGGATGATGGACCGGAAATAAATCAGACTTTGCTCTTTGTCCATCAATGGCCTGACAACGATTAACTGGGTATTGCTGTTTAGAAGCTGGGTCTCGATGTCGAAATCGATTTTAGTATAATGGTCGAGGTTGTAGTTGGCAATGTCGAACTTCAGGCGATTGACATCGATGTCGGCATTCTGAGGAATGGCCAGCACAAAATAATGCAGCAGGTCCTCGTCGTACGAGAATTTTCCGCCAAACTCATCGTTTGCATTGGCGTTTTTCTTTAGTTCGTCGTTTCGGATATTTTCGCTCAGGTAGCCAATGGCGACTAATTTCTGGTAGTCGGCCAGGGTGCTGTCGTTGATTAGTGATAATATCTGTTCGGCCAGCGGTTTTGTTTCAGCTTTTGGATACTCGTTGATGTACCCGCGCAGCTGTTTGCCAAACGTATTCCAGTCCGATTGGGTTCCCTGAGAAACTGTCCGGAAGAAATCGATTTTAGGTTTCATCAATGAGTCCGGTTCCATCGAGCTCATCATATCGGCCAGTTTTCCGGCTGTTGCGTAATCGCCAGCGCGATATTTGTAAAATGCTTGCTGATACAGGCGGTTCAAACTGTCTTTTTGCACTTCCTGCTCGATAAAATAATTGGGGTTGAGCAGGTATTTGGCATATTTCGAATCCGGGTACAGGGAAACAATCCGGTTTTTGTATTCTTCGGATTTTGCTGTATTTCCGATCCGTTTGTACAGGTCCCACAGTTCGAAATACGATGAAAGCTTGTAAATATTCTCCGGATACCGCACGTCCAAATCTTCATATTCTTCAATCGAGCGGTTGTAGTTAGAAAAGTCGGCTTTAAAGATGCGCCCGGCATTATAAAGGGCATCGCGGATTTTCAGGTGCGAAATGGCCATCAGGCTGTCGGTGAGTGGGAGGTCTTGAGTATAATATTCCCGTGTTTTTGGGTCTGCAATCTTCGGAGGCCCTTGGGTCTCGGATTGTTCCCGGCTCACAATGGTCTGTTCTTCGTCGGTCTCGAACCCGGTCTTTTTGTCGCTGATTCGCCAGTTATCTTCCAGCTTGCGTTTTCCCCACAATCGTTCAAACTCAACTTTACCGTAAGCAACGGTTGTCGGGTTGTAGAAATACCAGACATTACTGTTTTGCTGGCTTTGCTGGCTCAGTCCGAAACGCGACTCGTTTACCCGGTAGTAGCTGCGGTCCATCAGGGCTGTGGCTTCGTCCTGTTTCTTTTTCTGTTCGGCGGCGATAGCAGCCTGGAGCCATTTGTCGATCAACTGGTTTCGTTCTTTCTCAGGCATCTTGGCAATCCGCTGCAAGCTGTCTTCGCGTTCTACGGTGTTCAGGTTTTCAACCAGGCGGGTCAGGTTTTTATGCCGTTCGGCAATCTGCTGGTAGTTTGGATATTTCTCGTCGATAACCACCATGGCGCTGTCGTAATAGGCTTGTGCGAATTTGTAGTTCAGGTCGTCGAAATAAATTTGGGCCAGGGTGAGGCACGACAACCCGCGCTGATAGACATTGCTGATACTGGCCGCAGCCGACTTTTTGTACATATCGAGCGCCAGTTCTTTGTTACCTTCTTTCCGGGCGACTGATCCCAGCGCAAAATATATCTGGTCGCGGAATTCCTGGTTCTTCGAGTCGCGCAGCATCCGGTTTAGTTCTTTCTTAAGTTTACTGACATCGCCCGATCCGGCGAACGCGTCGGCTGCATTGATCCGGGCATTGAATGCCATGCGGTAAGGCGGGTTCATCCGGACAATTTCTCGGTATATTTGCAATGCTTTGTCTTTGTCGCCGGTTTCGTTGTACCATTGCGCCAGGATATATTTATAACGCAGGCGATTGGCTTTGGTAGTGGCTTTTTTGGCGGCAATCGACAGAAACGGAATCCCTTCCTGATAGTCGAGCTGCCGGGCATAGTAATCGGCAATGACGATGGCTAAATGCCCGTCCAAATGTTTTGGAAAATTATCATCGCCCTGCATTTGCTGGATGACTTTCCAGGCTTCGACGTAACGCTCCATCTCTGTGTAGGCCCGGATAAGCCAGATACTGGCTTCGTATTTGATTGGTTTGTCGTTGTATTTCCGGATGACATACGAAAAACTCTCGACGGCCGGCGCAAACTTATGCTGGAAGAAGTAAGCTTTCCCCATTAGCAGGTAGGCGTCGTCGATCCAGTTGTTGTATTCTTCTTTCGCCGCCAGTTTTTTGTAGGCTTTTGATTGGCGTCCGCGCCGTTTCGGTTTCTTGGTGATCGACGTGGTTTTGATCAGTTTTGATGCTTTTTCGATTGCGACTTCCATTTCGGATGCCGCTGTTGTGGCAGTTCCAGGGTCGCTCGATTTGAAGATGGGCAGGATTTTGGTAAAGTCGTCTTCTTTCGAGTTGTCGATCTTTGCCACGCCTGCTTTCAGGCTTTCTTTTCCGTTGAAGTAGATGTTGTAATGAGCAGTTGTATTAAAATAAGCGCGGTTGAGCCGTGTGTTTTTCTCGGTGGTACATCCGGCCAGTAAGCTCAGTAAAATAACAAGTAAGAAACGATATGCTTTTTGGGTACTCAATCTGCAAAATTTGTTGGTTGTAGGATAAACTGCATTTTCCGGAGAATATTGTATTTGTCTGCAAAAAACACGGTTATCCTGGAACGAATATTTTTAGCTTTAAAAGTGTACAATAATACAAACTTTCAAAGACATTCAGGAGCAAAAAAATCAACACATTTTACATGGCGCCGGAGTAGCCAGGCAATGAAAAAGGCGAAACTTTTGATGTTCCGCCTTTTAAGGTACCTGACAGGGCCAGGCTTATTTTTCCAGCTCTTTGTAAACCAATGCGCTGGCGCCAACAATGGCGGCGTCGCCTGCTTTTAAGTGTGAAGGCAGGATTTTAATTTTGTTTTTGAATATGGGTAGCAGGTGTTTTTCCATGCTTTCTTTGGTTGGTTTGAAAATATAGTCACCGGCAGCTGTTGGCCCGCCAAACAGGAAGATGGCTTCCGGGCTCAGGTGGTGAACGGTGTCGGCCAATCCTTGCCCTAACCAGTGGCCGGTCATTTCAAATACTTCCAATGCAATTTTATCGCCTTTTTCAGCGGCTTCAAAAATCATTCTCGAATCGAGCTCCTGAAACGATTTGTCGGCCAACAGGCTGTCGTTGGCGTTGTATTTAGCCAACAATTCAAAGGCTGTCCGTTTCATGCCCGGGGCCGAACAGTATGCTTCGAGGTGGCCAAGGGCGCCGCAGCCGCACAGGCGTCCGCCCGGGATCAATGTGGTATGGCCACATTCTCCGGCGAACCCGTCATGACCGTAAACCAGGTCGCCATTCACGACAACGCCGCTTCCAACGCCGGTCCCCAGGGTGTACATCACAAAGTTTTTCATGCCTTTGGCTCCTCCGTAAATCATTTCACCGATAGCTGCCGCATTGGCGTCGTTGGTTAATGCAATGGCTGCTAGTTCAGGAAATTCTTTTTTCAGCAGGCTGACAAATGGGATAACCCCTTTAAACGAAAGGTTCGGGGCATATTCAACTGTTCCGTTGTAATAGTTTCCGTTGGGGGCGCCAATCCCGATACCCAGTATCTCGATGTCGGGGTTCAATAATTTGACCGAGTCGATCAATTGCCGGATTGCGCTGCTCATATCGCTGATATATTTGTTGATGTCGCCGTGTGAAGGGGTCGAGATATTATCTTTTACCATTACGTGTCCTTCTGCATCAACAACTCCAATGGCTGTGTTGGTCCCACCAATATCAACGCCAATAGCTACTTTCTTCATGTGTTTACTTTTTCAATGTTGGTTTGTATTATTTTAAATTGTATAGTTGGTAATAAGTTATTGCCTGGCGGACAGACTACTTTTCTTGCTAAAGCAGATTTGTAATTGTCAGCTTTTTAGACGGAGAACAAAATTAGAAATTAAATCTATTGCGCAAGTTTTGCACCACATTATTCCCGAAAATAATTTCCTGGGTTAAGTGGATTTTTTGCTCAGGTAGTAGTTTTCGTCGGTGCTGAAATTACCGACCGGCTTTCAAAATCCCGGATAAACGTTTTGCTTGCCCAAATAATGGATTAACTTGCGCCGGCGAAATACAAATTGATTGGGGCAACTTTTAATCAGCCCAACTGTTACATTCCAGTTCTAAAAATTTAAATATGGCAGATTTTAATTACGAAGACCTTGGTTTGAAAGACTATAAAGCGTGTTGGGATTATCAGGAAGAGATTCACGCAAAAATTGTTGCCGACAAACTGGAAAATAAAAGGCCCAGCCCGATAAACCGCTTCCTGCTGGTCGAACATCCGCACGTTTACACGCTTGGAAAGAGCGGCGACGAGCATAATATGCTGGTGAACGCCGATTTTTTGAAAAAGATTGATGCCGTTTATTATAAGATCAACCGGGGCGGCGATATTACCTATCACGGGCCGGGTCAGCTGGTCGGTTATCCGATCTTAGATCTGGAAAAATACAAGCTGGGGGTAAAGGATTTCATTTTTAATATGGAACAGGCCATCATTCAAACCATTGCCGAATTTGGTCTGGAGGGAGCATTGAAAGAGGGCGCCACCGGCGTTTGGCTCGACCCGGAGCATCCGGGCAAAGCCCGTAAAATCTGTGCAATCGGGGTCCGGGTCAGCCGGTACGTTTCTATGCACGGGTTTGCCCTGAATGTAAATACCGATATGCGGTATTTTAACTACATCAATCCCTGCGGATTTATTACTTACGGCGTAACTTCAATCGAGAAGGAATTGGGGCGGAAGGTTGATATGCAGGAAGTGAAAGAAATCGTGAAAGCAAAGTTTAATGCGTGGTATTAAAATGCAATTTTGTATCTGACATAGGAATCATCAAAAAAACAAAATATGCAAAACATAGATGAATTGGACGAAAAGTTCAGTATTGAAGGAGAAGTAGGCTTTCACGAGTCGGAAGAAGGACTGATTTTTTTAACGGTGTCAAACAAATATGCCGATGCTGAAATATGTTTGTATGGAGCCCATATCACCGGCTTCCGCCCTTCGAAAACTACCGATGTGTTGTGGATGAGCCCGGATAGTTATTTCGAAGTTGGCAAGCCCATTCGCGGAGGTATCCCGGTGTGTTTCCCCTGGTTCGGGCCCGGCGATGGTCCGGATAAACCACAACACGGCTTTGTCCGCCTGATGGTTTGGGACGTAGCCGAGGTCAGCGCTTTGCCTGGTGGTGAGACATTTGTCCGGTTGCAGTTTTGTTCATCTCCGGAAACAAAAGCCATCTGGCCACACGATTTCTGTGCCGAGATGATTATCTGCATTGGCCTGAAACTAAACGCGACCCTGAAGATTACCAATACGTCGGGCGAACCATTCACGTACACCAGTGCATTGCATTCGTATTTCGATGTGTCTGATATTTCCAACGTAGCGATCGATGGTTTGGCCGGAACGTCGTACCGCATCCATTTTGCGCCTGAAGTTTACAAACAGGAAACCCCGATGCTGGAAATCGTGCAGCCCGAAACGCGGTTTTATTTCAACACCGAAGCAACCTGTACGATTGAAGACGCGGCTTATCTGAGGAAGATTGTTGTTGAAAAATCGGGCAGTAAAGTGACTGCCGTCTGGAACCCATGGGAAGAAAACTGCGCCAAAATCGACGATATCCCGGATGACGGCTACCGCGAATTTGTGTGTGTCGAAACCGTCAATACCTTCGACGATGCCATTCATCTGGCTCCCGGCCAGTCGCACGAAACAACGGCAATTATTGGCGTTGAATAATCTGAATTTGTAATTTTTGTGATATATCTGATCGGATGAACGCCAGCCATCCGATCAGTTTTTTTTTGTCTATCCTTTCAGCCCGCAGCGTTTTAACAGCGCATCCACGCCGGGTTCCTGTCCGCGGAAAGCTTTGTACAATTCCATGGGATGCCGGCTGCCGCCTTTTTCCAGAATGTTTTTCCGGAACGAATCGGCGGTCGCGCGGTCGAAAATTCCATTTTCCCTGAAAACCGAAAACGCATCGGCATCGAGCACTTCGGCCCATTTGTAGCTGTAGTAACCGGCATCGTACCCTCCGGAGAAAATGTGCGAAAAGGCCGTGCTGATCAGGCTGCCTTCTACCGGGTCAAACAGATCGGTTGAGGCTGTGGCGTTGTATTCGAAAGCGGCCACATCGTCAATCGTCGCTTGTCCGTTGTGGTAAGCCATGTCGAGGATGGCAAAGCCCAACTGGCGTTCCATCAGGTAGGCGGCCTGGAAATTCCGGGCGGCAACAATCTTGGCAATCAGTTCGGCCGGCATTTTTTCGCCCGTTTCGAAATGCACGGCAAAACGGTCGAGCCATTCTTTTTCGCAGGCCCAGTTTTCGTGCATCTGTGAGGGCAACTCCACAAAGTCCCAGTAAACATTTGTCCCCGAAACACCTGGGTAGGTGCATTGCGTGAGCATGCCGTGCAGGGCGTGGCCAAACTCGTGCAGGAAGGTTGTCACCTCGTCGAATGTCAGGAGCGAAGGTTTGGTCTCGGTTGGTTTGTTGAAGTTGGTCACGATCGAAATGTGCGGGCGGACCATCAGGCCATCGACGTTCGACTGGCTGCGGTAATCGGTCATCCACGCGCCCGGGCGTTTGCCTTCGCGCGGGAAAAAGTCGAGGTACAAAACTGCCAGAAATTCATCGGCTTCGTTGTACACTTCGTAAGCTTTTACATCCGGATGGTACACTTCGATGTCCGGATTTTCTTTCAGGTAAATTCCGTAGAGCGTCTTGGGCAGCGAGAACACACCGTCGATCACTCTTTCAAGTTGAAAATACGGTTTTACTTCCTCGTCGGTGAAGCTGTATTTTTCTTCTTTCAGTTTTTCAGAAAAATAGGCCCAGTCCCAGCGTTGCACTTTCCCGACAAAACCCCGTTTCTCGGCATATTGCTGAACTTCGTCGAACTCGGCCACTGCAACCGGCCGGGAGGCGGCATGCAATTCATTTAAGAAATTGGTTACTTTTTCCGGTGTTTCGGCCATGCGTTCTTTCAGTTTGAAGGCGGCATGCGATTCGAACCCCAGCAGTTTGGCCTTTTCGGCCCGTAGTTTGACAATTCGCCGGATGATCTCCTTGTTGTCGGTTTCGTTTCCTTTGTTGCCTTTCGACGAAAAAGCCCGGTACATCTGTTCGCGAAGTGCGCGGTTGTCGGCATATTTCATAAAAGGCACGTAGCTGGGGTATTGCAGGGTAAAAACCCAGCCTTCTTTCCCTTTTTCTTTGGCTGTTCCGGCAGCCATTTCAACGACCGATTCCGGTAACCCGGCGAGGTCGGCTGCATTGGTGATGTGCAGTTCGTAAGCATTGGTCTCGGCCAGCACGTTTTGCTGAAATTTTAGCCCGAGTTGCGACAGTTCTTTGGTTATTTCGCGGTAAACTTCTTTTTGTTCGTTGGTCAGATTGGCACCGCTGCGTTCGAAACGGCCGTATGTTTTTTGCAAAAGAGTGGCTTCTTCCGGAGAAAGGGCAAGCTGGTCTTTTTGCTCATAAACCGTTTTGATGCGGGCGAACAAGTCGGGGTTCAGGGTTACATCGTTGCCAAATTCCGAAAGCAGAGGCGCAACTTCCTGGGCAATTTCCTGCATTTCGTCGTTGGTTTCGGCCGAGTTCAGGTTGAAAAAGATAGCCTGAACCCGTTCCAGTCGTTGACCGGCCAGGTCGAGTGCGGCGATGGTGTTCCGAAATGTTGGTTCTTCCGGGTTGTCGATGATTTGCTGAATTTCATTCTTTGCCTCCAGAATAGCAGCCTTGAAAGCCGGCAGGTAATGTTCGTTCCGGATCAGGCTGAACGGCGCCGTTTGATGAATATTGCTGAAATCCGATAACAACGGATTGTTCGTATTTTGAATGGTTATATCGGTCATATCATTTTTTTATTGCTGCCTTTATATGAGTAATGGGAAGTATTAATTGTCGCATTTTAGATGACTCACCGCAAGGTGGCTCGGGGTGAGTCAATAAACAGGAATACGACATTTTATCTTCTCTATTACTTAACAAGTTCTGGCAGGCATTGTTGTTTCTTTGTTTTTGTAATTGATAACTGTCCCTGTGATTGGCTACTTTTTCTTTTTCTTCTCAACCGACCAGCCAAACTTCCCGATTGGTTTCCCGAGTTTGAAATAATGCCCGTGCGAATATACCAGCGGGTTTGATTTCTTTAGGCTGAATGCCCCGGTTTCCGGGTCGATGTACCGGTCGTCGGCAATCACGTTCACCACTTCGGAAATAAACATGTGGTGGGTTCCCAGTTCAATGATGTCTTTTACCCGGCATTCGATGCTGACAGGTGCTTCGGCCAGGATAGGTGCTTTCACAATGGTCGCCGGGGCCGGAGTGAGCCCCATTTCTTTCCACTTATCGAATTTGGCTCCCGAACGGCAGCCGCACCAATCGGTTGCACGGGCCAGTTCTTCGGTTGTCAGGTTGATGACATACTCGCCTGTTCGCTTGATAATCTCGTACGAATGGCGCGACGGCCGGACCGAGATGTAACACATGGGCGGGTCGCTGCAGATGGTGCCGGTCCAGGCAATGGTCAGCAGGTTATATTCGTCGGGTGTTTCACCACAGGTAACCAATACCGCCGGAAGCGGGTAAATCATGGTTCCGGGTTTCCAATTAATTTTTGCCATAGTTTGAAGCTCTTGCTTTTTCTGGGTTTACGATTTTTGAAGGGACAAAAATAACAAAAGAAGGATGGATACGAAAAAGGGGCAGCTCTCCGAAAAGAGCCGCCCCGCTTGTTTCTATTGTTCTCTGAGTTATGAAGATCCGGTGTTGTTTGTTATTTCCAGCCGCCGCCCAATGCCCGGTAAAGTGCAACCACCGCATTGAGTTGTTGCAGCCGGTCGCTTACGCTGTTGAGCCGGGCCGAGAGCAAACTGGTTTGTGCGTTGAGCACTTCGGTGTAATTGGCCGAACCGTAGGTTAGCAATTCGTTGGTGTACTCAACCGATTTCTCCAGGGCATTGAGTTGCTGGTTGCGTAAATCAATTTTCTGGACAGATGAATTGTACGACCCCAGGGCATTGCTTACTTCCTGTCCGGCTGTAAGCAAGGTGTTCCGGAGGGCGAGCAGCGCTTCTTCCTGTTGTGCTTTGGCAACCCGCAGGCGTGTGACATTGGCCCGTTTGTTGAAAAGCGGGGCCGTCAACCCGCCGACAATGTTGGCGGCAAACGATTTTGGATCCAGCAGGTTGTCTAATTTGTCCGACGCAAATCCGCTGCTTGCAGTCAGGGTGAGCGACGGGTAAAAGTAAGACCGGGCCATATTGGTTGTTTCAAAAGCGCTCATCACGGCAAATTCGGCCTGCATCACATCCGGGCGGTTATCTAACAGCTGTGACGGAACTCCGGTTTGAAGGGCAGCCGAAACTGTTTGCTCGTCGATTTTGCCGCGGGCGATTGTCCCCGGCACACGGCCCAGCAAAACAGAAAGTGCGTTTTCGGCTTCCCTGATTTGTTGTTGCAGGTCGGGAATGGTTACCTCGGCGGCATAACGAACCGCCTCGCTTTGAACTACAGCAGCCCCGGTTACTTTGCCGCTTTCTTTCAATACGCTCATGGTTTCAACCAGGGCGATATTGTTTTGCACCGTTTGTTGAGTAATTGCAAGCTTGGCATCCAGGGCCAGCAGGTTGTAGTACGACGATGCGATGTTGGCAATCAACCGCGTCTGGATGGCTTTTCGACCGGCATCGCTGGCCAGCAGGTTGGCATAGGCTGCCCGTTTCGAACTGCGCAGTTTTCCCCAGATATCAACTTCCCAACTGGCTTCAAGTCCCAGTTTGTTTACGGTTACTTCGCGTGGCCCGTCCGGATAAATGGATTCCGGGTTTCGGGTGTAGGTGCTGGTCCCGGTGGCATTAATTCCGGGCAACAGGGTTGCCTTGCTTTGCATCAGGTAGGCCTCATATTCCTGAACTTTCAGGAAGGCTGTTTGCAGGTCGGTGTTGTTGGTTAACCCTTCCTGAATGAGTTTCTGCAGGTCGGGGTCGGAAAATAATTCCTGCCAGGGCTTATTGGCTATGCTAGCCGAATCGGCAGAATCCCCCGGTCTAAACAGACCGCTTGTGTTAACGGTGTCCCGATTGAAGTGCCGCTGGGTGCTGCACGAGGCGAGCAGCAGTCCGCTTACTCCGACAATCAGGATAATATGTGTGAATGATCGTGTTCTCATAGTTGTTTCTCTGATTTTTTCAGGTTGCGGTTAACCTTCAAATTCCTCTTCCTCTCCTTCAAGGGTGTTTAATTCAGAAATCGGATGCCTTTCGGGTTTGGTGACTTTTTCCTGGAGGGTCTGGAAAATCACAAACATGGTCGGGATAACCAGGATTCCGATGACAGTCCCGATAAGCATACCTCCGACAGCGCCAACACCGATCGAACGGTTCGCGTTGGCTCCAACGCCTCCGCCGATTACCAGCGGGATCAACCCGAAGATGAATGCGAACGAAGTCATCAGGATCGGGCGCAAGCGGGCGGTAGCCCCTTCGATTGCAGCCTGCATGATGGTCATTCCGCGATGGCGGCGCTGCAAGGCAAATTCCACGATCAGGATGGCGTTTTTGGCCAGCAACCCGATTAGCATGATCAGCGATATTTGCAGGTAGATGTTGTTCTCAACACCCATGATCCGGGCAAAGATGAAAGAGCCTGAGATCCCGATTGGCAGCGAGAACAAAATCGACAACGGCATGATGAAACTTTCGTACTGGGCAGCCAGCAGGAAGTAAACAAAGATTACGCTGAGGGCAAAAATCAGGATCGACTGGTTGCCCGAGGCAAGCTCTTCACGGGTCAATCCGGAGAATTCGTAGCCATATCCCTGTGGTAAGGTTTGGGCGGCAACTTCTTCGACTGCATTAATGGCATCACCCGAGCTGTACCCAAAATTTGGCGACCCGTTTACCGAAATAGAGGTGTACATATTGAACCGTGTTATGTTTTCAGGGCCAAACACACGTTTGATCGAGATGTATTCGGTTATTGGAGCCATTTCTCCGTTCGATGTGCGGACAAAGATGTTGTTCAGGTCTTCGGGGTTTCCGCGATATTTGGGCTCGGCCTGGACCATGATTCGGTATTGTTTTCCAAAGCGATTGAAATCGGACGCATAATAACCCCCGATGTAGCCTTGCATGGCCGAAAGGACCGAGCTGACCGTGATCCCGGATTGTTTACATTTAGCCACGTTCACATCGATCTGGTATTGAGGGAAATTGGTGTTGAACGAGGTAATGGCATATTGTATTTCCGGACGTTGGTTCAGAGCTCCCAGAAATTGTTTGGCATTTTGTTCAAACTGTTTGATGTCGCCGCCGGTTTTGTCTTCCAGTTTCAACTCAAAACCGCCTGAAATACTGAACCCGGGAACCATGGGGGGCGAGAAAATAATGATTTTTGCATCCTTGATTTGCGATGTAGCCCCGTAAAGTTTACCGACCACACTGTTTTGGTCTTGCCCTTCTTCTTTCCGTTCACCGAATGGTTTCAGGCTGCAAATGATCATCCCATACGAGCTGCCGCTACCGCTGATCAGCGAACGCCCGACAATCATGGTTCGCCCGTCAACTTCCGGAATGCTGCCAACGATGTTATCGACTTGCAGCATGATTTTCTGAGTTTGCTCCATGGATGTTGATGGCGGCAGGCTGACGTCGATAAAAATCTTACCGGTGTCTTCGGTTGGCACAAAGCCGGTTGGTGTTGTTTTCATCAGGATATATAACCCTCCGGAGAAAACCAGAATGAGGGCAACAGCTACCCAGCGGTGTTTGATGAAAAAGCCGGTAGTTTGCTGGTAACGCTTAGTCATCAGGCCGAACGATACGTTGAAGGCATCGTAAAACCGATGAATTAACCCTTTACGGTGAGCTCCCGGTTCGTTGTGGGGTTTCAGGAAGATGGCACACAATGCCGGGCTTAACGTTAAGGCATTGACCGCAGAGATGATGATGGCAACAGCCAGCGTGATACCAAATTGTTTATAAAATACTCCGGTTGTCCCGGCGATGAAAGTTACCGGGATAAACACTGCCGACATAACCAAGGTAATGGAAATGATGGCCGTCGAAATCTCATTCATTGCCGAGATGGCCGCAACCCGGGCATTTTGGGCCCCTTGGTCCAGTTTGGCATGAACAGCCTCGACTACCACGATGGCATCGTCAACCACGATCCCGATGGCCAATACCAGCGCGAACAGCGTGAGCAGGTTGATCGTGAACCCAAACACATTCAGGAAAAAGAAGGTCCCCACGATGGCAACCGGGACCGAAATGGCCGGAATTAATGTGGCCCTGAAGTTTTGCAGGAACACAAACACCACGATGAACACCAGGATGAATGCTTCGATGAGTGTATGGATTACCTTCTCGATTGAGCTGTCGAGGAATTGGTTCGTATCGACCAGTATTTTGTATTTGACTCCTGCAGGAAAAGACTTGGATGCTTCGTCGATAACCTTTTTGGCCTGGATAATTACATCGCGGGCATTTGATCCGGGCGACTGGAAAACCGCCATGGTAATACCGGGTTTATTCATGGCAGAGGTGGATCCTGAATAGCTCAGGGCGCCCATTTCAATGCGGGCAACATCTTTTAACCGGAGGACATTCCCGTTTTGGTCGGCCTTGATGATGATATTCTCAAATTCTTCGGGTTGGCTTAGTTTCCCTTTGTATTTGATGATATACTCGAACGATTGTCCGTTTTGTTCCCCGAAGCGACCGGGAGCCGCTTCAAGGTTTTGTTCGCTCAGCGCGGCAGTAATATCCGAAGGCATCAACCCGTATGAGGCCATGATGTCGGGTTTCAGCCAGACACGCATCGAGTAGTCTTTGCTTCCAAAAACCATGGCTTCGCCCACACCGTTTACGCGCTGAACCTGAGGCAAGAGGTTGATTTTGCTGTAGTTCTGGAGGAATGTCTCGTCGAATTCGCCATTTTCGCTGTACAGGGAGAATACCAGCAACATGTTGTTCTGGCGTTTGGCAGTGATTACCCCGGCCCGTGTTACTTCGGAAGGGAGCAAACTGTTGGCGCGGGCAACCCGGTTCTGGACGTTAACGGCGGCCATGTCGGCGTTTGTGCCTTGTTTAAAATAAACTTCGACCGAGGCCGACCCGTCGTTACTGGCGGTCGATACCATATAGGTCATATTCTCAACCCCGTTGATTTGTTCTTCCAGCGGAATTACAACGCTCTTTAATACCGTTTCGGCATTGGCCCCGGTATAGGATGCTGAAACCCGGATGGTTGGCGGGGCAATGTCCGGATATTGTTCAATTGGCAAGCTGAGCAGGCCAAGCACCCCCAGAATGACAATAATGATGGAAATGACCGAGGATAAAATCGGTCGTTCTATGAATTTTCTAAACATGATGGGTTGCGGATTTAATTTTTAACCTGGGTTGTTGCTGGTGAATCAGCAGGCGCTGTGGCCGGATCAACCAGTTTGGGTTTGATCTCGGTATCGTTTCGCAATGAAGCAATCCCTTCCAGCACAATCTGGTCGCCCGTGTTTAGTCCGCTGGTAACCACGTAATTGTCTTTCAGGTTCCCGATAAGCACCGCGATTTCGGTATTGTGTACCTTGTTGTCGCTCCCGACCACATAAACGAAATGCTTGCCTTGTAATTCGTATGTTGTTTTTTGAGGGATAACAATAACCGAGTCAACATACTGAGGGATGCGCACCAGCCCGCTGGCCCCACTTCTCAGGATGCCTTCCGGATTGGGGAATGTGGCCCGTACGTTTACCGAGCCGGTTTGTTGGTTAACTAATCCGCTGGCTGTTTCAATACGGCCCGGCATTTCATAAACCGAGTTGTCGGCCATGATGAGCGAAACGTCGGGGAGTTTTGAGAATTTTTCCTGAAGGTTCTTGCCTTCGAGTCCTTTGGTCAGGGCTAAAAAGTCTTTCTCGTTGAACGAAAAGTAGGCGTACATTTTTGTTGTGTTCGAAACAGTTGTCAGTGGTTCGGACGATGTGCTGCTTACCAGGCTCCCGACACGGTAGGGGAATGTCCCAATTGTGCCTTCGGCCGGACTGGTAATTAGTGTGTATTGGAGGTTGGCCTTCGCGTTTTCCAGGTTGGCTTTAGCCTGGGCCAGCTGGGCTTCACTGGCCTGAAGAGTGGCTTCGACCGAGGCCAGGTCGAATTTGCTGATGATATTTTTCTCAACCAGCGGTTTGGTTTTCTCCAGGTTGATTCTGGCTGTGTTTACGTTGGCTTCGGCGACTTTTACCTGTGCTTCGGACGAGCGGACAGTTGCCTGAAGATCGTTGGCATTCAGGCGGAAAAGCAGTTGGCCCTTTTTGACATAGGCTCCTTCATCGACCAGGATCTGATCAATATAGCCTGTAACTTTCGACCGTATTTCAACGGTTTGCTGTCCTTCGAGCGTGGTTGGGTAATCTTTGTAGAGTTGTGCCGACTGTGGTTTAACAGCCATTACAGCATACTCTTTTACCTGGCCGGGAACTCCCATGGCGCCGGGGCCTCCGGCTTGCTGCTGTTTCTTTGAACACGCTGACGCCGCAAACGCTAAGGCAATGAATGTGAGTGTTCTGATTTGCATAACTGTTTTCATAAGTAAATATTGTTGTTAAAATATTGAAATTTAGGTGTGTACTTATGGAACTCCATACCATGAAAATTAGCTTCTCTACTAATATTTACATGGCCTTTGGTGCCACCACCATAAATTTTGTTACCGTGGCATGTTCGTTTCATTCGTATAAATTTTCAAAGTTGGTTTTGCAATTTTCGTATCTATTCCTGTTTTTCAACGAGATGGAATAGCCATTTATTCGCTTCGCAGATTTCCCTCTGGTCAATTCATTTTTCGGTTTGTATGAGCGATGGCTATTTCATGTGTTTTATTTACGATTTCTTCGCGTTGTCGTATTTTGTGTTGCCGTTAAACGGTTGATCAGGACAATAAGTTAAATCTTCGTCAGTCCATCCTCCATTTTCCTGAATTTTAGCTAAGACATTTTGAAAAATCAGAAGTTCATTTTCTTCAATTCCGGCAAGGAGTTTACTGGTAACTTGGTCGGCTACGGTTGTTGTTTGTACCAGAATGTCGTATCCCTTCTTGGTCAGGATCAGGTTTTTTTTTCGTTTGTCTTCTTTGTTTGTCAACCTGGCCACGTACTGTTTGTCTAATAGCCCGTCGATTTGACGGACTATGATCGATTTGTCTTTTTGCAAGTGTTTAGCCAGGTCTTGCTGGATCAGGTCGCATCCGCGGTTTAGCATGTGCAGGATGACAAACTGCTCGAAGGTCAGGTCCAGGCCCTGCGCCTTTAATTCAGTAATCATCTGGCTCTTGAAAACCTTCATGGTTTGACCGAGCATATAACCCAATGGTTTGTTTAACGGCATCTGCATTTTCTTTAGTCCAGCAAATATAGAGCAAAGTAGTTGACCAATGCAACCATCTGCATTAAACAAATGTTAAGGATTCGACCAATGTCGGTTACTGCCTGATTTAAGGCTCTTGACTTTCTAATGCCGGTTGCAGAAGTTGGTTGCTATGCCCGGCGGAATAGGGATCGTCTGGTTTTTAGTTGTATTGTGCAACAGTTTGAAATATCGAATGCCAGTCAGGCGCAGGTGTTGAAACTTTTGTTCACAACATTTTTTTGTGGGGCCGGGAACCGGGTTGTCGTTCTAAACATAAACGAACCCAGCAGAGTCTAATTACGGTTCAACAGCTTTCAAATACATCCAGATTTTGCAACACACAAGATGCCTTGAATGCGTGACACTACGCTTCAGAGTCAGATCGGACCCGCGTTAATTCAAAAGAGATGAATGATGGATGTAGTTATCGTCGTGCTTGTAGATAAAGAGGCAGGTTCCTCCTTTTATGGCTTCGGCAACCGGTTTAATTTGGTCGGGTGGCAATGACGGGCAACCATAACTGCGGCCAAGCCTGCCATATTTTCGGATAAAATCTTCGGTGGCATAGTCGGCGCCGTGCATAATGATTTCGCGTTGTTGCGCTTTATCGTTGATTCCTTTTTCGATGCCTTGCAATATCAGTGATAACCCAACTCTTGACCCGGTCGCAATATTCTGGGTAATGTAGAAGCCTAAACTGCTCATGAAACTGCCTTCTTTGTTCGAGAAGTTGGTGGCATACTCGTTGCCGGTATTTCGGCCATGGGCTACATAGGTATTAAAGAGCAGCATTTTTTTGTAGAGGTCGATTACATACATGCGTTTGTTTTTGCTGGACTGTGAAAAATCGATGATCGTCAGGATCGAAGAATTGATCAGCTTCCCTTCTTCATTCAATTTGTCTAACCCCTGCAATGCCAACTTAAAGGCCTCGTATGACAACCCCAAATCTCCAAGTTTTAAGAGGTTATATACTTTTTCTCTTTCGTCGGCCTCCTTTTTTCCCGCGTCAACCCGCTGGAAAACGGGGAATAAAACCAGCAACAATAATATAATCCTCACTTTCATGCCGCAAAAATAATTTTTATAGGGAAAAAAACGCTGCGTTTGTATTTTTTAACATACCCCGACGATCAAATATGTTCTCCTATTTTACAGAATCACAGCGGTTAACGAGAATGTCGAACAAGCGTTCGTCTTTTTTATAAACATCTTCGTAAAAACTAATTTGCCCCTGCTCATTTACCCAAGCTGTAAAATAGCCGATGTGCACCGGGATCTTTTTTTTCAGGGTGTACCATTTTTCGACACCGCCGTTCATGGCTGCATCAATTTTGGCCGGAGTCCAGTCTGGGTCGTCTTCCAGAATTTTAACAGCCAGGTCGCGGGGTTTCCCAACCCGGATACATCCGTGGCTAAATGCCCTTCGTTCCTGATTGAACAAACTTTTTGCCGGCGAGTCGTGCAAATAGATATTGTTTGTATTGGGGAAAAGAAATTTGACCAAGCCCAGAGAGTTTTTCTTTCCCGGTAATTGCCTCAATTGTCCGTTTTGCCATTCCATTCTGTTTTCTGCCAGGTAATTCGGGTTCTTCCGGATAGCCGGTTTGATTTCTTTTTCAACAATGCTGTTGGGTATGTTCCAGTACGGGCTGAAAACGATATAACTCAGGTCTCCGCTAAATACCACGGTTTTGTTCATGCTTTTACCGACTACTACAGGCGACTCAAGGACACTTTGACCGTTTCGGTTGTAGAAAAGCATAAACGAAGGGATATTGACAAAGATAAATTCACGGGCATTGGCTATGCGGGGAGGGATCCATCGCCAACGTTCCATATTGACCACTATCGTTTTTATACGGTCGGTAACCGAGACATTCAGTTCGTCGGCCAGCTTTTTCGTGATCAGTTTTTGCGGGTTCTTCCCGTTCCGGCTTTGATAGTTCCGGATTGCTTCGGCCAGTTTTTCGTCGTACCGGTTACTGTGATTGTTGGTATCCAGGTCGCCTGTCATTTCCAGCCTGTTCCGGATCTGGAGAATTACCCCGGAAGTATCGCCCGGCTTATAATTTTTCACGCGGGGGTCCCAGTTGACAGAATCCCAACCTCCAATTTTTTCCAGCTCGCGATATGTTTTCAGGACATCCATTAGCCGGTAGTATTGAACAAACAGCACCGAATCGTTCCGTTCAAGTAGTTCCGGGTTCTGCATGACCGAATCGAGCAGGCTTTCATACGAAACCTGTTTCCGGGGCATCAGCCATTCCGGGCTTTTCGTCATCTTTTCATCGATTCCCTTGTAAACCATTTCGGCATAGAACAAGAACATGTTGGTGATCATGAAATCGGTTTCATCGTTTGTCAACGGCGTTTCGTCTTCTCCTTCAAAAATCCCGTAAATCTCCCTCGGATAAGGGAAAGCCTGGTAAACTCCTTCGTCTTTGATGTTGATAACTTTGGAAAACAGTGAGTTGCCAAATTCGATGATCCCGTTCTGGTCGAACCAGATCCGCTGAAAATGATAACGTCTGTAAATTCGTGAAACTTCTGATTTATATTTTTCAAGTCTGGGAAACTTCAGATAAAAGCTGTCGATGCAGGTACTGTCGAAAGGCTGATTGCTGAACTCGTTGACATTCCCACGCAGGTCGGGGGCAATAAGCTGTTGGAGGAAAGTGGGTTTTCTTTCATTGCATGAGCCCGCCAATAACAAAATGGCGATGACGGCAAAAATATATCGAACTTTCAAGGGTGACATAAGCAACTATTTTGCCCAAAATATAGTTCATTTTCGCTGCTTTTATCACATTGGGAACTAGTTTCTGGGTTAGCTTCGCGATTTTTTTATACATATCGGCCTTGCCCGAAGCGGGGTAGCCGTACGAGTCGAAGCCAAACGTGCTTGTTGGTATTTGCATGGGTTCGATATGTTTCTTGCAATGATACAATTTTCTCATGTGAAACTCCCCCTCCTTTGGAGGGGTTGGGGAGGCTTTCTTTAAGAAGCCGCCCGGTGGTTTGCCGGGCAGCTTCCTGAAATTTGCGCCACAGATACTGAACAGCTTACCCCTTGTACCGCTAGCACTAAGGCGAGGAGATCGGTGGGGATAGTGTATGAAGGTTTTTTGTATTAGACAGAGTTCAATTTACAGCCTCCTATCGATCAAACGAGGGGTATGTGGGGTTGCTCCGGCTTTTCTATTATCATTTCTCAAAGTCTAATTTTAAATCATCTGGGACACTTAAAGCCTTTCTTTTTTGAGCATATTGGCTTGCGGAAAGAGGACCATAAATATCGTTCGTTGCTTTAACTATTATCCAATAATCATGGATTTTACTCTTTTTCAAAGCATCTTTACAAAACTCAAATGATGTTGCTGTATGACTTTCTTTTCCGTACTTCTCTTTTAAGCAGTCAGGATTACACTCGCAAATTTTACCTAATAATTTTTGATTTACCAGAATAAATTTATCATCATATTTTACTTCATCAACATAAGTCTCTATTACCGTACCTCCTTTATCAATGCAAAACGTATCAATGTCACCTTGTGGATTATGAAAAATTATTCTGCATCCCTCATGGGTGTATCCTAATGGGTTAGTACAGACTGTGTCAGACTTGTCAAGGATAATGTAGTGTTGAAGCTTGCTGTCATAATCCATTTTGTAGCCTCCGTAGTTGTCCCACTTGGTTTCACAGGAGCTTACTATGAAAACCAAAACTAACAATGTATATAAATAGTTGTTTTTCATAGTCTAGCGGTTTATAGTAAGGGTTCCTTGAAAATTAATGTTTATTCCGGACAAATTGACCCCCCATTCCGGGTAATTGACCCCCCTGGGAGTTGCGACCACCCCGAAGGGCAACCTTTGAACAATATACAATGAACGCGTTTATAAAATCAAAATTATTGTTTTTTCTTTTTTCGCA
>JAJUGZ010000019.1 GCA_029265715.1 Bacteroidota bacterium
GTTCACCGCATCATCCTTGCAAACAAAACTTGCATTTTGAAGGGGGGGTGACTTTTGAAATAAAAACAATAATGACTGACTACCAGAAAATTAGAAGACAATATCTTCAGAATTTTAGATTAGTCGGATAATAGTGAAAAATAATATTCTCTTTGAGCCCGGGTGCACTTTTTATGTTTCTTTTGCTTCCGGAAGAATCTTAAAAGCTTCAGGCTTTCAGGGTGCTCATCCCTATGCCATATTGCTCGATTTCGGGATTTTTTACAACCTTTGTGCGGAATAAAATTTGAAATGAAGAATTTTCAAAAGCAACACGGGAAACCGGGGAAAGAAATCCGTAAGCCTTCGCCTGCTAAGACAGAAACCCACGAGCCGATGCGGCTTAACCGGTTTATTGCCAACGCCGGTGTTTGTTCTCGTCGGGAAGCCGATAAAATTATTGCCGATGGCTTGGTTACCGTAAATGGGAGCGTTGTCCGAGAGATGGGAATGCGGGTAAGTCCCGACGATGACGTACGTTATAACGGGAAACGGTTAAATCCGGAACGGAAAGTTTATATTCTGCTTAATAAACCGCGCGGGTTTGTGACAACAGTGGAAGATCCCCATACCGACCGGACGGTTATGCAGTTGGTCGCAAATGCCTGTAAAGAACGAATTTATCCGGTTGGGCGGCTGGACCGGGAAACGACTGGTGTATTGCTTTTTACAAACGATGGAGAGTTGGCTAAAAAACTGACACATCCGAGTTATGAGCGCAAAAAAGTTTATCATGTGTTTCTTGATCGTGACCTTGCCGAAGACGATTTCCGGAAATTAGCAGATGGAATAGTCCTGGAAGATGGTCCGATAGCTGCCGATGCGATTAGCTATGTTGATTCGGATGCCCGTCAGGTAGGCATTGAAATTCATTCGGGACGGAACCGGATTGTGCGGCGTATGTTTGAGCATCTGGGCTACAAGGTCGAAAAACTCGACCGGGTTGTTTTTGCCGGGCTAACCAAGAAAAACCTTCCGCGCGGGCGCTGGAGGTTCCTTTCTCAACAGGAAGTGAATTATTTGCTAATGAGTTAAATGTAATAAATTCAGGTAACTGATACCAATAGGTTGAGTTTGGAGAAGGAGTTTATCCATATCATTTCTGAAAATCAGGGAATCATACACAAAGTGTGTTCGATGTATTGTGATCAGGAGGAAGATCGCCGGGACTTGTTTCAGGAGATATTAGCTCAATTGTGGAAATCGTACCCTTCGTTTCGAAATGAATCTAAATTCACGACGTGGATGTACCGGGTTGCTTTAAATACAGCAATAACAACGTTTAAGAAAGACAAACGGCAACCCGATAAAGCCGGAGGGATATATGAGAATATTCAACTGGCCGATGAAGAATATGACCGGGATGCAGAAGAGCAAATAAAACTGTTGCATCGGGCTGTTTCAAACCTGACGGGGGTCGAAAAATCGATCATTCTTTTGTTCCTTGAAAATAAAAAATATGAAGAGATTGCAGAAATAACCGGGATCACCCAGAATTATGTGCGGGTAAAGATGAACCGGATCAAGAAGAAGTTGAAGGTGTACATGAACTTGGAGGAATAGGATGGACTTACGGGATTTACAATCGGCATGGAGCAAATATGCCTTGCAGGAAGAAGGAAAGTACCGACTGGGAGAAGATACCATTCTCGGGCTATTGAAAAAGAAGACCCTGAGCTTAATCGAACGTATCGACAGGAATATCCGGATCGGGTTGGTAATTTTACTGGCTTTTATTATCTATTTTCTGATCGACGATTTGTTGCTTTCTCCCATGTTGCTCGATAGGTTTCAGGACATTCCGGCATGGATTATTCCGTTGGATGTTATTTCGAACCTCGTTTTTGTCGCCACTTTCTTATTCTTTGTAATGCGTTACCGGGGCATTAAACGAAGTTTCTCGCCGGATACGCATTTACGCAACCTGCTTACCGGTATCCTGGATGCGTTAACGCTTTACCGGAGGCTGTTCTATTTTGCGGTCGTTTTATTAATGATAAACATGGCGATTAGTTTTATCTCCGGATTTTATCAGGGCGTGAAGATTCAGGCCGAACATATTCATGGCGGGATTGAAAACCTCTCAGGAACAAAAATCGCGATGATTGCCGGCATGGGTGTTTTTTTTCTGGCAATCTTTATTGTCCTCTCTTCTTTGTTCCTGCGCTGGGGGTTCAACAAATTGTACGGGAACTATCTCCGTCAAACCCGGGAAACGCTCGGAGAACTTGATGAAACCGAATAACCGGTCGGTTAATTGAGTTTGCTCTGATGCATTTGGGTTAAAATATTCGTCCCGTTTTTTGCAATCGGCAGGGTAAAGCTAAATGTACTGCCGATGTTGGGTTCAGACTCAACCTGAATGGTTCCGCCCAACAGGGCGGCGAGCCCTTGGGAAATGGACAAGCCGAGGCCGGCTCCGCTGAAATAACGGGTTGTACTTTCTTCCACCTGATAAAAACGGTTGAATATTTCATTAATCTTTTCAGGCCGGATTCCAATTCCAGTATCCGATACATAAAATAGCAGGGTTTGGTCATCTTTCTTCTTACACCCAAACCGGATGCTTCCCTGTTGGGTAAATTTGATGGCGTTGTTGAGCAGGTTCGATATGATCTGGCGTAATCGGCCAATGTCGGTGAATATGTTGTTCTCGGCCCCAATTAGTTCATTTTCATACGAAAGAGTAACAGCTGGATTTTCAGTGTCTTCCCAAAATACCTGATATGTTTTGTAAAGGTCGCTCAGGATATCTTCTACATTGCCATACTCTTTGGTAATTTTCATTTGTTTGGCTTCCAGCTTGGAGATATCCATGATGTCATTGATCAATCCGAGTAGGTCGAATGCCCTTTTCCGGATTATCTCGGAGAACTGTTTCTTTTCCAGCTCATCGATCCCTGGTTCATTGATTAAATCAGAAAAACCAATAATCGCGTTCATCGGGGTCCGTATTTCATGGCTCATATTGGCCAGAAAAACTGATTTCAGGTGGTCGCTCTCCTCGGCTTTGTTTTTGGCTTTGATGAGTTCTTCGTGCATTCGCTCGTTTTCGGTAATATCCGAAATGATTGCCCCTAATAATGGTTGCGATCCGGGAATTTCGATCCTGAATTTCTGGATGAAAAGCTGATGTGTTTGTCCCATCTTGTCGACCCAGGCATCTTTGTATTCCAGATACCCGTTTTTCAGAGCCATCTCATCTTTTGATTCCATATCGCGGGCCACTTCGGGTGAGAATATGTCCGATGGTTTTTTCCCGGCCCAGTTTTCAATCGGGAAAAGGTCGTGCGATTTTTTATTGGCATAAACCAGGCGGAGGTCGTGGTCGCAGATCAGAATCGAAGCGGGGACGAAGTTCATGAAGGCCGACAGGCGCGCTTCATTTTCTTTTAGCTGTGTGATGTTCCGTCCAATCCCCAGGATCCCGATCAATTTGCCTTTAGAGTCATACATGGGGGTCTTAACCGTTTCAAGTAATTCGCGGTGCCCGTCAGATGCGTAAGTTATCCATTCCAGGTTGCTGGTAGGTTTATTCGCGGCAAGCGCTTCACGGTCTTTCCCGATAAAGAAATCGGCCTCGTGGCGGGGAAGGAAAGCGAAATCTGTTTTTCCGATGATATTTTCTTTGGAAGTGCCAAAAAGCTGTTCAAAACGGTGGTTGCAAGTAAGATAGGTCCCGTTTATGTCTTTCAGCCAAACCGGGTCCGGAATGGTTTCAATAAACGTTTTTAGCATCTGCCGCTCGTTGCCGAGTTGTTCTTTTGATATCTTTAACTCGGTGATATCTTGAAAGATTCCCTGAACCTTCTTCACTTTCCCGTTTTCAATGATCGGAGTCCCAATGGACCGGACCCATTTATGATTCCCTTTGCCAGTGAGTATCTCTAGTTCCAGGTCGTAAGGAGTGCCCTGGGTGATGGCTTTTTGGACTGCAGCTTCAATTCTCTCGCGCGAGTCGTTAATGTAAAAGCTCATGCCGAGTTCGACGCTGGACTTCTCGCCTGGTTCCAGGTCGTGGATCCGGGCAACTTCGTCGGTCCATGTCCCTTCAAGTGTTTGTGCATCAAACTCCCATCCTCCCACTTTGGCCATCTTACCGGTCAGGGACAGGAGCTCATCTTTTACTTTGATCGAGTGCCGGGTTTTTTCCAGTTCGGTTATATCGCGGGTAAAAGCCAGCAGGTAAGCATCGCCTTTCATTTGCATGATGCGGGCCGACATTAAGCCGGTAATTACCCGGTTGTCTTTCAGCCTGAATTTAGCTTTCATGTTCCGGATAAACCCTTCTCGCATGACTGTGTCGAACAAGAATTTCCGGTCGGACGGGTCTTCCCAGATATGGAGATTGAGCGACGATTGCCCGATTAGTTCTTCCCGGCTATACCCCGATGTTTTTATGAACTCTTCGTTGATGTCGGCGTAAACGCCATCTTTCAGACGGGTCAGGCTAATCATGTCGGGGCTCACCTCAAAGGCTCCCCTGAATTTTTCTTCACTTTCTTTTAGTCTGGTTTCTGCTTCTTTTTGGATGGTGATATCTTGAAATACGGTTGCAAACTTGCCATATTCCGGGGCATAAACCGATATCCGGAAATGTTTTCCCATGGGTTCGAAGTAGGTTTCGAAGGTCGTTGGATTGCCCGAGTGGGCAACTTCGGCATATATATCGAGAAAGGGGGCTGTGGTTGTTGGGTAAACTTCTGTTGCTTTTTTCCCGACAACAAAGTCGCGGCTGATTCCCAATATTTCTTCGAACCGGGGGGTTGCGTCGAGGATTAGGTAGTCGATAGGTTGGTTTTGGTAGTTGAAAATGAGCTGATGGAGACAAATGCCATCGTTGGTCGAAAAGAAAAGGCTTCGATATTTGGCCTCGCTGTCTTCAACGGTTCGTTGTTTTTTTCGTTCTTCTGACTGATCCCTGAAAACCAGAACAATACCGGTTAGTTCTCCTGATTCATTTTTGATGGGAGCCCCGCTGTCGGAAATAGGGGTTTGCATCCCGTTTTTTGAAATGAGCAGGGTATGGTTGGCCAATCCAACAGCTGTTCCCAGCCTTAAAACTTTGGATACCGGACTTTCAACCGGTTGCCGGGTCTTTTCATTTACAATCCTGAAAATATCGTTTAGGGGTCTGCCTTTAGCTTCCTGTTCTTTCCATCCTGTGAGTTTTTCGGCCACGGGGTTCATTTGCCTGACGTGTCCGGCAGTATCGGTGGTAATGACCGCATCGCCAATACTGTACAACGTTGTTCTGAAGGTTGCTTCTTCTTCCGAACAGAGTTCAGCCTGCTTGTCGTAGATATTTTCTAAAAGAGCTAATACTTCTGTATTGTCAGGAGGTGTTCCGTTTTTTAATTGAGAAATCATCTCTTTCAAATCCTGCAGAAGCAGTCTTTTGGAGGTCAGGTTTTCGTTCATAATCGTTTCAGTTCAAATGGTTATTTGAAAGATCGGATTAGGATAATTTTAAAAAATTAAAGTAACCGAATCAGCAATTGCAAATGTAATGTACTTGTAAGTTATGAAAAATTATCAGAATAACGTGTCTTGTGAGATAAAATAATGATATTTAGTTGGTTGCTTTTGTTTCGGGCAGAAAACAAAAAGCCCTGTCTCCGTTATGGAAACAGGGCTTTGGGTATATGATTCGCTAACTGTTTACTCGAACAGTTTGCTCCAGTTTTTGTATTCACGGTTTTTCCATGTTCCTTTGTGGTAAGCGTAGCTAACCATTAATGGAAGAACTGAAGTTGCTTCGGCATAAACCATTTGCTCGTCGGTTACCTGAACTTTTCCCCACGAACTGGCTTCTTTTAAGGTCGAAGACGAACAAGCCCCGTCGCGGACATCGGCTACTGTAATCTGTACGGCGTAACGGTGCATATCAACCTCTTTGCCCAGAATCTCGGCGCAAACCACGGTATCTTGGGTGAAGTTTTTCGGCACACCGCCCCCAATCATGAATAACCCCGTTGTGCCGGCTGCAATCTTGATTTTAGTCAGCTCGAGGAAATCTTTTACTGAGTCGATTGAAACGTGTTTTTCCGGATTTTCCCATTGGTGTAAAGCCAATCCGAAGCCGGCGCTGCTATCTGAGAAAGCGGGGCAGAAAATCGGAACGTTGTTTTCGTAACATACCTGAATCAGGCTGTCTTTTTTTACTGAATTTTCAACCAGCCATTTCCCCATTTCCTGAATAAATTCGCGTGATGAATACGGGCGTTTTTCCAGGCTGTCGGCAATTTTTTTGATGGTTCCGTCGCAGTTTTGCAGTTCTTCTTCATCGATGAAGGTGTCGTAAATACGGTCGATGTAAAGGTCTCGAAGGATGCCGTCGTTAATTTCGGTAGTCCCTCGGTAGTGTTTGTGGCCAAGTGCTTCGAAGAAGTCCATATCGACAATAGAGGCTCCGGTGGCCACTACCACGTCGATCATTTTATTGCGGACCATCTCGACGTAAACCTGCATACAGCCGGCTGCGCTGGTACTTCCGGCCAGGGTAAGGATGTTGGTACATTCCTTATTATCAATCATCTTCAAGAGGATGTCGGTTGCTGTCGCTGTGTCGCGCGAGGTGAACGACATCTTGCGCATTGAATCAATGATTGGCGTTGAATCGAATGATTTAATGTCGATGTGTTCGATGGTCTCTTTTAAAAGATCTTTTTTTTCCATTTTCGTATTATTCTGAAGTTATTAATTTTCAACCTGTCAGTGGGTTTTGCCCTGCCAAAGTTATAAAAATACCTGGTATTTGGCTTAATTTTTCACGAGCCGGACCTTGCTTTTTTAGTATAGCCCCCACCTGCCCTTCATTTGTATATCATTTTCATAATTAAACAGATAGGTGGCATCGTGCTTGAAAAAGCGTGCGAATATAGTATAAATATCCGGAACAGTTTTTCATGGAGTGGAAAAAAAATAGGGAAAAAGTGTTTTACCGGCTTTCTCTATCTAAAACCATGTCGTTCAGGAAAATTTCGGCAATATCGGAAATGGTTGTGTCCAGGTTGCGATATTCGAAGCCAATCGCTTTCCGGATTTTTTCGCCCGAGTAGTGGTTTCGCTGGTTGGTGCCCGAAACGGTGTCGCGTGTAATTAACGGCGGGCGACCCGTGAAGAAGCTGGCAGTCTGCGCCATGCGCCATGCAATCTGTAGTTTCATGTCGGAAGCGAAGCTGGTCGGTCTGGGTTTTTTCAGGGCGTCGGCAATCTGGTTAAAGAAGTCTTGGTAACTTTTGTTGCCGGCATTCAGGATAAAGCGTTGATTCTTCGTTTGTTCAAACTGGGTTTCATCCATCAGCATAATCATGGCTTTTACCACGTCGCGAACATCGACAAAGCCTGTGATTCCCTTGGTATAATACTTTAATCCTTTCCAGATTGACTGGAATAATTTGGGACTCCCGATTTCCCAATTTCCGGGCCCAAGGATGATTGATGGGTTTACAATTACGGCATCGAGACCTTCTTCGATGCCGCGCCAGACTTCCATTTCGGAGAAGAACTTGCTCAACGAATATGCCGATTTCTGTTTCGAGGGGGTCCAATATGTTTCTTCGGTGATTTCGGTTCCATCTTGTGTTTTGCCTAAGGCGGCAATCGAGCTGACATGGCAAAACCGTTTCACCTGGTTCTCGAGCGCTGCGTTTATCAGGTTGCCGGTTCCTTGCACGTTGTTGTTCATCACCAGGTCATAGTCGTCGGCATGAAACGAAACTTTTGCGGCGCAATGATAAATGTCGGTTACTCCGGAAAGCGCATCTTCCAGACTGTCATAATCCAGCATGTCGCCTTCAACCCATTGAATACGTGAGAAGAGTATTTCGAAGTTTTTTGCGTAGTACGAAAAAATTTTTTTCACCCAGTCGGTTTTTCCAGAAGGGCGTTTCAGCGCTTTTACCTGTTTCCCGGCGTAAGTTAGTTCGTAAAGCAAGTGCGCGCCTACTAATCCTGTCCCGCCTGTTACCAGAATCATATCTTCGTGTTTTATTGTTCTTGTTATTTCCCTTTGTTCCAGGGGGTAACTGCTTGGGCTCCAAATTCCCTTGCACTCAGGTGGTCGACATGGACCAGGATGATCCCGACATTTTCTACGGCCGGGCGATTGAATTTAAACGCCATCGGACTATATTGTGACATAAAAACCTGCAGCAACCGGTATTTTTCATTGTAATCGTCGATGAACTCAGCGGTTCCTTCCATGTTGATGGTTTTCGACTTAACCCGGTAGCTGCATCCAACCTGCTCGTCCTGCCAGGCCAGTTCTTCTCCCAGAGTCCAGTTAATGCAGACCCGGGGATTTTTTTTGAGGGTTTCCCACATACGGCCGTGTTGCGCCGAATGAAGAACAACCCGATCTTCGTCCATTGCAAAGTTCATAGGCAGCACGTACGGAACATTTTCATCGGCCATTGCTACATAACAAGTTTTGCAGGTTTTGAGTATATTGTTGATTTCCTCCCTGTTCTCAATCTTGATCGTCCTCATTCGTATTTGTTTCAGTGTTCAAGTGGGGGTAAATTTAACTATTTTTGCCGATCATTGAAGAACAACGGGACGGTCGTTTGTTTTAAGCGGGGGGAGTTGTGCTGGGAACGGATCTGGAAAATAAAGAATTCAACGATGCGGATAGAGGATAAACTACTTTTCAACGAGATAAAGAATCGCAACCAAGAGGTTTTCGAGGCTTTGTTCCGTGAATATTATCCTATCCTGACCCGTTATGCCGAAAGTTTTATTTTTGACCGGGCGTTGAGCGAAGACATGGTTCAGGCTTTTTTTGTTTCGCTTTGGGAAAATGCTGCTCATATTAACATTCAAGACTCTCTGAAATATTATTTTTATCAATCTATTAAAAACCGGTGTTTAAACCGGTTGCGTGACTTGAAGGTACAAGACAAGAACAAACTGCTGTATATCGAGGCGATTTTGCAGCAGGACGACAGCTCTGACTGGGTCGATATCGAAATGCTTGATCAGATTAAAGAAAGTATCGATAGGTTACCGTCCCAAATGGCTTTGATTTTTAAACTCAAGTATCTGGAAGGCAAAAAAAACAAAGAAATTTCAGCGCTGCTTAATGTATCCGAAAATACTGTCAAAACCCAGTTGCTGCGCGCCAAAGAGAAGCTTCGGGCAATGCTGGCGAAAACGCTCAGTTTGTATTTTTTCTTGTAATTATCAAATTCTTTTGTCACCCGTTTTTCGTTTTTCGTGTCTATTGGGATAGGAGCCAAAATGCTTCGGACATGAAAGAATAATGGGCAAGGTTTATCAATATATTGATTTCGAGATAATCTGGAAGAAAATACACCAGATAGCGACAGAAGAGGAAGGACAAATCCTGGATCGCTGGTTGCAGGAAGATCCGAAACATCGGGAATTTTATGCTAAAGCTGAAGAATATTTCCGGCGGGGCGGTCCGTCTGAATTGCCATTAGATATTGAAAAGGCCTGGCGAAAAGTTTGTCCGCAATTGGGGAAACGGATTTTGACCTGGAAGCGGATTGCTTCGGTTGCAGCAGTTCTTGTATTTGTGGTTGCCGGTTCGTATTTGTATCTTTCAATTCGCGGGCAGAGAACTGCGGTTGAAACGATTGCTCAAACCACAATTGTTCCGGGAAAGAATCAGGCTGTATTAATTCTGGATAATGGTTCTAGTTATGAATTGAGCGCAGAAAAGAATATTTCTATCGATTTAGACGGAGCTCAGGTAACCAGTCAGGGAAAAGCAATCGAATATATCAGTACTGGCAAAACATCAAATACAATCGAATACAATACGTTGAAAGTTCCATATGGAGGCGAGTTTTACCTGGTTCTGTCTGATAGCACACAGGTGTGGCTGAATTCGGGAACGACCTTGCGCTACCCGGTTCAATTTACTGCCAGCGAACGTCGGGTTGAGCTGATTGGCGAAGCTTATTTCCAGGTAAGAAAGGACAAGAAGCCGTTTCGGGTCGAGTCGCACGGGCAGGTGGTCGAAGCCTTGGGAACCCAATTCAATGTTTCTGCTTATTCGGATGAAGCGAATGTCCTGACAACATTGGTGGAAGGCAAGGTGAGAGTCTCGTTGACCGAGCATCCGGGGGCACAGGAAATTTTGATGCCCAATAGCCAAAGCTGTTTTAATAAAGGATCAAACAACCTGACCCAGTATGCCGTTGATGCCAGTGCAGTGACCGCCTGGAAAAATGGGCGCTTTGTTTTCAATGACTCGGACCTGGAGTCGATGATGAAGATCTTGTCGCGGTGGTATAATGTGAAGGTGGTGTTTGCAAATGAGAAACTTAAGTTGGTCAGGTTTACCGGAGATATCCGGCGGTATGAAAACCTAAATACATTGCTGTCGTTTATTGAGAAGACAAACGAAGTTAAAATAAGGGTTGAAGGACAAACTGTTACGATTGAGTAGAAACAAAAGCGGGAAGTGTTCGCACCACTTCCCGCCCGAAACACTTAGATAGTTACTAAATGTTGTACTAACACATGCAAATCTATGAAAAAAAGGTTTATCCGTTTATCCTTTGATAAGGGTAGAAAACTGTTTCTTATTATGAGAATCACTGTGTTTATCCTGATGATCAGCCTTGCCCACGTGTATGCAAGCGCTTATTCACAGAACACCAAATTAAATTTGGATGTAAAAAATGCCAGTGTGCAGGAAATGCTTGAGCAGATTAAGCAGCAAAGCGAGTATAAATTCCTGTTTCGCTCAGATTTGTTCGACGATTTGGCTCCGGTAAACATGAAAGCCAAAGGAGTGACGATCGAAAAAGTGCTTGAATCGGTCTTGGTTCCACAAGGAATTTCGTATGAAATTCAGGACAACGTCGTTATTTTCAGAAAAGAACCAGTTCTGGAGAAACCTGCAACCGGAAGACAAAACCTGAAGGGGCTGAAAGGATCGGTTACCGATGCTTCCGGAATGCCGATGCCGGGCGTTTCTGTTTTGGTAAAAGGAACGACCCAGGGAACGATTACCAACGACAACGGCGAATTCTCGCTGGAAGTTGCGGCTCAGTCCCAAACACTTGTTTTTTCCTTTGTTGGCATGAGAACAGTTGAAGTTGCCATTGGCGATAAAACTTCATTCTTTGTTAAAATGGAAGAGGAAACGGTTGGTATCGACGAGGTTGTGGCTGTTGGTTATGGTGTGATCAAGAAAAAAGATGTGACCGGTTCGGTTTCGACTTTGAGTACCGACGATTTTAATAAAGGTGTTTCTACCTCACCAACCGATTTGATCCAGGGTCGTGTAGCCGGTGTGAATATTGTCAGTAACGGTGGCGAACCGGGGGCTGGCGTTTCTGTGCGGGTGCGTGGCGCCAACTCAATCCGTTCCGGGCAGGAGCCGTTGTATGTAATCGATGGCATCCCATTGGATATTACCGATGTACAGCCTTCGGGTGCTTCAACAACCGGAGTTGGTGCGTCGGCCGCTAAAAACCCGTTGAATTTTATCAATCCGGACGATATTGAATCAATCGATATCTTGAAAGATGCTTCGGCGACCGCTATTTATGGTTCGCGCGGGGCAAACGGGGTGGTTATCGTAACCACGAAAAAAGGCAAAGCCGGGAAAGCGACGGTTTCGTATTCGGGCTATACCGGCTTTTCTGAACTTCCGAAAAAGTATCCGGTGCTGAATGCCGCTGAATATAATGCGGCCCGTGCTTCATTGGGTTTGGCCTCGTCTGATATGGGTTATGATACCGACTGGCAGGACGAGATTTTCCGCACGGCGACAACGACGAACCACAGTTTGTCGTTGAGCGGCGGTTCTGACAAATCAATGTACCGCGCTTCGCTGGGATACCTCGATCAGGAAGGGATTATCAAAAAAACCGGCATGGAGAAATACTCCGGAAGGTTGAATATTTCGACCAAGGCGATGAACGACAAACTTACTCTGGAGGTTGGATTAACGGCTGCCCGTACAAACGACCAGAGAGCCCCGCTGGGAGAATCGGGCGGTGTGGAAGGCGACCTGTTGCTTTCGGCTCTGAAACTGAACCCCACGTATCCGGTATTTAACGAAGATGGGACCTACTATCAATTATCTGATCAGGTTCGTAATCCGGTGGCGATGATTGACCTGACAAACGACAATACCCAAACCGACCGAGTGTTGGCTAATATCTCGGCTGGGTTAAATCTTGCAAAAGGGCTGAATTACAGGGCAAACCTGTCGACCGACCAGACCAAGGCAACCCGTAAGGTTACACAAGATGCGCAACTTTCGTATATGACCGACAAAGGTACAGCTACGATCAGTAATGTGGAACTGGGTAGTAACATGATTGAAAACTACCTGACCTACGATTTCAATCTGAACAACAATAACCGGTTTAATTTTCTGGCAGGTCATTCATATCAGAAGTTTCGCATTTACCAATACAGTACTGCTGTTACCGGATTTGCTTCAAGTGAAATTGACAATCTGAACGATTTATCGCTCGGAAAATCATCGCAGGCAACTGTTTCTTCAGATATTACAGTAAACGAGCTGCAGTCGTTCTTTGGCCGTGTAAATTATAGCCTGAAAGAAAAATATTTACTGACTGTAAACTTTCGCGCTGACGGTTCGACCAAATTTGGGAAGAATAATAAATATGGTTACTTCCCGTCAACAGCGTTGGCATGGCGCATGTCTGAAGAAGAATTTATCAAAAGGATGGATGTTTTCAGTAACCTGAAAATGCGTTTAGGCTGGGGTATCACGGGTAACCAGGAGATTACTTCCAAAATTTCGCAGGCAACGCTGGGTTCGGTTACCGGTGCAATCCTCGATGGCGGATCGGTACTAACCCCGGGTTATACATTGACCCGTACGCCAAATCCAGACCTGAAATGGGAAAAAACGACCCAATACAACTGGGGTCTCGATTTCGGTTTTTTCAAAGGCCGGTTGAGTGGCGCGGTTGATCTGTTCTATAAAAACACGACCGATGTGCAGATGCTGGTTTCAACCAAAATGCCTTCGCCTACTGCTACTTTCTGGACAAACAAAGACCTGAACATCATTAATAAAGGGGTAGAGGTATCGCTGAATGGCGTCATCATCGACAAAAAGGATTTCAATTGGTCGGCTAACCTGAATTTCTCAACGATCAGCAACATGGTAAAAAACATGGATGTTTCGAAAATACCAACTGGCTATCCAAGTGGACCGGGTATTA
This sequence comes from Bacteroidota bacterium, assembly GCA_029265715.1. GTDB lineage: Bacteria > Bacteroidota > Bacteroidia > Bacteroidales > Prolixibacteraceae > Aquipluma. Next base: position 13,227 of record JAJUGZ010000019.1, read on the forward strand.
CCGGAACCCCGTCTCAATACATCATTAACAACCAACCGCTGGGGACCTTCTGGGGAAAAACATTCCTTGGGTTTGATGAAAATGGCAAAAGTATATTTGCCAAGGATGCTGACGGAAAGGACATTGAAGGCGTGATTGGAAACGCACTCCCGGATTTTACATACAACTTTAGTACGACATTTGTCTGGAAACGCGTTGATTTTACAATGAATTTCAATGGCGTATATGGCAATGATGTATACAACAACCTGGCTAACATTATCGACCAGATGAGTCTGTTTGGGAGTGGCTGGAATACAACGCCATCGGCAATTAAATCAGGTGAGTCGACCAGCAATGTGCTGAACTATTCAAGCCGTTTTATCGAAGACGGTTCATACCTGCGCTTGTCAAATGCTACCCTGGGATATACGTTTAAATTGCCGAAACAGAATTACATAAACAAGTTGCGCGCATACGTTTCCGGGAACAATTTGTTTGTAATTACCGATTACTCGGGGTACGATCCGGAAGTAAACACAACCCGTGTTTCGAATGGTGTTCCGGCAATGGGCATCGGCTGGACAACCTATCCGAAGGCCCGCACAATTACTTTTGGTGTTAACGTAGAGTTTTAAACCCAACTAAAGAGTCAATGATCATGAAAAAAACAATATATCTTTTGCTGATGGTCCTGTTTGTTGGTTTTACCGCCTGCAGCGATCTTAATGAAGAAATTCTGGATGAGCAGAACGGATCGGCTATTGTCGAGGATCCGGAGAATGTAGAAATGCTGGTAGCTCCGGCTTATGCGTTCCTGCGCGACTTGCAAAGCCGTGGTGCCGGTTGGTTGGCCCAGGAAACCTGTACCGATGAGGTTGCATTCCCAACCCGTGGCGCCAACTGGAACAGCGCCGATTATCGCACCTTATTTACCCACGACTATACGGCCTCAAATAGTTATATAAAAAATACATGGAACAGCTATCTGATTGGTTTTGCCCGTTGTAACGTGGCTCTTTATTATATGGGTAAACTTCCGGAGTCGGATGAAGTGAAATTATATAAAGCCGAAGTTCGGTTTATTCGTGCTTTGTCTATGTATCAGATCAACGATTGTTTCGGGCAAATGCCGTATCGCGAATATACTAATTACGACTATGCTGCCGATCCGGAATATTATACCCGTTCTCAGATTGTAGAAAAAATGATCTCAGAGCTGAACGAAATTATTCCTCAGTTGAAAGAAAAGGGAAGTGTTCCGTACGGCCGGATTACCAGGGTAGCGGCCCAAATGTTGCTGGCCAAGATTTATCTGAACTATCAGGTCTATACCGGAACAGCCCCGGCTTTCACCGACGGGACTACCAAATGGGCAGAAGCCATTGCCGCCTGCGATGCGATTATCAACTCAGGCAAATATGCGCTGGCTGACGATTTTTGGAAACTTTACCTGGCCGACAATGCTTCATACATGAATGCCACCGAAACCATCCTCCCCATTGTTTACGATCCCGCAATTGGGATTGGCGGTATCCCATGGATTAACATGACGCTGGATTACAACCAGGCTTTCGGGACATATTCAACTTCGAACCTTTGGAACGGTTGCTGCACCACCCCAACATTTTATGCAACCTGGGACCAGACCGACCCGCGGTTTAGCGATAACCGCCTGAAAAGTTTGACCGGCTTTAACCTGGGCTTCCTGGTTGGCCAGCAGTACAACAAATCGGGAGTGGCATTGGTTACGAAAGATGGCGGACGTCCGCTGATTTTTACTCCCGAATTTAGTGTGGCCAACTCGTTGGAAGAACAGGGCGTGCGTGTTGTGAAATATGCCCCAAACCCGTCGACAACTTATCCGGGCGCCAGCGAAAACGATTATAACTACTACCGTTTAGCTGATGCATATCTGATCCGGGCCGAGGCTAAATTCCGCAACGGCGATGTGACCGGAGCTTTAGCCGACATCAATACGCTTCGTGCTAAACGCGGGGTATCAACCTACGTTTCCGGAGAATTGACGCTGGATAAGATCCTGAACGAACGTGGCTACGAATTCTATTGGGAAAATTCGCGCCGCAACGATCTGATCCGGTTCAATAAATATTGCGCAGCCCGTTACGAAAAAGCGACCGAAACCCCGGCATATAAAATCTTGTTCCCGGTTCCGCTTACAGCTTACGATGCCGATAAAAATATTAAACAAAACCCAGGCTATCCTGCATTCCAGTAATTGGAATTCAGTGTGTGCCAGTCACTCTCTCTATTTTGGCAATTTTCAGCCGCTCCGGTTCGTATGCCGGGGCGGCTTTTTAAAAACATTATTTTATTCTGACGTATCTCTGGGTTTATGAAATTTTTATTGATTATTGCCTGCTCTGTGCTTTTTCTGGCAGGAGCAATGGCTCAAAATACATCGTTAAAGCCGGTTCCGGAATGGATGAAAACGGCTTATTTCTATCAGATCTATCCTCAAAGTTTCAAAGACACCAATGGGGATGGGATCGGCGACCTAAATGGGATTATCGAGAAACTTGATTATATAAAATGGCTGGGTTGTAATGCTTTGTGGCTAAACCCATGCTTCGAGTCGGCGTTTATGGATGCCGGTTACGACGTTATCGATTACTATAAGGTTGCCCCGCGTTATGGTACCAACGACGATTTGAAACGTCTTTTTAAGGAAGCGCACAAGCGAGGTATGCGTGTTTGCTTAGACTTGGTGGCCGGACATACCTCTGATCAGCACCCCTGGTTTAAAGAATCGCAGAAAAAAGAAAAGAACGAGTTTACCGACCGCTATATCTGGACCTCCGATTCGACTGTGAAACCTGAAAAATATGTTTCCGGAACATTCGGACGTAACGGTGCTTACCGAAAAAACTTCTTCGATTGCCAGCCTGCATTGAATTACGGTTTCGCACAGCCTGATCCGGATCATCCGTGGGAACAACCGGTAACAGCCGAAGGGCCTCGAAAAACCCGGGCCGAACTCATGAGGATCATGGATTACTGGCTAAGCATGGGTGCCGATGGGTTCCGGGTCGATATGGCGCCATCGCTCATCAAGAATGATCCGGATAAAGTAGAAACCAATAAACTTTGGGCGGAGGTCAGGAGCCACATGCAAAAGAAATTTCCGGAGAGTGTTTTGATTGCCGAATGGGGTCATCCGGGGCGAGCTGTTCAGGCGGGGTTTATGATGGATTTTATGATTCATCTCGGTCCGGATGCTTTCAGCTCCATGTTTTTTAACGAAGAAGGGACTTATCCGCGCGATAGCTGTTATTTCCGTCTCGATGGAAAAGGAACACCCACCGATTTTGTAAGTGCGTACATGAATAACCTGAGAGACGTGGATGGCAAGGGGTACATCTGTGTGCCGACAGCTAATCACGATTTTCAGCGCTTAGCCTGCGGTTCGCGTAATACACCCGAACAGTTGAAAGTTGCACTGACTTTTTTGATGACGCTTCAGAGCATTCCGTTGGTGTATTACGGCGACGAAATTGGCTTGCGGTTTATCTCCGGATTGCCTGATAAAGAGGGAAGTTTGATTAAGGGAAAATATAACAGGGCCGGAACTCGCACTCCGATGCAGTGGAACACGACAAAGGGGGCAGGGTTTTCGGATGGCGATCCGGCCAGTTTTTATTTGCCGGTTGATTCATCGACTTTCCGTCCGAATGTTGAAGCAGAGATGGGCGATCCGTCGTCGGTGCTGAATTTTACCCGGAAGCTGATCGAGTTGCGAAAACAGACCGATGCGCTGGGGACGAATGGTAAAATTGAATTTTTGTATGCCCAAAAATGTGCTTATCCATTGGTGTATAAACGCACGAACGGGAAAGAAACTTATGTGATCGTTTTGAACCCGTCTGCCCAACGGTATCAGGTCGAATTAAATTATCCGGCAGTATTGCGCGCTGTGCCGGTTTGGGTTAACCAAGTCGCAATCAGTCCTGAAAACGGGAAACTTAGGATTGATGCCAATGGTGTTTCGTACGGAATTTTTAAGCTGTTGGAATAGGTTGAAAAGGGAGAAAATAATAGCGAATAGTTAGTCCAACCGGATTGACTGTTTTGGTGTGAGAGAACAGGTAGGTGGGGCCACCCGATCGGGTGGCTTTACTTTTCCCCTTATTTGATGAATATATTCTTCTCCATTGTATCTCTCAGATGGTCTTTGTAAATTTATCTACTGTTAATTAAAGACAAAGACCATTCATGTTAATAAAAACTTTTGCCAGCGCCGTTCACGGTATCGATGCAACCACAATTACCATTGAAACGGAAATTTCTCAAGGCATCAAATTTTTTCTGGTCGGACTTCCGGATGCGGCAGTCAAGGAAAGCCAGCAGCGTATTGAATCGGCCCTGCGACTGAACGACTATAAGATTCCACGCCGGAAAGTTGTGATCAATATGGCTCCGGCCGATGTCCGGAAAGAGGGGTCGGCCTACGATTTGCCGCTGGCAATTGGCATATTGGCCGCCTCTGATCAAATAGAAAAGGAGCGTGTCGGCAATTTTTTGATGATGGGAGAACTTTCGCTTGACGGAACGCTTCAACCCATAAAGGGCGCATTACCAATTGCGATTAAAGCCCGTCAGGAAGGATTTGAAGGGTTTATTCTGCCCAAACAAAATGCACGGGAAGCGGCAGTAGTTGATACATTGAAGGTTTATGGCGTGGATAGCCTGAAAGAGGTCATTGATTTCTTTAACGGGAAAGCCGATTTGGAACAGACGGTGGTGAATACGAGGGAAGAGTTCTTTTCCAAAATCAATCAATACGACGTTGACTTTTCCGATGTCAAAGGTCAGGAAAATGTGAAACGGGCTTTGGAAATTGCTGCCGCTGGCGGGCACAACATCATCATGATCGGTCCTCCCGGATCGGGGAAAACCATGCTGGCCAAGCGCATCCCGACGATACTTCCTCCGTTCACCTTACGCGAAGCACTTGAAACGACCAAAATTCATTCGGTTGCCGGGAAGATTGACCGGGAGACCTCGCTGATGACCCAACGTCCGTTCCGGGCGCCGCATCACACCATTTCGGATGTCGCTTTAGTCGGTGGAGGGGCTTTCCCTCAGCCCGGAGAAATCTCACTGGCCCACAATGGGGTATTATTTCTTGACGAACTTCCGGAGTTTAAACGACAGGTGCTTGAGGTGATGCGCCAGCCGCTCGAAGATCGCCGGATTACCATCTCGCGGGCCAAATTCTCGGTTGAATACCCGGCCAGCCTGATGTTGGTAACCTCGATGAACCCCTGTCCGTGCGGATACTATAATCATCCCTCTAAAGAGTGTGTTTGTGCTCCCGGCATGGTGCAAAAATATCTGAATAAAATCTCCGGGCCGCTGCTCGACCGCATTGACATTCATCTGGAAGTTGTGCCGGTTCCGTTTCGCAAGCTTTCGGAAACCCAGGAAACAGAACCTAGTAGCGCCATTCGCGACCGGGTAATCCGGGCCCGCGAAATTCAATCGGAGCGTTTTGCCCATACCGACGGGGTTTTTTGCAATGCCCAGATGTCGTCGAAAATGATTCGTCAGTATGTGGAGCTTGATGAAACCTGTACCTCATTGCTAAAAACAGCTATGGAAAAACTGGGTTTGTCGGCTCGAGCTTACGATCGCATATTGAGGGTTGCCCGAACGATTGCCGATCTGGAGGAAAGTCCGACTGTCGAGAGTCATCATTTGTCAGAAGCTATTCAGTACCGAAGCCTTGACCGCGAAAGCTGGGGCGGATGACAGAATGGGGATTGAATGATTGAATGAAATAGCCATAAGAGCCATAGCTTATGCCAACCGGAAATGTACAAATGGCTATTCCATTCGTTGGAATTCAGATTGAAAAGCGAGCACTGTTACGAAAGTTTTACGAACCTGCTTTGAAAATTTATACGAAAATAACTAAAAAGGAGAGCTGAACAGATCAACTCTCCTTTTTTAGTAGCGGGGGCACGACTCGAACGTACGACCTTTGGGTTATGAGCCCAACGAGCTACCAACTGCTCCACCCCGCAGTATATTTTTATCTTTTTTAATGTCTGTAGAACGATTAAGCGGGTGCAAATATAGAGCCTTTTTTTAAGAATGCAAACCAGGCGCTGATTTTTTTATAAAAAAACATTGCTCGTGGTACGTTAAAAAGTATTAACGAGAACCATTGGGAATAGGCATTTCTTTAAATCTTTTTAATTTTGTTGCTCGCAAATTCTGGAAATGGAGAAAGCAAAAAAGAAACCGAAATTAATCCATCGGCTAAAAGATAAATACCGGTTGATCATTTATAATGATTCGACGATCCAAACGGTTTGGAGTATCCGGCTAAATCAGCTAACTGTTTTTATTTACGGGGGTCTTGGTGCGATATTTTTGATTTTGGTTACAACAATTATAATTGCTTATACACCATTGCGGGAATATATCCCGGGTTATCCCAATGCTGAGGTGCGGAACCGGATTATTTCGAATTACATGTTGGTCGATTCTCTTTCGCGGGAAATACAGATCCGGGATGAATACTTCAACAAGATAAAAACGCTGATTGAGGGCGATGTCCCGCAGGACAATGCCGAAACACTGGATACCATCCGGATGATATCAAATGTTGATTTCAAGGAATACAATCACGACTCGGTTTTCATGGATAAACTGCTGGATGAAGAATTGGGCTTGTCGAAAGGCAAAGGCGGGGCGAAAGCCCAAAGTCTTGCCAATCTCCACTTTTTTACGCCGCTTCGTGGGATGATCTCTAATAAATACGATTCAAAAACCGATCATTTAGGTATCGATATCGTAGGGCCTCCGAATTCAAGGATTTCTGCAGTTTTGGATGGGACAGTGGTTTTTGCCGGCTGGACTATGGATACGGGAAATTGTTTGATCATTCAGCACGGGAATAATTTGGTTTCGCAGTATAAACACAATGCCGAGCTCCTGAAAAGTATGGGCGATAAAGTGAAAGCCGGCGAGGCTATTGCAATAATGGGAAACAGTGGCGAACAATCGACTGGCCCCCATCTGCATTTCGAATTGTGGCATAATGGTGTTGCTCTCGATCCCGAAATGTATATTGACTTTTAATCTGATCTGTGAAACGAACATGTTGTCGGCAATGCAAACACCAACATGTGAGTTCCTTCAGATAATTGAAAAACAAATTGTTTATTAATGAAAAAAAGAATTGCCGTTCTGGGTTCAACCGGATCAATAGGCACCCAGACGCTTGAGGTGATTGCCAAAAACCCGGATCGCTTTGAGGTCGAGGTCCTGACTGCCAATAACAATATCGACTTGCTGGTACAACAGACGAAGCAATTTCATCCCAATGTAATTGTCATCGGAAATACCTGCCGGTACGACGACCTGAAAGATCAGCTCAAAGATGAGCCGGTTAAGATTTATGCCGGGGAAGAGGCGCTTGCCCAGGTTGTACAGATGAGCAGCATCGATGTTGTCCTGACGGCAATGGTGGGCTATTCCGGATTAATTCCGACCTACAATGCGATTAAAGCCGGGAAAAATATCGCCCTGGCAAATAAGGAAACATTGGTGGTTGCCGGAGAAATTATCACTCAGTTAGCCATCGAAAATCGGGTTAGTATTTATCCGGTCGACTCGGAGCACTCGGCCATCTTTCAGTGTTTGGTCGGCGAATATGAGAATGAAATCGAAAAAATTTATCTGACTGCTTCAGGTGGGCCGTTTCGTGGATATTCGCTCGAACAATTGGAAGCAGTTACTTGTGCTGACGCGTTGAAACACCCGAACTGGGATATGGGCGCCAAAATTACCATCGACTCGGCTAGTTTGATAAACAAGGGTTTTGAAGTGATCGAGGCAAAATGGTTGTTTGGGCTGACTCCTGATCAAATTGATGTGGTCGTTCATCCACAGAGCATTGTCCATTCGATCGTTCAGTTCCGCGATGGTTCGATGAAAGCACAAATGGGTCTGCCAGATATGAAATTGCCAATTCAATACGCATTAAGTTTCCCGGAACGATTGCCTTCCGATTTCCGGAGGTTTAATTTCCTGGATTATCCAAAACTTACGTTCGAACAGCCAAATACAAAAATTTTTCGTAACCTTGCACTCGCCTTCGAGGCGTTGAATCAAGGCGGGAATATGCCATGTATCCTGAATGCTGCCAACGAAGTTGTTGTGCAGGCTTTTCTGAAAGATAAAATCAAGTTTTTGCAAATGCCCGAAATTATAGAAGAGTGTATGCAGAAGGCCAGTTTTATTCAAAAGCCGGGTATTGAAGATTACATGCAAACCGATAAAGAAGTTCGTTTGTTAACTACATCAATTATTAAAAGGCGTGCCAATGTTTCGGCACACTAACAAGAACGTTAATTCATGGAAATAGTACTGATAAAAGCAGCTCAGCTGATTGTGAGTCTCTCACTTCTGGTAATTATTCACGAATTTGGGCATTTCATGTTTGCCCGGATGTTTAAAACGAGGGTTGAAAAATTTTATCTTTTTTTCGATCCTTGGTTTGCCCTTTTTAAAACAAAAAAAGGCGAAACAGAATACGGGATAGGTTGGCTCCCGCTGGGCGGGTATGTTAAAATATCCGGAATGATCGACGAATCGATGGATAAAGAACAACTGAAACAACCAGCCCAACCGTATGAATTCAGGGCAAAAAAAACATGGCAACGGCTGCTGATCATGGTGGGCGGCGTACTGATGAATTTTATCCTGGCTTTTGTCATTTACATCGGGGTATTGTATGCCTGGGGCGAGCAATATTTGCCAACTGCCAATGCCAAGTATGGAATTGTTGTCGACGAAGTTGGCGAGAAAGTGGGGTTTCAGAATGGCGATAAAATTCTTTCAGTTGATAATCTGCCGGTAGAAAATTTCTCGAAAGTGATTCCAACCGTTATCCTCGATAAAGCCAAAACCGTTCAGGTTGAGCGGAACGGTGAAACTGTTGATGTTGAAATCTCTGATGAAGACCTGGCTTTGCTGATAAAAAGCAAAGGGGTTATTTCGCCAAGGATTCCGTTCGGGTTTAAAATCGCCGGATTTTCTAAAGAGTCGGTTGGGAAAGCGGCCGGGTTGTTGCTTGGCGACCAGATTGTGGGAATTGACGGGCAAAAGTTCGAGTTCTTCGATCAGTTCAGAAAAGCAATGACCGATAATATTGGAAAGAACATCAAACTGAATATCCTTCGTGGCGTCGACACCCTTTCGTTTGCCATGGTAATTCCTGAAAATGGGTTGATTGGGGTGCAGCGCGATACCAAAGATGAAGCTCAGGTGTTTGAGCTGCGGACCATCGAGTATGGATTTTTTGAATCGATACCGGCAGGGGTAAAACGTGGATTTTCTGCCATTAATGACTATCTGAAACAGTTTAAACTGATATTCTCTCCGAAAACCAAAGCTTACGAAAGCCTTGGAGGGTTTATTGCGATTGGGAATATTTTCCCGGGAATGTGGGATTGGGGCGCATTCTGGAGCATGACTGCATTCTTGTCAATAATCCTCGGGGTCATGAACCTGCTCCCGATACCGGCGCTTGATGGCGGACATGTTATGTTTTTGCTTTTTGAGATGATTACCGGGCGAAAACCAGGCGATAAATTCCTGGAATATGCCCAGATTGCCGGGATGATTGTTCTGCTTTCGCTGGTATTATATGCAAACGCAAATGATATTATTAAACTTTTCACCTGATAATCAGAAGTGATTTATTTTTCTATTTTTGTAGAAACCATTTAAACGTAATCGCTATGAACTTATTTGTAATCGCTGGAATGCTGGGGCCTAATGAAATCATCATCATACTTGTTGTAGTATTGTTGCTGTTTGGAGGTAGGAAAATTCCTGAATTAATGAAGGGACTGGGGCAAGGGATGAAAGAATTTAAAAAAGCCAGCCAGGCTGATGATCAGCCGGATAATGAAAAACCTGCAGGGAAAATTGAAAAGTAATTTCAAAAAAATCATTTATATGAAAAGTCCCGCTCATGGCGGGATTTTTTATTGGCTGATACGGTCAATGAAGGGCTATCTCAGAATTATTAACTTGGTAAGATTTTTGTTGAGAAGATTCTGTCTTGAAAAACAAATGGTTATGAAACGACAAAACATTTTAATCGCAATTATTTTATTGTTTCTGGCATCGGCTTGTTCAAATCCCGGAGGTACGATGAAGAGTGTCACCGGGAAAATAGGCGAAGTTGTTGTCTTAATCCCGAAAGAAACATGGAAAGGGAATGTTGGCGACAGCATCCGGAAGGTCCTGGCCCAGCCTCAATTATCACTTCCCCAGGAAGAGCCTATTTTTAAGCTGATTGATGTTCCGCCAATTGCATTTACAGATATTTTTAAATCGAGCCGGAACATTTTGTCGGTAAAGATTTCACCAACATTAGCCGAATCCGGGGTGGAGTTCACCAAAGATTCATGGGCCAGCCCGCAGTATATCGTTAATATTAAGGCAAAATCGGAGGATGAGTTCTACCGTTTATTTAGGTCGAACTCTGACAAGATTATTGGCTATTTCATGCAGGCAGAGCGCGACCGGCTCAAATCAAACTACGCGAAATACTACGATAAGGCCATTTACAACACGTTGTTGAAGAGTTTTAACCTGGATCTTCGGGTGCCGCCTGGCTTTAACATTAACAAAAAAGACTCGTCGTTTCTATGGACAAGTTATGAAACTCCGGAGATAAGCCAGGGGTTAATCATCTTCACCTATAAATACACATCGGATAGTACCTTTACGAAGAATTATTTGCAGAACAAGGTCGATTCAATCTTAAATAAAAGAATACCCGGGCCAACAAAAGGCAGTTATATGGCCCTTGAGCGTCAAGTCGATCCTGTTTTTAATGTATTTAAATATCAGCAGAATTATACTGCGGATATGCGTGGTTTGTGGCGGGTACAGAATGATTTTATGGGCGGGCCGTACATTAATTTCACAACACTGGATGCCAAATACAACCGGATTGTTTCGATTTTCGGATATGTATATGCGCCGCGGTTCGACAAACTGAACTATCTGAGACAGGTTGAAGCAATGATATATACATTGCAGTTTCCGCATCAGAAGGAAAATGATAAAATCAATATGCAGATTGAAATGGGGAACTAGTTTTTTATAGGTTCGGCTGAAACGCGAAAATCCCCAAAGGACAGAATGTCCTTTGGGGATTTTCGCGTTTAGGGTATCTTTCTGTTAGAAAAAATCTTCAAATTCGGTTGGTTTTTGCTGACGCTCCGATTCATCGTTGCAGTTGAGATTGATGTTGAAATTTGCCGGACGTTCGAATTGGGCTTCCTCGCTGTATGGAAGTGTTTTGTCGGCATAAACTTTTTTCATAAACCGTCCCCAGACGGGCAAGGCCATATTGGCTCCCTGGCCGGTACTTAAATCAGCAAAGTGGATGCTTCGAAGTTCGGCACCCGTCCAAACACCGTTAACCAGTTGCGGGGTATATCCGATAAACCAACCATCTGAATGGTTCTGGGTTGTACCTGTTTTCCCGGCAATCGGGCCTCTGAACCCGCCGTAGATCTGGTGCCAGCGCAGACGTCCTCCCGAACCTTCATCAATAACTCCCTGCATTAGGTTTACCATCAGATAAGCGGTTTGTTCGTCGATCGCATCGTGCTTTTCCGGCCTGAATTGCGCCAGCACATTGCCGTGCCGATCCTCAATCCGTGTAACAAAGATGGGCTGTGTATATACTCCTTTGTTGGCAAAGGTTCCATAGGCGCCAACCATTTCGTAGAGGGTAATGTCGGAGGTTCCCAAAAACATGGAGGGGACCGGATCAATCGGGCTGTAAACGCCCATTTTCTCCATCACATTTACTACAGCTTGCGGATTGAATTGTTTCATGATCCAGGCCGAAATCTGGTTAACCGAGTTGGCCAAACCCCATTTTAGTGTAACCATCTTGTTGTCGTAATCGGTAGGAGAGGAATTTTTGGCTTCCCAGATTTTCCCGTCAGGAAGAATAAACTGTTGTTTTACATTCGGAACCTTGGTGCAGGGAGAAAACCCGTTTTGCATGGCCAGTGTATACAGGAATGGTTTGACTGTTGATCCAACCTGCCGTTTGCCGCCTTTTACCATGTCGTACATAAAATGACGGTAGTCGGGGCCTCCAACATAGGCTTTTACATAGCCGGTGGCCAACTCCATCGACATGAATGACGAGCGGAAATAGCTGAGATAATATTTGATCGAATCAGATGGGGTCATGGTTGTGTCGCGGTCTCCTTTCCACGAAAAGACCGACATCTCGACCGGAGTGTTAAATATCTTTTGAATTTCGTCCCACGATTTTCCTTCGTGTTTCAGTTTCCAGTATCGCTTGCTTTGTTTAATTGACCGGTCCATCAGGTCGGAAATTGCTTCAGGGGTCATGTCGTTGCTGAATGGCGGATTTTTTAGTTTTTTCAAGCGGCGCGTAAAGGCCGGTTGAAGCTCAAATTTCAGATGTTCGATAACGGCTTCTTCGGCATAACGCTGCATGCGCGAGTCGATGGTTGTGTAAATCCGGAGCCCGTCTTTATATAGATCGTAAGGAGAACCATCGGGTTTCAGGTTTTTTTTGCACCACCCGTAAAGAGGGTTGGTTTCCCATTCGGTCGAGTCTTCTTTGTACTTCTGGTACTGCCAGTCAGGGTAGTCTGCTTTGTCGGGTTTCCCGGAGTTTAGAGTGAGACGCAGGTATTCCCGGAAATAAGGGGCCAGGCCGGTTTTGAAATCTTCTTTCTGATAATCCAGCCCAAGCGGAAGGGCACTGGCGTAATTGTATTCGTTCCTGGTGATATATCCGTATTTTTCCATCTGCGACAAGACCACATTCCGGCGTTGCAGGGTTAGTTCCGGGCGGCGGATTGGATTATAAAGCGATGAGTTTTTTGCCATCCCGACCAGCATGGCAACCTGTTCAAGCCTGAGCGAGTCCGGAGTTGTATTAAAATAGATGTGTGCTGCCGATTTAATGCCGACAGCCAGGTTTAGGAAGTCGTACTTATTTAAATACATGGTGAGGATTTCTTCCTTGGTGTACTGACGTTCGAGCTTTACGGCGATGACCCATTCTTTGAATTTTCTGAGTATAAGTTGAACCGGATTGTGAAGGTCTGCGCGCGGGAATAACATTTTAGCCAGCTGCTGACTGATGGTGCTACCGCCGCCCGATCCGGTGTCGGCTGTTACAAGTCCGAAGAATACGCGAAACAATCCGCGGAAGTCGATGCCGGAATGCTTGTAAAAGCGGACATCCTCTGTGGCAATAAGGGCTTTGAGTAATTCGGGGCTAAATTCTTCGTAGGTTACAAAGCTCCGGTTCTCGCGGAAGTATTTGCCCAATAATACATTGTCAGACGAGATGACTTCGGATGCCAGGAGGGTCTCCGGGTTTTCGAGCTCTTCGAAACTGGGCATTTCTCCGAATCCGCCTTTGGCGATAATGATAAATAACAAGAAAATTCCCAGGGCTCCGGCAATGTAAATTCCCCAGAATATCCGGATATATCTTCGGTAAGATGAGTTTTCGTTTTCCATTCAGGTTCTTTTCAAAAATTACGGGCAAAGATAACTATTCGATTTTTAAAACAGATGGTGTGTAAGATAACGGAAGCAGTTCCCGGAAATTTTCTTTTCACTGTTTTTTAGGGGGGATTTTTTTCAAGAGTGGGATGCGAAAATTTCTGACCTTCAGGAGTGGTTTATTGGGGCGTGTGCCTAGACTTTGTTGCTCCTCAAAATAACGAATCGGAACATTTTTAGTCAATAAAAGAATCATTTCCAAACGGATGGAGGGAGAAATAATCTGTTCAAAAATTTGAACTTAGCATTTCAAATGCTTTATTTTGCACAATTTTTAAAATTCCGCACAGGAAAACAAGAGTAGTTTATGCACGAAAATCTGGTAATTGTCGAGTCACCTGCTAAAGCAAAGACCATTGAAAAGTTTTTGGGGAAAGATTTTTTTGTCACATCCAGTATGGGGCATATCCGGGATTTGGAGAAGAAAGATTTTGGGATCGATATTGAAAATAATTTTTTGCCAAAATATATCATACCCGACGACAAGAAAAAACTTGTTTCGGAGTTAAAGAAACTGGCAAAAGAGGCGAAAGTTGTTTGGCTGGCTTCCGATGAGGATCGCGAAGGGGAAGCTATTGCCTGGCATCTGGCCGAGGTTCTGAAATTGAAGCCCGAAAACACCAGACGGATTGTTTTTCATGAAATTACGAAAGATGCAATCCTTGAAGCGGTCAAAAATCCACGTTCGATAGATTTAAATCTGGTGAACGCGCAGCAGGCCCGTCGCGTTCTCGATCGCATCGTTGGGTTCGAAGTTTCTCCGGTGCTCTGGAAAAAGGTGAAACCATCACTTTCGGCAGGTCGCGTCCAGTCGGTTGCAGTTCGGCTAATTGTCGAGCGTGAACGAGAAATCATGAACTTCAACTCAACATCAGCTTATCGGGTTTCTGCCGGATTTTTGGTTCCTGGCCCAGACGGGAATGTTGTGGAGATGAAAGCCGAACTGAGCAAACGGTTCGACACAAAAGACGAGGCCTATCAGTTTCTTGAGAAATGCAAATCGGCAACTTTTTCCATCAGCGATATTACTCAGAAACCAAGCAAGCGCTCGCCTGCCGCGCCTTTTACTACTTCGACCTTGCAGCAGGAAGCCAGTCGTAAATTGGGCTTTTCTGTATCGCAAACCATGTCGGTTGCCCAGCGGTTGTATGAAGCCGGTAAGATTACCTACATGCGAACCGATTCGGTAACCCTGTCAGCCCTGGCGATTAATGCCGCCGGGAAGCAGATAAAAAGCACCCTTGGCGAAAAATATCACCAGGTTCGACAGTATAAAACGAAAAGCAAAGGAGCTCAGGAGGCTCACGAAGCAATTCGTCCAACCTATATCGATCAGGAAGAAATTTCAGGAACAGCCCAGGAAAAACGCTTGTATGAGCTGATTTGGAAACGCACCATCGCTTCGCAAATGAGCGATGCTGAGCTGGAACGTACTACGGTAACCATCGATATATCAACAGCTCCGGAGAAATTTATAGCTTCTGGCGAAGTTTTGATCTTCGACGGTTTTCTTCGGGTTTATATGGAGTCGGTTGATGATGAGGAACAGAATGGAAATTCGAAAAGTCTGCTGCCCCCGCTGAACGTGAACCAGCAGCTGAGAGCCGATAAAATTTTTGCAACCGAACGATTTACCCAGAGGCCACCCCGATATGCCGAAGCATCTCTGGTTAAAAAACTGGAAGAGTTGGGAATTGGTCGCCCATCGACATATGCACCAACCATTACGACAATCCAAAACAGAGGATACGTGGTAAAAGAGGACCGTCCGGGAATTGAGCGGACATATACCGAATTAATCCTTTCAGGAGGTAAAATCTCAGAGAAACATAAAAAGGAAAATACAGGCGCCGAAAAATCCAAACTCTTCCCGACTGATATCGGGATGGTCGTCAATGATTTTCTGATCAAGTATTTTGATCTGATCATGGATTATAGTTTTACCGCGAAGGTTGAAAAAGAATTTGACGAGATTGCCGAAGGCGATATTGTTTGGAATGAGATGATAAATAGTTTCTATCAGCCGTTTCACTCGAAAATAGAAAATGCGCTGAATGAAGCAGAGCGCGCTAAAGGAGAACGATTTTTGGGAAATGATCCGGTTACCGGGAAGCCCGTGTCGGTTAAGATTGGGCGTTTTGGCCCGATTGCCCAGTTGGGCGAAGCCGAAGACGATGGTGAAAAACCGCAGTTTGCCAGTTTACGGCCAGGGCAGCATATTGAAACAATAACGATCGAAGAAGCGCTCGAACTATTCAAGTTGCCCCGGACTCTGGGTGAGTATGAAGGGAAGACGGTGACGGTGGCTATTGGGCGTTTTGGGCCGTACATCAGGCATGATAATAAATTTGTATCACTCGAAAAGGGAGTCGATGATCCTTATTCGGTTGAACTTGACCGTGCAGTTGAGTTAATTGAAAGCAAACGGGAGAAAGATAAGAATGCCTTGGTAAAAACATTTGATGAGGATCCGGATTTGCGCATTCTGAATGGCCGCTGGGGCCCGTACATTTCATTTAAAAAGAAGAATTACAAAATCCCAAAAGGGACTAACGCAGAGGCGTTGAGTTTTATGGATTGTCAGCAGTTGATTGAGAAGGAAAGTGCAACAGTAAAAAAGACCCGAAAAAAATAGTTTCTTTAGTAATCAGGTTAGGGCTTGCTTTTTTTGTGAAAAGATTACCTTCACTTTTGTAAAAACATTTGAGCATGGAACTTGATTTGTATTTTAATCCGGTTGATTTTTCGCGATTTGAGCAAGAAGCCTGGACTCAGAAAAATTATTCGTTAGGCCATCTTTTGCAAAAGAACCAGGATAAGCTGAAGCTCGAAAAGGCAGAACTGGTAATGTTTGGTGTCGAAGAAGACCGTAATGCAGTAGAATCAGGTGCATCTCAGGCTCCGGATAAAATCAGAAGGCATTTGTACAACTTAAACCGGATCGAGTCCCGGCTCAAAGTTCTTGACTTGGGCAATATCAAAATAGGATCTTCGGTCAATGATACTTATTTTGCATTACGGGATGTTTGTGAAACCTTACTTGCCCAGAAAAAAACCGTAATTATCCTGGGAGGGAGCCAAGATTTAACCTTTGGCATTTCCAAGTGTTTTGAATCTGGATCGTTTAGTCTTGTTTCGGTCGATCCCAAGTTTGATTTTCGAAAAGGAGTAAAGCACGTTTCTTCAGAAACATACCTAAACCTGATTTTTGAAAAGCACAAGCGTATTATGCAAGGGTTTACACTGCTTGGCTATCAGAATTATTTCATCGACTCAGCAGAGCTTGATTTCATAAACCAGAACCAGTGGGAGGCCAAACGCTTGGGACAGATCCGTTATGATATGGCTTCGGTAGAGCCTCTTCTGAGAGATGCTGATATTTTTAGTTTCGACCTTAATGCGGTTCGTTGCATTGATGCTCCGGGGCAGTCGTTTGCTTCACCCAATGGCTTGTATGCCGAAGAGGCTTGCCAGATAGCTCGTTATGCCGGACTTGCAGATCACCTGAAAATTGCTGGTTTCTTTAATCTTTTGCCGGAGAAAGGGCTGATTGGGATTTCTGAGAAGTTGATGGCGCAGATTGTTTGGCATTTCATCGAAGGTTTTCACAACCGGATTGTTGAAACCCCCAATATTTTAGCCGATGATTTTAATCAGTATATCATAGATATGGAGGATTTGGATTTGCCACTGCTGTTTTATCAAAGCCGAAAAACCGGCAGATGGTGGATGGAAATACGCGATGCCGCCAGTGAAGAAGAAGGACGAAGTTTTATTGTGCCATGTTCTGAAGAAGACTATGTGTTGGCCTCAAAAGATGAAATCCCTGATAGGTGGTGGAAAAATATCCGCAAATTCAATCGAAATTAAAATATTTGGGAGGGAATAACGTTCAATGACAAGATAAGTCTGGTTACTGTATTGTGCAGTGAACTATTTTAATTTATTTTACAAGCCGATACTCGGGAGTTAGGCTTGGGAGTTCTGTAAAATATGAAAAAAGAGTTTTACTTTTTATTTTTGTTAATAATACTTAACTTAGCAGCAGTCGCCCAGCAAGACCCGCAGTTCAGTTTCAATAAGTTCACTGATATAACTGTAAACCCGGGACGAGTTGGCAGTGATGGGACAATAAGTGGTTTGATTTTAAACAGATACCAGTGGGTGGGGTTCGACGGAGCGCCAAAAACATTGGTATTTAATATAGGTGCATTAACTGATTTGATGGGGGTTAAAAGCGGGGTAGGTTTAAATATTCTGAGCGATGAAATTGGGTTTTCCAAAAGCATTTCTGTTAAGTTTAATTATGCCTACCGGGCCGAGACTTCTTTAGGTAATTTAGGCGTTGGCTTTTCAGTCGGATTTCAGAATGAGTCAGTAGACGGGACTCAATGGTATATTCCTTCATTGGATGGGGCTGGTAGTAGTCCTTATGGATCGACTCAAGATGGAGCTATACCCCAAAGTGAAACAAGCCAGTTGGCCTTTGATGCAGGTGCTGGCGTATTGCTTACTGGGAAGAATTATTATGCAGGAGTTTCGGTTACCCATTTAAATCAGGCATCAATTACTTTTGAAAACGAGGCGAGAACTTTTTTGGCCCGGCATTATTATTTGTCAGGCGGCGGCAATATCGCAATGGATAATCCGTTATTTGAGTTGCAGCCTTCTTTTTATTTTAAAACAGATATGGCTGCGTGGCAGCTTGATTTAAATGCTGACTTAGTTTACAATAAACGTTTTTCCGGAGGGATTGGATATCGGATTAATGATGCAGTAATCGTTCGCTTTGAAGGGGAAATGAAAAATGGATTGCGAATAGGGTATGCATACGATATTACAACATCGGTAGTCGGAAGATATGGGTTTGGGTCCCATGAGATATTTTTACATTATACCTTTGATATGGGGAAAGGGAGGTATAAAAAATATAAAAGTGTGAGGTTTTTATAAAAAGACAAAATTGGTAGCAATATACAGCGGAACTATGAGAAAATATTTTTCTTTTGGGTTGGTTGTTACAGCCATCGTGATTTTTACAAGTTGCAATAAATCGGGCAATGGCGAACTAACCGGAGTTCAGGGACGAGGAAAATGGTTTGAACCCACTCCTTATGGGATGACATTTGTGCATCGCGGATCATTAAATGTTGGGCCCAATGATCAGGATCCATTTTCAGCTAACACTCCTACGAAGACCATTTCGGTTGATGCATTTTGGATGGATGATACGGAGATCACCAATAATGAGTATCGTCAATTTGTTTATTGGGTGAGAGATTCTATTGCACGTACTTTACTTTCAGAACAATACCCTGAGTTTAAGATTAGCGAAGATCGGAGTGGAAACCCTATCGACCCGCCCCGCTTAAATTGGAAGGAACGCCTGGAGTATGATAATCCCGATTATAAAGATGCTCTGGATCCAATGTATATTCCTGAAAACGAACGTTTCTTTAAGCGTAAGGAAATTGATGCCCGTAAGTTGTTCTACGAATATTACTGGATCGACTTGAAACAGGCAGCACGCCGGAAAAACATGTATAATTACAAAACCCAAAGTTACGAAGGAACTGTTGTGAACCAGGACGGGGTTGAGCAGGCAATTCAAAACAGGTCATCGTTTATAATGCACAATCAGGTGAATATTTATCCGGATACCTTGTGCTGGATCCGTGATTTTACATTCTCATATAATGAACCTTGGGCAACGCGTTATTTCTGGCACCCGGGCTTTGACGATTATCCGGTTGTTGGCGTTACCTGGGAGCAAGCTAAGGCATTTTGTCATTGGAGGACCAAATTGCAAAATGATTATCTGGCTGGCAGGAGTGAAGCCACTCTTCAGGATTATCGTCTCCCGACCGAGTTTGAATGGGAATATGCAGCCCGGGGAGAAAAACAACTATCAATGTACCCGTGGGGAGGGTATTATACCCGGGACGGAGAGGGTAACTTTTTGGCTAACTTTAAACCATTGCGTGGTAATTATGTGGAAGACGGAGGCATGGCAACCTTGAAAGTTGGTAGTTATGATGCCAATGAATATGGGTTATATGACATGGCAGGGAATGTTGCCGAATGGACGATTTCGGCTTACGACGAGTCGGCTTACATGTACATCAATGATTTTAATCCAAATTTTGAATACAACGCAACTCCGGATGATGCCCCGGCTATGAAACGTAAAGTAATCCGTGGTGGTTCGTGGAAAGATGTTTCTGCTTTTTTGCAGGTCAGTACTCGCAGTTTTGAATATCAGGATACAACGAAGTCGTACATCGGATTTCGTTGTGTAAGGTCATCTTTTGGAAATGAATTTTAAACCCTAATAAAATACAGAACAATGAATATCAGTGAAATAATTCAGAGCAAGCGTTGGAAGGTTCTCATGGGTTATGTTTACGGTTGGGGAGCTGCAATTGTTCTTATCGGTGCATTGTTCAAGCTTCAGCATTGGGCTCATTCGGGTATAATGCTTACAATCGGTCTGATGACAGAAGCATTTATATTCTTTATTTCGGCGTTTGAGCCTCCCATGGAATTGCCAGACTGGACTAAAGTGTATCCAGAACTTCGTGAAGATTATGAGTTGACTGAAGGGTTTGAAGAAGATACTGAGGTTGAAACCGGTAAGTTAGAGCAATTGTTAAAATCATCGGATATTACTCCGGAATTGCTCTCAAAAATAGGGAAGAGCCTGACTGATCTTTCAAATACGGCATCCGGCATCAGCGATATTTCTACGGCCACCTTGGCTACTGATATGTATGTTCGGAATATTAGCAGCGCTGCCGAATCAATGAATACGTTTTCTGAAATTAGTAATCAGGCGAATGAAAATATTCATAAATCAGTCAGCGTATTGGTCGGATCATATAGTGAAACAGCCCGGAAAATATCAGAGACTGGAGATGGAATGCTTTCAAAGCTGCATGAGTCGAGTACAAAATTCACGAAACATATAGAAGAGTCTGGTTCTAAATTAGCCAGTTCGTATGAACAATTTTCTAATTCGCTTGAGAAGCGATTTAAAGATTTGGAAATCAATTCAAGTGTTTACAGTGAAAATATTGCCCAGCTGAATGCGAACCTGAAATCACTGAATTCGACCTATGAAAAGCAGCTTAAAGGGACGTCAGAACAATTGCAGGCTTCTCAGAAGTTTTTTGAGGATCTGAATCAGATGAACCAAGTAATTGCCTCGTCAATACAGGCAATGAAAAAATATCAGGAAAATGCAGAGAAACTGAATTCTCATTTAGAAGCATTGAATGGTATTTATGGCAATATGTTAGGAGCAATGAATTATAAGAAGAAGTAATAAACTGATTCGAGGATGGGAGCAAAAAATTGCCCGGAAACCCCGAGGCAGAAAATGATCAACATGATGTATTTGGTGCTGACGGCTATGTTGGCATTAAATGTTGCAGCAGAAGTTCTTGAGGCTTTTCGGGTCGTCGATGCTAGTCTAACCCAAACCTTGAGCAATGTTGATTTAAAGAATGATCAGATTTATGGGGCTTTTTCAAGCGCGTATCTGCAAAATCCGACCAAGGTAAAGGAATGGAAGGAAAAAGCGGATGAATTGAAAAGCCGT
Organism: Bacteroidota bacterium; assembly: GCA_029265715.1. GTDB lineage: Bacteria > Bacteroidota > Bacteroidia > Bacteroidales > Prolixibacteraceae > Aquipluma. The sequence continues at coordinate 34,429 of JAJUGZ010000019.1, forward strand.
TCTGATTCTTTAAATGACAACATCATGAAGCTAAAGGAACGGTTGGTTTTAGCTTCAGGAGGTGTTTTTCTGAAAGATTTAGGCCCGGATTATGTCCTTGAGGACAATGCTCCAATCTTTGTTAATAAAGCGGGAGATACGCTTTTAATAAAAAAGGAAGATGATTTGAATACTCCGTCCGAAATTATGATTCAGCAAAAAGCTGCCAAACAGTTAAAAGAGCAAATAATTGCCTATCGTGACTATTTGGCCTCGTTATTGGACAGTTCGTCTACCCTCCGGACAAGTATAATTCAGGATTTGGACACTTCCGATCCGAAGATTAATCTGAAAGAAGGCGGAGAAAAGAAAACCTGGGAAAGTTTACGTTTCGAGAATAAGCCCTTGATTGCGGTTATTACCATGCTTTCGAAAATACAGATTGATGTGAAAAATGCTGAAACGAACGTGGCTTCAAACCTGTACAGCCAGATTGATGCTTCTTCGTTCAAGTTTAATAAACTGGGGGCTCAGGTTATTGCGAAATCGACATATGTACTGAGGGGTGATGTTTTTGAAGCCCAGATCTTTTTAGCTGCCGAAGATTCAACACAACGGCCGGAAATCCTTGTAAATAACCGACCCCTTGAAATGGCCGGAGGAAAAGGAATATATAAAGTTCCGGCCAAAGAGGTTGGTACATTTAAATGGGGTGGGCTTATTAAGTACAAGACGCCCGAAGGCGGATACAATACCTATCCGTTTGAAGGGCAATATCAGGTTGGAGAACCCAGTGTTACTATTTCACCAACGAAGATGAATGTGTTATACGTGGGTATCCCTAATCCTGTGAGCATTTCAGTTCCGGGTATCCCCTCCGAAAACATTGAGGTGACCATGACAAACGGGCGAATTGAGAAGAATGGGGGAGATTTTCTGGTGTATCCTTCAAAGACCGATAATACAGGGAAAGCTACCTCTATTTCTGTTGTAGCAAAATTTGGCAATGAAAGAAGGCCAATGGGATCAATGCCTTTCCGTGTTAAAGAGGTTCCACCGCCAGTTGCTACAGTGGGCGGAAAGAATGGGGGTAATATAAAGAAAGAAGATTTTTTGGTTGAAGATGGCATTTTCGCTGAATTGAAAGATTTTGATTTTGACCTGAAATTTACGATAACAGGCTTTGATATTACACTAACTGGCGCCGGAGGATATGTTAAAACATGGAGTGCCAAATCCAATCGTTTTACGAACGAACAGAAAGAGCAGTTGAAAAAAATTTCGGTAGGGAGTATAATTTATATTGATAATATTACAGCTAAAGGCGATGATGGAACAAACCGGACATTATCTCCTGTCAGTTTTAAAATTCGATAACATGAATAGGGTTATAATACTTTTAGGATTCATTACTCTTATGCTTGGAGTGCCTGGATTTAATAATGCCCAGGCGCAGATTATTGATGGTGCCTACAAGCGGGAGGATCTTTCGAAACGTAAACCTGTTGCGCTTCCCTATGTTCGGGAAGCTGATGTGGTATGGTCAAAAAAAATCTGGCGGATTGTTGATTTACGCGAAAAGATGAATCAACCCATTTATTTTCCGACTGTTGAGGCTGATGGCCGAACCAATTTAATTACACTTTTATTGAAAGGGATTGAAAATGGGCAGATTACGGCATACGATGCCCGGAATGATGATGAATTTAAAGTTCCGATGACGTTTGAACAAGTTAAAGAAGCTTTTGGCGCTACGACACGGACTGTTAATGTCAGGGATGCAAATACCGGCGAATTGGTCTCGCGCGAAGTAAAAGGCGAAATCCGGACTGGAGAAGTGAAGCAGTTCATGATTAAGGAAGAATGGTATTTCGACAAGCAAAACTCGACGATGAATGTACGTATTATTGGTATTTGCCCCATTCAGGAATATTATCGCGATGAGGATGTAAATCGCGAAAACGTACAGCGTCGTCAGGTATTCTGGATATATTACCCGGAAGCGCGCGGCTTGCTTGCTTCGAACGAGGTATTTAATCCGAATAATACGGCACGCAATTTATCGTTTGATGATCTATTCCTGATGCGAAAATTCAATTCGTATATCGTTAAAGAGTCAAATGTGTACAACAATCGAGGCATAACACAATACTTGTCTGGTAAAGATGCCATGATGGAAAGCCGCAAGATTGAAAATAAAATGTTTGATTACGAACAAAATTTATGGGAATATTAATCGGTTGATTAATGATACAGAAGCCTTATAAGCCTCAACTTGTAAGGCTTTTTTATTATTTGGCATAATAGGCGGTTGATTTTTTCGTTTTTGTAGTGTTTGTTGATAGTAGAGGTTTATTAGATGAAGGGAAGATTGTTTTTATTGGTTGTTTCCTTGTTTCTCCTTCTGAATTCTTGTCAGAAAGAAGGAGTGCATGAACTTTTTGGAGTTCCTTCCCGAAAGCCCTTCTATGAACAAATACCCTTTGGGATGGTATTTATTAAGCAGGGGAGTTTTAAAATGGGGCCTTCTGACGAGATGGTAAATGGTGAAGGCAATGCCACTAAAACTGTTTCGGTGCAATCGTTTTGGATGGATGATACCGAGATCACAAACAATGAATATCGCGAATTTGTATACTGGGTTCGGGATTCGATTGCCCGGCAAATGCTTGGCGAGTCGTTCCCTGAATATTTAATCACCGAAACCCGTAAAGGTGAGATGTTAGACGAACCTCGTTTAAACTGGAATGATCGGATTGAGTGGAAAAATCCTGATTATCAGGCTGCTTTGGAAGGTCTTTATGTGCCGGAACAAGAACGGTTCTTTCATAAGAAAGAGATTGATACCCGGAAACTTTTTTATGAATATTACTGGATAGACTATCAACAGGCAGCTAAAAGAAGTAATAGTTATAATTACAAAACCCAGTCATACGAAGGTTCTGTTGTAAATCAACAAGGAGAGCGAAGTGCAATTCAAAACCGATCGTCCTTCATCATGCACGAATCGACTCCTGTTTACCCTGATACCCTGGTGTGGATCCGTGATTATACGTTTTCATACAACGAACCACTTACCCGGAATTATTTCTGGCATCCATCTTTCGATGACTATCCGGTTGTTGGGGTTACCTGGGCGCAGGCAAAAGCCTTTTGTCATTGGCGGACAAAGCGGTTAAATGACTTTCAGGAAGCCATTAAAGTTCCTGAAGTTTTTGACTACAGGTTGCCAACTGAAGCCGAGTGGGAATATGCCGCTCGTGGCGGAAAATTTGGGAATTTGTATCCTTGGGGCAGTTATTATACTCGCAATCAGCAGGGGTGTTTCCTGGCTAATTTTAAACCGTTGCGCGGAAACTATATTGCTGATAGCCGGACCATGGTTACAGCAATGAGAACAGGAAGTTTTTCCCCAAATAATTTTGGCTTGTACGATATGGCTGGTAACGTTGCTGAGTGGACTGTAAATGCTTTTGATGAATCTTCGTACGAGGTTTCGGGTGATTTTAACCCGATGTATCAGTATAATGCACTACCCGAGGACGATCCGGTATTAAAACGGAAAGTTATCCGGGGCGGTTCATGGAAAGATGTGGCCTATTACATTCAGGTTTCTACCCGAAGCTTCGAGTATCAGGATTCGGCCAAATCGTATGTTGGGTTCCGCTGTGTGCGGACTGCATTCAAAGAAGATATTCCAAAGTAAATTTTCTGTAACAATAACCCGATCAGAGATTTCCGCCAGAGACGGGGGAATCTCTAATCAGGCAGTTTGCTTATATCGTTCGGATTCCGATTCCCGGTTTATCGATCAGCGTAACTTTCCCGTCAATTACTTCCATGCCTTTGTACGGATCGTTCGAGATCAGGAGGCTTCCATCAAGGTCGGCCCAGTCAACCATGGGGGATAGCTGGGCGGCTGCCGATACGGCGCACGATGTTTCAGTCATGCAGCCAATCATCACCTTCATATCGAGTGCCCGGGCTAAAGTCAGCATTTTGTGGGCTTCGCGCATTCCGGTGCATTTCATCAGTTTGATATTTATTCCGGAATAGACTCCGTGAACTTTTTTTACGTCCGGGAGCCGTTGCAATGCTTCGTCGGCAATGGTTGGGAGCGGGCTGTGTTGTGTCAGCCAGGCCATATCGTCGATGGCTGTTTTGGGCATCGGTTGTTCTACAAAAACGATCCCTTTCTCTTTTAACCAGTAGATCATGTCAAGGGCCATTTGTCTATCCGTCCATCCCTGATTAACATCCACACAAAGCGGGACATTTGTTTCGGACCGAATGGCCTCAATCATTTCTTTGTCGTTCTCTCTGCCCAGTTTTACTTTCAGGATTTTAAACTGAGGAGCTTCCCGAACTTTTTGTTTTACAACTTCGGCAGTATCAATCCCGATTGTAAACGACGTGTTAGGCGTTTGGGCCGGATCGTAGCCCCAGATTTTGTACCAGGGCTGCCCCATGATCTTGCCTACCAAGTCGTGCAATGCGATGTCGACAGACGCTTTTGCCGCGCAATTTCCCGGGGCGAGGTTGTCGACATAGGATAGAATGGTTTCGAGTTGAAAGGGGTCGTTAAATTGTTCCAAATTCACGGAGGAAAGAAATCTGGTTGCCGTTTCGTGACTTTCGCCCAGGTAGGGAGGCATCGAAGCCTCGCCGTACCCGGTGATCCCTTCATACATAATTTCAGTAAGCATGACCGGAGTTGTGGTCCTTGAACTGCCGGCCAGTGTAAAGGTATGTTTCAGTTGCAGGTCGTACGGTTTAAACCGGAGCGAAAGCCCTTTGTTTTTAAACTTGCGTGTGGAAGCTGAATTATTCATGGCGCCAAAAATTGTATTGATACCGGAGAGGCCGGCAATGGCTGTCAGGCTGCCTGTCCGGATGAAATTTCTTCGTGTCTGTTTCATTGCTGCATTTTTTTTCTGTTCCCAAATTTAATTATACCAAGGGTGATTTTTCACCTGAATAATTTCTTCGGTATTTAGCGAGTTTAGTATCCGGCTGGCCGATACCAAACTTTTCCGCCCGGTAAGAATGTATTCCGGACTTTGAGGATTAAGGCTGTTAATCCGGACTAATCCGGAGGAATGGACATATTGATTATTGCCTTTGTACATCCCAACATGTGTAATGTGGTCTTTGGAGCGGCCAAAAAATAGCAAATCGCCGGGTTTAAATTGTGTTGAGTCGGTAATCGTCAAAATTTCGCCATACCGGGCTTGCTGAGAGGCATCCCTGGCCAAAATAACCGCCTGCGAGAGGTAGGCTGTTTTCATAAGACCGGAGCAATCGACTGCTTTGGTTGATGTTCCGCCCCATAAATACGGACGACCGAGGAGGCTGCAGGCTGTTTCAATAATGCGGGTTACGTCCGGGGTTTCGGAAATCCATTCGGTGTAAGAGATACAGTTTGTTTTGGGTACATATCCGGTTCGTCCGTCTGGGAACTGCATATTCCAAAATCCGTTGTTTTCGCCGGATACAACAAATAAATCACTCAATACCAGATCCGACACCGGCGAACTTTTTTCATCCGGAGCAGAATAGGCGAACCCTTCGGTTCTCCGGTAAACATACCGGTTGCTTTGCTTCCATGCATTGAGTTCATTTCCTGTGACCGGGAATAAAGCGCTGTCATCAATCCATCCGATGTACTTATCCGGAGACTGGACCCGGTACCATCCGTTGTGTTTTTGCAGAACCCTGACGGGCGTGCCGAGTAATATTTGCGAAACAATTTCAGCTGCATGGTCGGGTTCAGCCCTCATGGTCCCAACCGAAAGGGTTGCCAGCCCCCAAAATTTATTGCCAACCGAGGTGTCGGGCAAAACCACGAGTGAGTCGATCACTTCGGGAGAAATGGTTTTTAATGAATCCAGAAGCGCTTGTTTCGCTTCGGGTGAGGTTGTTAAGCCATGCAAAACAGGGGTGCCATTCGTTTTGTCGATTACGACGTTAAATAGTTCGGTCCGGTTGTCGGGCGCAAAGCGGTTTTTTGTGTTTGAAATGAGTTTGTCAAGGTTTGCGTTCTGCTGTGGGCTGGAACACGAAGATCCGGCAAGCAAAAGTGCCAGAATTTTAATTTTAAAAAACTTTAGCATGGTTAATGGTTATCCCAAAATATGTCAAATTAAATGTCGATGTCAGAAACGAGGAAGCGGCTTGCCTTGCTCAAGGGCAATCCGTTTCACTCTTGTTTTTTGAATGGCTTATTCTGCTTTGTCCCACCAAACCGGAACCGACCAGATATCCAAATCGAAAGCTTTCGGATTGGAAGCTTTCATATTTTCAGAATTATAGTTGATTTCGTGCGAGCATTGACCCATTCGCCGGAACCAATAGTTGTCATCTGTTTTATTGGTGCCCGGAATCTTGGTGGCAGCTTCGGCGCTGAATTCCATCGGACGGTCGAAGTCGGGGTATACCACGCCAAAGCTTCCGATGTTTCCTGCCGAAAAGTTGAAGCGCCTCATGTCGTTCCAGTTTTGTTGAGTGAACGACATGGCAATAAATTTCTGCTGCATGATTTTGGCCATTGTCAGCTCATTGGCTGTCTGCGCAACCGCGGCGCTGGAAAGGAATGCGTCAATTGCGGCTGCATCCATGGGTTGTTTGCCCGGGTTTGTTGATCCGGCGTATTCTTTCAGTTTGCTGTTCATGGCCTCCATGTGTGCGCGGATTCCTGCTTTATAGGCTGCCAGCGCTCCGGATTTATCGCCCTGCCGGAACAAAACTTCGGCTTTGATGAAACACATTTCGTGATAGGTCATCACATCGGTTGGCGATTCCGGACGGGTGTAGTAAGTGCCGGTTGAAAGGATTGTCCCATCGGTTGCAGCATAAGTACTTTCGCTGGTTGTAGCTCCGGTCATGGCACAAATAGCCCGGATATTTACATAAGCGGTATCTCCTTTCCGGGCTGCATCGGTAGTTGATACCGACCACTTTTTGGTAGAAGTGTTATAGCTGGCAATAATCGGCCCTTTATTGAGCCTGATGTTTGTCTTAATTGCATCAACTCCTTTGGTGCGGATAAATTTTGAGGTGTATGAATAGGTGCCGGTAGCCGGGTTTAGAACTTTCTGCCAGTGTTGGGCCGATGGCAACATTTTGTCAGCCCGTGGGTCTTCAACGCCCGATCCTCCGGTAAATGTATTTTCAAGCAAATCGACGTACCATTGCGTAAAACGTGCCCAGTCGCTCCAGGCAGCTGTATTGAAGATATATGCTGTTTTGAGCGGGTCGCCAATCAAAACGTCGCCTGTTTTGTCGTTCGGGTCGTTTACATGGTTGATAATCGTACTTTCTGCATTGCTTTGTGGCCCTTTCGAGATCGCATCCAGAATAGCGGTTGGGTTATAAAGAGATGATTTCTTTGATAAATTGTTCAACCATCGGGCTTTGAGCCCATAAACTAGTTTGATCCATTTCTGCACATTCCCGGAGTTCCAGCTGTCGCCTTCGGAAAGAGCCGGAGCAGTAGCTGGTTGGCTCATTTGGAAATATTCAAGGGCCTTGTCCAGATCGGCCAGGCAACCTTCAAAAATTGTTTTTCCGTCGTCGTATTTGGGCGACAGGCTCGAGCCCAAGGCTTCGGTATATGGCATTTCGCCGTACCAGTCGGTCATCAGCATAAATCCCATGGCCCGGATGGTGTAAGCCGCACCGATATAGTGCCAGGCCTGTTCTTCCTCAGCCTTGGTAATTAAGTCTCCAAGATTGGCCGCAGATCCAACAAACCAGTGCTGATACGGAGTTGTGGAGGCGACATTGGTAGGGTTCCAGGCCGGAAGTATCCCATTGGTCCCCGTAAACGTTCTTGACGTGATAGTCCCGGTTATCAAAGCGGCACGGGTACTGGCCGCGCCATATCCATAGTTGTAGTGGTGCTGAATCCAGGGCAACCGGGATGAGACCGATGCGACAACATTTGTTGGCGAGTCGGGATTGACATTTACATCAAGCCAATCTTTACATGAAGCCAAGCTTAATACCAGCAGGATGGCTAAACTTAATCGCATTATCTTTTTCATAGTAAAATTCGTTTTGATTTAAATTAGAATGTAACGTTTATTCCAACCGAGATACCAGCGGTGGCAGGAACTCCGCAATAGTCGATGCCAGCCGAGCTCGAACCAACGACTCCGGATCCGGCAACACTGGTTTCTGGGTCCATCCCTTTGTAATTTGTCAGCAGCCAGAGATTATTGCCGGATACGGTCAATGCTAAATCTTTAATCAAATCCATCCGGTTGAGTAATTCTTTGGGCAGGTTGTATGTCAATGAAACCGAACGCAAGCGTAACCAGTTGGTTTTGGTAATGTAGTTGGCAGTTTCGAGCGGGAAATAAGTTGACCAGTATTCCCGGATAATGTCGTTCCCGTAACGGTTCTGGACAGCCCCGGTAGAAGTGGTAATATTGTAGCTTTGGCCAGCTACATAGGTATATGTTTTTGCCTCATATTGTTTGGTGACCGGATTTAAGGCGACACCAGTCAATGTGAGCGATTCACGGTCGAGCGAACGTTTGCTCATCCCGGCCTGGGTCATATAGTAATCGGTTCCGTTAAAAATATCTCCACCCACGCGAATGTCAAATAAGAATGAAAAGTTCCAGTTCTTCCATCGGAAGTTGTTGTTCAGCCCACCGGTGAAAACAGGCTCCCGGTTCCCGACATAGTTTGTTGTAAGGTTGTTGCTGGTTGGCATACCCGTATTCCAGTCGAGAATTACGTTGCCATTTTCATCCCTCGACCATTGAGATCCGGAAATTGCCATGAATTTACCGTTGTTGAAAGAAGCTGCTTTGGCGTTACCAACCTGAACATCGGTTACGTACAAAACTTCTTGTCCGGTCAGCAGGTTCTCGACTTTACCCCGGTTGCCCGAAAGGTTCAGGGTCAAATCCCAGCTGAAATCTCTTTTTTGGACAGGGATGGCATTGATGGCAAGCTCCATCCCTTTGTTTAGTACGTTCCCAACGTTGGTCGACAACAGGATGTAGCCGGTCGACTGGCTCAAACGTGGAGTCACGATCTGGTCGGAACTATTGTTTGAATAGTACGTGTAGTCAAATCCGATACGGCCTTTCAGGAACCGCATTTCAAGACCAAATTCGGTTGATTTGGTCCGTTCCGGCTTCAGGTATGGGTTTCCACGGGTCCAGCTGTTTCCTACCCCAATCCCGCCCAGAAATTCGCGGGGCGACCACAGTGACGTGGAGGTTGCATACGGGTCGGTGTCTTTACCAACACGGGCCCACGATGCACGGATTTTCCCAAACGATAAGATGTTGTTTCCGGGAATAAGTTCGCTAAATACAAAGCTTCCGCTGACCGAAGGATAGAAGTATGAATTGTTGTCTTCTGGCAAGGTCGATGTCCAGTCGTTACGCCCGGTTACGGTGAGGTATGCAATGTTCTTGTAAGCTGTCCGGAATTCGCCGAAAACGCCGATCAACCTTTTCTGCGTGTGGAGCGACTGAAAGAACTTGTTGGCGTTGTCGATGTTCTCGAAGCTGTAAACGCCCGCCGTGATGAAATCATAACCGGTCCGGCGTTGGGTAATGGTTTTGGTATCTTCGGCTGATTGGCCCAGCAGTAAGTTAAAATCCCAGTTGTTTACTTTCCGGGTGAATGTGAGCATTAAGTTTGACGACAGGTATTCGTAGTTGAGGTCGCTTTCAGAAAGGCGTCCGTTTTGGTATGTTTCTTTTACAGCGCCTCCCGGTGCAATAAATGTATGGTCGTATTTTGTATAGGTGTCGTATCCTAAGCGGTAGCTGATGTTAAACCATTTGGCCACTTCCAGCGTGGTATAAGCAGTTCCGGTGAACCGGTTTGTTTTATCGTCGAGCTTGTTTTTGTTAATAATCCAGTACGGGTTTTCAACATCGTCGGCCAGAGGCTGAAGCCCTTCGAACATGCGGTATTTTGATCCGTCCTCCTTCAGGTATTTCGTCATATCTTCGCTCCGAGCCCAGCTGTAAACGGCCGTCATGGCACCGTTGCCCCCCGAATTGTAAAGTCCGGAGCTTGTCAGGGTTTTGTCGGTCGTCGCACTTGAATAGGCCACATTTGCCCCTACCGTTAATTTGCCGTATTTCTGCTCGCCATTGAACCGGAACGTGGATTTTTCAAATCCGGTTTTGGGGACAATGCCTGTCTGATCGAAGCTGGATGCCGAAAGGAAGAATGACCCGTTTTTATTACCGCCTGAGATGTTTATGCTATGGTCCCAGGTTGATCCGTTCTGGAAAAAGTTTTCGATGTTGTTATAAATTGTTTCACCTGAGCCGAATTTATCGCCCCACGATTGCGTGGTGTAATCGCTGAAAACGCCCGCTGTGTTGTAATATCCCCGTTTGTACAACCCTTGTTGCTCCGGATATCGGTTCACCCAGTTTGATGAGAATTTTGAACTGAAATTAACTTTTACAGCTCCGGCTTCTCCTTTTTTCGTTGTGATCACAATAACGCCTGCTGCCGCTCTCGATCCGTAAAGGGCTGTTGCTGCCGGGCCTTTCAGGACCGACATGTTTTCAATGTCTTCCGGGTTGATGTCCATAACGCGGTTGCTGAACGTTGTTGAGTTTCTGGTTGCCCCGTCGAACCCGCTGTTTCCCCCAATCGGAGTGGAGTTATCGTAAATTACTCCGTCAACGACAAATAGAGGTTGGTTGTCGCGTTCAAGCGAAGTACCCCCGCGAACGATAATCTGGGCCCCGGCACCGGCCGAACCACCACTTTGCGTGACGCTCACCCCGGCTATTTTCCCGCTCAATGAGTTGATGACATTTGAGCTTTTATTTTTCAGGATTTCTTCGCTTTTAATGTCTTGTACGGCGTATCCCAGCGCTTTTTTCTCTTTTTTGATTCCCATGGCGGTTACAACCACTTCATCAACCTGTTCGGTCGAGGATTCCATGAAAACATCCAGCGTTGATGATTCTCCGATTTTTAGTTCTACCGGTTTCATGCCGATGAACGAGAAACTAATAACAGCTCCGTTATTGACAGATAACTGATATTCTCCGTTGATGCTGGTCACAGTCCCATTTCCGGTGCCTTTTTCAAGAACCGTAACTCCGGGAAGAGGTTCGTTGTTCGTTTTTTCCCGAACGACACCGCTGATCGTTCGTTTTTGAGCCATCGCTGTATGAACAACCAGACACAAAATGAAGAGAAGTAGAAAGTTTTTTTTCATATCACCAGATTTTGGTTTTACATAGAGAATGTTTAGAAAAATATTATTAACTTTTAAAGTTCATATCATACCAGTTTAAAGTGGATGCCTAAAATCTCGATTTACCCGTATATTTCTGACTATTTAATTTTGTGTATGGCTTAATGATTGCTAAATTATCAAAAATTTGTCACGCAAACATCATTTTGTAATATGTAATACCAGTATTTTTTATGAATGCGTTTCCCTGTTGATAATATAGGCGTGTTTTGAGTGTATGTTGTTGTTTTGTAGTTATTTAATTTTGTTAAGAAATAATCATTCCAGGTTGCGTGAGAACGGCGTTTTTATTTTTTGAAAAAGACTTGAATTATTTGCAGATAACTTTTTAGTAGCTGATGCAAACGATTTTCCCGTCCAGGGTCGTAACCCATATTCTGTTGCCGATTGCTGTTATTCCATTAATCAGCGCATTTGAAACTTTGTATTTCCACGATACGGTGTGATTGCCTTTATCGATGGCGCAGATTATGCCATTTGTTGTCGGGATAAAAACGGATGTTCCCTGTTCTGTAATTGGCGACGGGGCAATTTCATAACCCAAGCCGGCTTGGCATTCCCAGGCCAGTTCCTGCCGATCGGAGTTTGTATAAAAGGCATCGACATTTCCTTCGTCCATATTTTTAATGTAAACCAGTTTGCCATCGCCGGAAATACCGATCGACTCGCGGCAGGTGTATTGTTTCGAATCCCAGATTTCATGGCCTGTTTTTGCATCCAATGCGGTCATGTGCCGGTCGGGGGCTACAATAAAAACCTTGCCATGGGCAGCCACAGGCCAAACTGCAGCGGGAGACAACATCCGGTTCGAGTATTTTTCACGTTTCCAGCAAAGCTTTCCGGTTCTTTTATCTAACGCGTAGAATGTGTTTCCCCACGAACCAAAATAAACGTAATTGCCATAAACAAGGGGACGGGTTTCGACAAAATTCTTTACGCTGTCGAATTTCCAGTTTAATTTTCCCGATCGTAAATCAACGGAACGGAATATGCCTTCGGACGAACCAATGTAAACCGAGTTACGATCAACTGCAGGCGATGCAACGATCGATTTCGAGGTTGGGAAAGTCCATTTTAGTTGCCCGGTTTTCAGGTCAAGGCAATAAATATTATTGTCGGTTGAAGCACAAATTATACGCTTGCCGGCAATTGCTGGCGTTGAATATATTTTCCCTCCGGTTTGATAATGCCATAAGGCTTTTCCGGAGTTGGGGTCCAACGCAACAATTTGTCCGTTGGTATTGGCATAAACGGCGATGTTCCCACGGATGCTGATCCCGGTTCCGATATCGCTGTTGTCTTGTTTTTCCCAAACGGTCTTTACATTCGGATACTGGTCGTTGACAGAATAGTCGGGGCGGGGATACAGGCTGGCGTCGTTATGGGAATGATGATTCTGCAGCGGGACTTTGCACCATATGGCATGTGTTTTTGCTCCCGGCGTGCGTTCGGCATAAAACATGGTGTCCCTTTCTATCGTAACGAGGTTGTACCCTCCGGTATCTTTTGGGGCCCGGAGGTTCGATCGCCCCATCACTCCGGGGATCCCTTCAAAATTGTATAACTTGTTTATGTGGCCGTGTCCCAGCAGGGATGCCTGAATGTTGCGTGTTTTAAGCAGGTCGATCACGGCGTACCAGTTCGACAATGATTCGTCGAGCGGGTAATGATTGATGAAAATGATCGGTTGATCCGGATTTTTCATGGAGGTTAGTACCGAATCGAGAAAAACGATTTGCTCGTGGGGGACTAATCCCGGAGCCATGCGCATGTTGGGTCCGCTGACTGTTCCGATAAACAAATATTTCCCTTTCTCGAAAGCAAATTTTTCGGTGCCGAAAATCTGTACAAAGCTGTTGTTGCCGCTCTCAGACCATTTCGAGTCGTGATTTCCCGGCACAATGTACCAGGGTTTGGTTAGCTGATCGATAATGGATTTAGCTTCTTTTAATTCCTGATCGGAGCCAAATTCGGTAATATCTCCTGAAAAAATTACAAAATCAATGCTGTCCAGCGTGTTGATATCTTTAATCGTTCGGATCAGGTCTTCGGCGCCGGTGCTTCCGCCAACGTGGGTATCGGTGACATGGGCGAAGCGGACGGGCTGGGCCTGGATGTGGATAAGAAGGCTAAAAAACACTGAAACAAGTAAAGTCCGGTTCATGATTTTGCGATTTAAGGTATGGTAAAAAACTCATCGGATGGTTTTGGGCCATCCGATGAGAATAATATTACAGGTAAAAAAATATCAGACGATTAGTGACTCGTCAGAGGAGGTTCTGGCTATTACCAGCCGGGAGTTTGGGTTAATGTGTAGCCTTTGTCAAGGTATTCACTGATTTGGGTATTTCCCACAGGCGCCAGATAAACCCTGTCGGTAAATGCATCGCGGTCTGTTATATTTTCCGGAATATAGTAGCCAACCATATCTGCTGCATTCGAACCGTTGTAGGTAACAATGGTCCCGTCGGCTTTTTTAACTTTGAGTTTGTTGACTTTTGATGTAACTAACCATTCGGGATATTCTTGCTGAAAATTAATCCATAATCCAAGCAGGTTGTCCGGATGGGTTGTTCCGTTCATATAGTTAATTTTCTTCCAACGTTTGATATCCATCAGTCGGGTATGTTCGAAAACAAACTCCATTCTTCGTTCCCGGCGTATTTCCCACAGCAGGGCTGGGACATCCGGATCGCGGTCCGGATCGTCAGGAAGATCAGCCAGGCTTAGTGCTGCGGTTTTAACAATACCTTTTGCTTTTGCGGTGGCATCCAATGGCCGGTTGCGGATTGCATTGATCGATTGGTCGATGTCTGATTGGGTAACGGCAGGTCCTCCCATGGTGGCAAGTTCGGCTTTTGCTTCGATCCAGTTTAGTACTACCTCGGCCAAACGCATAACAGGGGCATCGTTGGTGTTTGTATTTGAACCATAAGCTGCCGGATAGGTTTGTCCATAGTAGGTAACACCAACGCGGTCGATGAATTTACAGGCATACAGTAATGTTGCCGATTCTTTCTTTGGCGCGTCCCAGAATGTTGCTTCGAACCGGGGATCGCGGCTTGCCACCATATTTTTAATGTCGAGTTTATCGGCATTTGCTACCGACGACAACTTGTAAGGCTTACCATCGTTGCAGATAAAAGATTTTGCCAATGAGAGGTTGGGCGCCGGGGTTTGGCTTTCGGTCAGATTAGAGTATGAGGCAATATGGTGTGTAATACTCAATGCTGCGTCGTAATGACGGTACATGATAACTTCTTTATTGCCGGCCAAATCCTGAGACCCGAACAACGAACGGAAATCGCTGGCGAATGAGTAGTTGCCTGAGGCCATTACAATATTTGCCGCGCGAACGGCCAATTCCAGGTATTTCTTGGCTTTTTCCTGGTTATTCAGATGGTACTTCTGCCAGGTTCCTTCGAATAACATGAAACGTGAGATAAATCCGGCGGCGATGTATTTGTTCAGGTATTGGACATTACCGTCAGAGGTACGCATGTTGTCCAGTACGTAGGCGAAGTCATCATAAACATGGTCCATCACCACTGTACGGCTATCCCTGTCTTTGTATAATTGATCGAGTTCTGAGTCGCCAATTACGCGGTCGTAGTATGGGACATCGCCAAAAACACTAACCAGCCGGCTGTATTCATAGCCTCTGAAGAACCTTGCTACGGCACTCCAATGCTGATAAGCGCTTTCTGAGAGGTAGGACGCTTTCATTTTTTCAATTCGTTCGAGGAAAAGATTCGATTTCCGGACCCATGCAAAATCCCAGGTTGGCCCGGCATAGGTAGTTAACCAGCTGGCTGTTTCGCTGGTCGAAGCCCGTGATTCCGGAGCTTGTGTTTCAAACCCGCCCTGCTTGCCGGTCGAAGTGAAATCGTCGCTGAAGTAGTAGCCCCTCAGTGGAGCATAATCTGTTCCCCATGCCGAGTTGTATCCGACAAAGTAGTTCGAATAGAATCCATTTGCGAAAAGGCGCAGGTTGTTTTCGCTTGTCCAGTAGTTTTCGTCGTTCATGGTGGTTAACGAAGGGCGGTCCAGAAAATCAACATCCTCGCACCCTGTAAACCCGAGAGCCACGGCAAATATTAATATAGGCAAATATCGTTTCATAAATTTTCCATTTTAGAAGTTCAACTGAATACCAACCGAGGCGCTTTTGAATGTTGGTACACCAACGCCAGTCCGGCCCATGTTGTAGTTCGTAGTATTCCACATCGAGTAACCGCTAATTTCTTCCGGGTCGATTGGCAAACTGCCTAAGTGGTCGAATGTGAAAAAGTTTTCGAGTGAGGCATAAATTCGCAGCTTGTTAACATTGATTTGCTTTGTTACCATCGAAGGTAAGGTATAGCCTACAGTAATGTTTTTGATACGCAAGTAGGCCATGTTCAGCAGGTATCTTGACTGAACCTGCATGTTTAACGTGCTATTGCTGCCATTCATGTTGTAAGGGGCCGGGTAGAACGCGTCGGTTCTGTCTTCTCTCCAGAAGTCGCCGGCAATTGCCTGAGGTATTGCACCATCTGATGAGTTATATCCCGGGATCGCAAGGAACCCATCTCCCCAAACATCCCGTTTGCCAACTCCCTGGATGAAAACAGATACGTCAATTCCTTTGTAGTCGGCTCCGGCCCTGAATCCATATTCGTATCGCGGTGTTGAGTTTCCAATGACTTTTAAATCGCCGTAATCAGGCTCTCCGTTTGCATTTTTGATCAACCTGTTCCCGGGGTTAATCACTCCGTCGCCGTTCAAGTCTTTGAATTTGACATCGCCCGGGCCGAACCTGAAGTTGCCCGACTGCAGTTTGCCTTGTGTCGCCGCGTTCGGATCAGAAAGCTTGTTGATGGTAAAGCCGTCGGAGGATGTTGTTGTGACTAACTTCCCGTTGCTGTCGTATTCAAAATCGGCTTTCTGGTATAACCGGTCGGTTTCGTAACCCCAGATTTCACCGTAGGTTTTCCCGACATACCAGGAGTCGATGCTTTGGGTCGTTCCGTATTTGGTAATTTTTGTTTTGTTGTCGGAGAATGTTGCGACAAAATTAACTCCCAGCCCATTTTTAAACCGGTGGGTATAATCAATTTGTATTTCAACCCCATTCGTCCGTAATGATCCGTAATTACTTTGTGGGGCACTGGTCCCGTATGTTGCCGGGATTCCTTCCTGCGGGACAATCATATTTTCGGTATCGCGCCGGTACCAGTCGAACGAGAATCCGAGCGCGTTGTTAAAGAACCGGCCATCCAGTCCCAGGTCGAGCGTTGTGATATCCTGCCATGTTACCGATGTGGAGACAGCGCCAGGTGTTCCAAACTGGTAGAGTTTGGCGCCTGAAATAATCCAACTGCTGTACGAACCACTCATTGTTGGAATATAAAGCGAGTTGCTTACAGACTGGTCGCCGATGGTACCCCATGATGCTCTCAATTTTAAGGCGCTGAGTGATTGTTTGGCCCATTGCATCCACGGTTCTTCATTGATACGCCATCCGGCCGAGAATGAAGGGAACCAGCGCCATTGCAGGTCTGTCGGGAATTTAGAGGTCCCGTCGTAGCGCAGGTTGGCTTCCAACAGATATTTTTCTTTGTAATTATAGTTCATCCGGCCAAAGAACCCGAGCTGTGATTCCCAATATTCGCCGCCACTGGCCGTTTGGGTGCCTGTTGCCAAGTCGAATTGTGGGTTTGAGTAATCGATGAGCTGTGTAATCTGAGACCAGTTGTATGCATATTCATAGCTGACCCTGTTTAACCCCAGCATGAAGTTAAATTTGTGGATGTTTTCCAGGGTCAGGTCATAGGTTGTATTCAGGTTGATGGTGTTCCATTGGTCGTTTTTTGCATAGCGGTAAATGTGGTCCGGGTTAGAACCGATTGCCGTATAGGTATCCATACTTAACTGATAGGCTGGCATAGCGCCCGGATCGGATGAAGATACCTGTTCTCCTGAATCATTTACATAAATCCGGTTCCCATTGGCATCGTATTTCGCAACGGCGGCAGTCCATGAATTGCGCGCGGTGTAACGGGTCCCCGGCCGGTTATTGATGTACTCCTGATTGGCATGTGTGTAATCAAAGTTAATTTTCCAGTCTTTTAGTGGAGTGATTGTTAACCCGCCATTTAAACTGGTATAATTTGTTTCCTGAAAAGCGGTATTTGCCTGGGCCATTTCCGAAGCAGGGCTCCTGATCGGGTCGCCGTCTTCAGTTGTCATGGGGTAGGTCGGGCCCCAGCGGTAAAGGTAAAGCCACGGGTCGGCAGTGGTCGAGTTGGTTGCGTAAGCGTATCTTTTTATACGTTTTGAATACATGGTCCCGGCAAAAACCCGTAACCATTTATTTACTTCTGTTCCAACTTTTACAGAACCGTTGTAGCGTTTAAAATCATCTTCTTTTGCCGGTTTGATAATGCCCGATTGATCCAGATAGCCAACGCCAATGTTGTAATCTGTCTTTCCGCTTTTGCCATTAACCGACAGGTTATGTGTATGGGTGGGAGTCCATTCTTTAATCATGTAGTCATAAGGATCATATGTCCTAAGTCCAATTTTATAGCCATTGGCATCGACATACCAGTCGCGGCCATATAACATCGGATCATTGGGTTTTACAACATTTCCCCATTTCTCCTGCCAGGCCTTGGCTTTTTCGTACCCTTCGCGGGTTACTTTCCAGAATGCCCCGGTCGAAGTGGCCCCCACACGTTCTGCGGCCAGGAGCGAATATTCCAGGGCGTCAAGTTTGCCCATCTCCATCTTTTTGGAAATGTTCTGGAACGATACGTTGCCCGAATAAGAGAAGTTTACGCTTTCGGTTTTGGCGCCCTTTTTCGTTGTGATCAGGATTACCCCGAAAGCTGCTTTTGCTCCATAAATAGAAGCAGATGCGGCATCTTTTAAAACAGAGATTGATTCGATGTCGTCCGGGTTCACCATCTGGATTGACGGTATTTCAACGTTGTCCATCAAAATCAGCGGGGCAGACCCTCCGGAGATGGAAGCAAATTGTCCACGGATTTTCATAATTGGGTCTGAGCCAATTTCGCCGCTGGGAACAACAACATTAAGACCGGCAGTTGTACCCTGAAGGCCCCGGCCAACATCGGCAATAGGCCGTGCTTCAAGAACTTTCGTGTCAACCGATGCAACAGATCCGGTCAGGTTGGTTTTTTTCTGGGTCCCATAACCTACAACAACCACTTCGTCAACCTGTTCTGTTGTCGATTCCATAACAATATCAAATGTATTGGAATTACCAACTTTAATTTCCTGAGTTTTCATTCCAATGAAGCTGACCTGGAGCGTGGCCCCTTCATTAACTGAAAGGACAAATTTCCCGTCAACATTAGTCACAGTTCCGTTACCCGTTCCTTTTTCGAGTACCGTTACTCCCGGGATCATTTCGTTGGTCGATTTGTCGCGGACTACTCCGGAAACCGACCTCTTTTGGGCAACTGCAATCTGAACAATTACACAAAAGATGAAGAAGATAAGCAGCTTTTTTTCCATAGTTATAGCAGATAAATAAGACGTACTTCAAACTGAAGTCGGAATAATTTAAAAAGAATTTTCGATGTATATGATGAAAGATGTCATACCTAATAAGCTTTTAAAAAGATTTTTTATTCTGATGGGCATCTCTAAAAACCCCTTTTTCTCTGTCTATAGTTGACGTCTTTGTTGCCTAAGGCTGAGCCATGCTTCTTGTTGTTTTTTTATAAAGCACACATAATCAGTGTTTTATGTTATTTTTTGTTGATTAATGGACATAGCTATCCCATTGATAAAACGGTTTTTAACTGTACACAACGGCAAATATTATAAGTCAGGTTCATCATCCCGATCTTGGCCTTGGCCCTTGCCATGCCTATTGTACGGACAATGGAACCGTTCATGCTGTTCTCGATAAACCCGAATATGTGCTCGA
>JAJUGZ010000099.1 GCA_029265715.1 Bacteroidota bacterium
ATATCACCGTTCCGTTCCGATACTCAGTTTTCAGGTATTCCTGATCAGTTAAACCGAATCCATGATAGAGTAAACTCGTTGACATTTTTTATTCTAAATTTACTGCTTTATTTATTCAGGTACGCATTTCTGTGAAGAACCAAAATTCTAAAATATGAAGCCAGACATGAAGGCGAACGGAAAGGATTAAATTGGCTTTTTTGGACTTTCGACAAACCTTGGTTTGCAGCCCTGCTTTGTGTATTCTTGCTGGGTTCGTCCATCTGGCTGACCGGTAAAATCGAAACAGGGTTTCTTCCCAAACTCGACGAGGGAACCATTGTGCTCGATTATTATTCACCATCGGGAACATCGCTCGAAGAAACCGATGCGCTGCTCCAGAAAGTTGAAAAAATCATTCTGGAACATCCCGATGTCGATTCCTATTCGCGCCGGCTGGGCCTGCGAATGGCTTTCAGAACGCTGCCCGCCAACTATGGCGATTATCTGATCCAGTTAAAAACCACCCGAAAACAATCAACCGAGGATGTAATAGACCAGTTGCGCAAAAAAATTGAAGCCAATGTCCCGGTTTTGAAAGTTGGTTTCGGGCAACGAATTGCGGATTTATTAGGAGACCTGATGAATACCGCTGCGCCAATTGAGGTGAAAATATTCGGGGATGATCAGCAACGACTTGAGCAACTGGCCGACCAGGTGGGAAAATCGATGGCTAAAGTGGATGGGGTCGTTGATATTGAAAACGGCCTCGTGAATGCCGGCCCTTCGATTGTTTTTCTGCCCGATCAAAAGAAGCTGCTTCAAAACGGATTGTCTATCAGAGATTTTCAGGAGCAGTTAAGCACCATTGTGAACGGCATCACTCTTGGGGTAAATATGATGAATGTGAATATTTCCCCGCAACAATCGTCACTCGGCGGGTTGCAGGTGGGCGAAATTCAGGAAGGGGAGCAGATGCTGAAAATCAGGATGCGGTACAACAATTTTAAAGATACGAATATCGACGAGGTAATGAAACAACCCCTTTTCATGAAGGACGGTACCGTAAAGCCTCTGTCATTGTTCTGTTCTTACAAAATTATCCCCGGATAAATTGAATTGAAACGTGAAGACCTGAAGTCGGATATTGTTCTGGAAGCAAGGCTAAACGGTAAGGAACTGGGGACAGCGATCAATGAAATTCAGGCGCAAATCAAATCCGATGTACAGCTTCCGGTTGGGTACAGCATATCGTATGGCGGACAGTATTCCGAACAGCAACAATCGTTTAAAGAACTCATGTTTATCCTGATTTCGGCAACTTTGCTTGTGTTTTTGATTATCCTGTTTTTATACAAGGATTTCAAAATTTCAATATTACTAATATTCATCTCTGTTCTTGGCATGTCAGGAAGTTTATGGGCTCTGTTCATTACCGGGACACCTTTAAATGTAGGTAGTTACACCGGGATTATCATGATTGTCGGGATTATTGCAGAAAATGCAATTTTCACAGTCCAGCAATTCTTCTGGGAATTGCGGAAAACAGGCAGCGCTGAGCATGCCATTAATTTTGCCATATCCACCCGTATCCGTCCAAAACTGATGACCGCTATTTCTGCCATACTGGCTTTAACACCGCTGGCACTCGGTATCGGGCTTGGCGCTCAAATGCAACAGCCCCTGGCGATTGCGGTTATCGGTGGATTTGTGATGGCCATTCCCATGTTGCTTTTCGTATTGCCCGCCTTTTTAAAACTGATTTATAAAAATCATTCTACAGTAAAAACAACCGACTAAATAAGAATGCATTGAGAAAGATTTTATTACTCCTGTTGCTTTTTCCTGTACATACAGGGTATTCCCAAAATTTCGACATCAACCTGTTGAGGGACATAAATCACAACCGGAATAAAAACCTCGATGGCTTTTTCAGAGGGGAAACCAACTCTGCTTCGCCTGTTGCTTTTGGAACTCCGGTTGTTTTATTCGGTGTGGGACTATTAAAAAAAGATGCAGCCATGGAAAAGAATGCCCTCTACATCGGGGCGTCGGTTGTCACCTCTTCAGCCATTGCCACCATCATGAAATACAGCGTCAAACGGACACGGCCATTTGTCACTTATCCGGATATTGAAAAAATAACCAGAGGAGGAAGCTATTCCTTTCCGTCAGGGCATACTTCCGACGCTTTTTCACTGGCCACCTCGGTTGCTCTGGCCTATCCCAAATGGTATGTTTTTGCCCCTGCTTTTGTCTGGGCAGGAACGGTGGGTTATTCACGGATGGACCTTGGCGTTCATTACCCGACTGACGTGTTGATGGGCGCCATTACCGGTGCTGGCTCGGCATATTTGTGTTATAAAGTCCAACACTGGCTAATCAAAAAACAAAGAAGATGATCGAATCCTTAAATACCCTCGACACCCGGTTATTTCTGATACTGAATGGCTGGCACAACAGCTTCTTCGACCCCATCATGTATTGGTTCAGCGATAAGCTGATCTGGATACCCATGTATTTGCTGATCGCTTTTTATATTGTGAAGCATTACAAAAGGCAGGGGATATACATCCTGTTATTCATTGGGTTGGTTATTCTTTTGTGCGATCAAACAGCCTCCCTTCTGATTAAGAACATCGTGCACCGGTTGCGCCCCTCGCACGAACCGGCTTTAGCCGGATTGGTTCATTTGAGCAAAGCCGGGCCTGGTGGGTTATATGGCTTTGTTTCGTCGCATGCCGCCAATGCTTTTGGGGTAGCCACCTTTCTGGCTTTTTCGCTTAATGCCAGGTTTAAAATCCTGACGTATTGGCTTTTTATCTGGGCCTTGATGGTTTCGTACAGTCGTATTTACAATGGCGTGCATTATCCCGGCGATGTGGCAGGAGGGATCATTGTCGGGATTTTTATCGGGTGGATGCTGGCGAGAGTATACGTTTCTGTAATAAACAGACGATTAGAAACATGATGGTGGCGCTAAGGCGATTGTGTGCGGCATCGTTAGTAAATATTAACACTCCCGATACGTTGACGTAACATTTTTCTGTTAACTTTGATCTTACAGGTGATGGAGTTCACCTTAAACTGTCATAAATGACTGATGACTCCTACTGGTTTTAATTACGAATTAAAACAGTCATTTATGAATTATCTTAACAATAATACTTCAGATAATCAGTATCTTATAGTATCTGAAATCCAGTCTGACATCCGGTCGCTGCATCGGATTTCTGAGTCGATCAACGATAAGCCGTTGGCTGATTCGTTCAGTGAAATTGCCCATAAGATCGAAGAAAACCGGTTTTACTTAGTTATTATTGGCTTGTTCAAACGGGGAAAATCTTCCCTGATCAACGCGTTAATTGGGCACGAACTTGCGCCTGTCGCTGTTACCCCGTTAACTTCCGTCGTCACTTTTTTTGAATATGGGACTGAACCCAAAGCTGAAGTATGGTTTCAGGATGGCGGTTGCCTGTCAGTCCCGTTAAGCGAAGTTGTTCAATATGTTTCGGAAGAAGAAAACCCGGAAAACAAAAAACAGGTGCAGCATTTGCGGATCTATGCCAATTCGCCCATTTTGGAACAGGTTATTCTGGTTGATACGCCCGGACTTGGCTCGTTGTTTAGCCACAACAGCGATACAACGCTGAAATTCCTGCCAAAAATTGATGCCGCCCTGTTTGTGTTGAGCGCCGATATCCCGATCAGTAAAAACGACGAGGAATTTCTGCTGCAAATGAAACACTCGATTCCCAACGTGATTTTTGTCCTGAACAAATCGGATTTGCTTCAGCCGGATGAGCTGAATAAGATGATCCGGTATAACCTCGATTCGCTGAAACGGATTTTTCGCGATCAACCCGACGGCCTCGAATTAATACCGGTTTCGACCCGCGAGTTCTTTGCAAAAGCTCGTATCAATGGATCGCCCGGCGATGGGAATTTAAAAGCGCTGCACGAAAAGATTAACAAACGGATCATTGGCTCAAAAGACGAAATATTGGTCGCGCAAAGCATCCGCCAGTTGACGAACCTGGCGAACCAACTCGACACGATGCTTACGGTGAAGGCAAAAACCCTTCAGCTACCATTGGAAGAACTGGAACAGAAGCGGGTGTCGATGCAAAAATCGCTCGATTTTTTGGCCAATGGGAAAGACGATTTCGAGGCAGTGGTGCAAAGCAGAATTAAGCAACTGGTTGAAAAAGTAGGCGGGCAAACCGACCGGAAACGAAACGAACTCGAGAACTTGTGCCGGGAAACCCTGCTCGAAAAGCAAGCTGAAACCTGGGAAAAAATCAGGGAAACCGATGCCGATGTGTTTTATAAAAACCTTTTGGACCGGATCATTGCGCAGTACAATGCGCTTCGGGAAGAGCTCGAGGAGTCGGTGAAGAACGAGTTTAGCCATATTATCCTGCAATACAGCGAGCAGTCGCAGTCGTTTCTGAATGAGATTGTCAGGCAGATGGAACAAATTCTCGGCATTCATATCGGTGGCATCATTTCCTCGTTCGATCTCGACATTTATACCGCATTTTATATTTATGAAGGCGAGATGAAGTATTCCATTCCCTCGCTGCGAAAAAAAATGGTGTACCGGTTTATTCCCGAAAGCCGGGTTCGGTCGATGGTACTCAGGCAAATGTACACGAACTGCATGGAAGTGGTAATGCCAAACGCCGGAAGGATACGCGCCGACATAGACTACCGCATCCGCGAATCGTTCCGAAAATTCAGGTCGCATTTTCGCCAGAAACTCGAGGAACTATTGCAGAGCATGAAAAACCTGATCGACGAAAGCATCCGATCGAAAACTTCGGTTGACGAAAACATCGGGGAAATGCTCGTCGGGATCCAGCTTCAAAAACAGGAGATCGAAAAAATAATCAGGCATTATTCCCGGCAACAGGAGCCTGTAATGAGTTCCGGACAAAAAGTCGGCAACTCGGGAAAGGAGGTAAAAAATGTTATTTAAAAGCATTCTTTTTTTAGACGGGGATCGGGAACTGCGTCAAACAATGCCCGGTTTTTTCCCTGACCTGAACCTCGATCAGGTCATCAATTCGGCAACAGCAGGGAAAGAAGAATACGACCTGAAACCGTTTTTTTACAGCGGACCGGTTGATCAGGCAACCCTTATTTATCGGCAACAGGTGATGCGCGATCTCGAAAAAAGCGATATCCGGGAGCCTTTCGAAATGTTTGCCCAAAGCATGCGAAACCTCCGGGCCGACCTTCAATCGATCGACAAACTTTATTTTAAGCGCCAACGGCAGCGCCTGTACCTCGATGTAATTAAGCAATATTGTGATACCCTGGGCCGACTGTTTGCCGAAATTGCCGCAAAAGACCTGAAATCGGACGGATTGCTGGCATTCCGAAAATTTCTCGGACATTTTATTCAATCGGCTCCCTTTCTGGAACTAACCGGCGAAAGCGAAGCCATCTCGCACGAAATGACTTCGATCGAGTATTGTATTCATATCGACGGATTGCGTGTGCAGGTCAGACGGTGCAATGGCGAACCCGATTACAGCGCCGAAGTGGAAGATGTCTTTTCCCGGTTTAAGGAAGGCGCGGCAAAAAGCTACCTGTCGAAATTGCCGCATTCTGAAACCATGAACGACATCGAGGCGCAAATCCTCGACGGCGTTGCCAGCCTTTTCCCCGAATACTTTCAGCATCTTGACCAGTTTGTGGAGAAAAACAATCAGTTCGAGAATGAAACAATTGCTGTTTTCGACCGCGAAATACAGTTTTACCTGGCATGGCTGAAATACATCGGGAAGTTTGAACTGGCAGGATTGCCTTGTTGCTATCCGGTTGTTTCGTCGGATAGCAAGGAAATATATGCCCATTCTTCATTTGATATGGCTTTGGCCGACAAGCTTATTCAGGAAGACAAACCGGTAGTGGTCAACGATTTTTTCTGCAGGGAAAAGAGCGGCTTTTGGTTGTTTCCGGGCCAAATCAGGGCGGTAAAACAACCTTCGCCCGCATGTTTGGACAATTGCATTATCTGGCTGCCCTCGGATGTCCGGTGGCGGGAAACAATGTCCGGCTTTTCCATTACGACCAGCTCTTTACGCACTTCGAAAAAGAAGAAAATATGAAAAACCTGCGCGGAAAACTTCAGGACGAACTGGTCCGGATTCATGATATTTTAGGGGAAGCCACCGCCAACAGCGTGATTGTCATCAACGAGATATTCACATCGACCACGCTCCAGGACCAGGTATTTCTGAGCAACCAGATCATGGAAAAACTGGACAGGCTCGATATCATTGGCGTTTGGGTGACCTTTATTGACGAGCTGGCCGGGTACAACGAGAAAACAGTAAGCATGGTCAGTTCGGTGGTGCCCGAAAATACGGCTCAACGCACGTTTAAGATCACGCGCAGGCCGGCCGACGGCCTTGCCTACGCCCTCTCGGTAGCCGAGAAGTACCGGCTGACCTATCAAATGCTTAGCAACCGATTAAATAATGAAATGGGAATAAGAGCTAAAGCTTATGTAACCCCGAAATGATTGTTTATGGTTATTCCCTGTCTGACGGACAGGCAGGCATATAAGAATTAAAAGACAAATATTCCCGTATGAAACGAACATGTTGCTTCACAACACCCAGGAGAATGATAATAATTTCAGCAACATGTGAGTTCCATACTACCATTTAAAAACGAATTATTATAGTATGAAATAGCCATGATTTGCAAACACCAGCAGATAATGAAAGCAATAACCGGATCATGGCTATTCCATTCCGGTGCGAATTTGATTGAAAAGCAAGAGCTGTTACGAAAATTGTACGAACCAACTTTGAAAATTTATACGGATGAAAGTTTACCTCTTACATAAAGACCGCGATTTCGACCTGAAAGAAAAACTTCCCTGGAACGAGGAAGCGTTGGTACAAGATCTCGAACTGAATACCTTGTTCAAAGCGATGGCCGGCCAGGACGAATTTATTCAGCAAGTAGTTAAGCAGGTATTGTTGCGGGCAGTTCAAGCCGATCCGGGCGAGGTAATTTACCGGCAGGAGATTCTTCGCGACTGTTTGAACAACAAGACAGTGGTTCGTGAAATGTATTCCGTGGCCGTTGAGACCATCGATAAGGAGAAGAAAAATTATTGGGGAATTTTCAGCAAATATCCCGACTCGATCCTGTACCGCTCGGTCGAGGTGCTTGAACTTTATATTCAAATGCTGCATAAGCTACGGACAATTGCCGACGAACAGTCCGACCGTTTTTCTTCGCCGGGCTTTACGCGTTTGTTCCAGATGCTGAAAACCGAACTGAATGACGCCTATTTTGAGACCTTGAAGAAATATCAGGCTGAATTACGGTTTCAGAATGGATATTTAATGAGCGCCCGGTTAGGGAAAGGGAATAAAGGGACAGGCTACGTGTTGCGCAAACTGAACATGCCCCGATTGGTTTGGTGGAAACGGCTGATTAAGAATTACATTCTGCCCAATTGGGACGGTGAACAAAGCTGGTTCCGGAGGGTTGTCGACCGGGATACGTCGGCCTATACATTTTACATCAGCTCGCGCGACGAAGGTGGTGTTCGTGCCCTGCGCGATCTTCGCGACCAGGGGATCAACCTGGTGGCCAATTCCCTTGCGCAGTCTGACGACCATATCTTAAGTTTCTTTCAGGCCCTGCGCGCCGAGCTGGCTTTTTTTATGGGTTGCCTCGCCCTGCACGAGCAGCTAACCCCGATGGATGCCCCCGTCGTATTTCCGGGAATAGAACAGGGAGCAGGGCATTCGCATGTCTTTACCGGATTATATGATGTTTGTCTGTCGTTGACAATGAAGAAAAAGATCGTCGGCAACGATATGGCCGCGACCAATAAAAGCCTGGCAATTATCACCGGTGCAAATCAGGGTGGAAAATCAACCTTCCTGCGGAGCATGGGCTTGTCGAAACTGATGATGCAAAGTGGCATGTTTGTTCCGGCCACCTCGTTTCGGGCTACTTTGTGCGATTCGCTCATCACGCATTTTCGTCGCGAAGAAGATTCGGGGATGAAAAGCGGGAAACTGGACGAGGAACTCGATCGCATGGATAAAATCATCGACCGGTTAACCCCCCAAGCCATGATCCTGTTTAACGAATCGTTTGCGGCCACCAACGAACGTGAAGGATCGGAAATTGCCCGCCAGATTGTAACGGCCCTGCTCGATCACAACATCTGTGTCTTTTTTGTCACCCACCTGTACGAATTTGCTTCGGGCTTTTATCGCCGCAAGCTGGACAATGCTATTTTTCTGAAAGCCGAACGGCAGTCGGACGGGAAACGTTCGTTCCGACTGGCGGAGGGCGAGCCCTTGCAAACCAGCTACGGCGGCGATCTGTACCGGGAGGTGTTTGCCGAACAACCGTCAATTCAAATTCATGAAAAATAGTTGACCAAACGATGGAAAACTCCGGATCAAATATTAATTCGCTTGTTCCATATCATGCCGCAGGCCTTATTAAAGTGCAGGTATCCATGCAGGCAACCGATAAGATATTGTTTGAACGGGCTGAGCGCTATTTCAATATGGGGTTTGTGTCATTGAACAGCCGGATTTTAAACTCGGTTACCGAAAATTTTAGTCAGATGATAATGGATGACCGTCAATATGTATCAAATCATAATTTTGATTTTAAAGTCAGGAATAATCCGGATGATTATTACGATGCCATCAGGCTTTTTTCAAAAGCAATTGCCACTTGCGAAACCTACATCATTGCTTATGAATTTCGCGGTCATGCAAATTTTGAACTGAAGAAATTCCATGATGCCATTGCTGATTTTACCAAAACCATTGAACTTGATCCTAACTATTTGATGGGCTATTATAGCCGGGGTAACGCAAGGTATTATTTAGAGGCATACCATGATGCTATTGACGATTTCACGAAAGCAACAGAAATCGACCCGCATTTTGCCTTAGCCTATAACAACCGGGGGATCGCGAAAAACGAGCTGGGCAATTTCCGTGAGGCCATTGATGATTTTACAAAAGCCATAGAACGGTATCCGGCCTACGCTTTTGCTTATAACAACCGGGGTTTTGTCAAATCTTTTTTAAGAAAATACGATGAAGCGATTGAGGACTTTAACCGGGCCATAGAAATTGACCCGGAATACGCCAATGCCTTTTACAACCGGGGAAACGCAAAACGAGAATTAAACGATATGGATGGAGCAATGGGCGATTATGCTATTTACAATAAACTAAAGAACCGGGATGAAGATTGATGCCACCTATCAAAATACTGCAGGTTATAACAAAACGAAGTTCGGTCCTGTTATGAAAATGAAGTTTGCAGAGTTCCTTTTAAGGATACAGAAGAGTTTTTTCCCACGCCGGGGTATTGATCTGGAAACGATGGTATTAAAACACCGGCTGAAAAAACTGGAAAAGCAACTTCATGCTGTTGACAGTAAAAAGATTGAACTGGAAAAATTGTTATCCGATTTTCATCATCGGCATACCATGGAACTTGGCGATCTGCTTTTGGAAATATTGAAGCTCCGGACTTTATTATTTCCGTTAGACGATTCGCGGTATGAAGAAGCGAAAAGGTACGAAGAACGATTTCGTGAGCAGCTGTTGGCCGACCGAAAACAACAAAAACAACAAATTACCAAAGACGAAAAGGCTGAACTTAAAAAGAAATTCAGGAAAGCAACGGTTCTGTGTCACCCCGACAAGGTCGATAAAAAATTTAGTGCCGAAGCCAACGAGATTTTCATTTTACTGAAAGAGGCCTATGATTCGAATAACCTGAAAAAGGTTACTGATATTTTATTTAACCTCGAAAAGGGCAATTACTTTAAACCGAAGTCCGAAACCGTTTCGGAACGGGAATTATTAATAGCAGAAATTAAAAAGCTCATGGGTCGCGTGAAATCGATTGAAAACGATATCGCCCGGATTAAAAAGAGTTTTGAATATAAGAGGATTATCGCCATTGATGACTGGGACGAGTATTTCAGGGCGATGAAAGCAAAGCTGGAAGCAGAACTTGCAGAAATGAAGGTGCAATTAAGTGCTAAATGAAAGATGGATAGTGAGAATACATACAACAACACGGTGCATGGTGGTAAAATCAGGGAAAATTCTCCTGATATGATGGCATCGATGAAAGCGTACGCGCACCATAAACTCGCGCTGGCAAGCGACCTGAAATTTATACGCGAGGGTTTAAACGCTCTTGGCCGGGCAAACAGCGAAAAGCAGGTTGCCACCCTGATGGAAAAACTGGCCGACGACCGTTTTGTGCTGGCTGTTCTGGGGCAGTTCAAGCGGGGAAAAAGTTCGTTGATGAACGCCATTATCGGGCACGAACTGCTTCCCACCGGCGTGCTACCGCTGACATCGGCTATCACGGTGCTCCGGTACGGGCCCGACGACCGGTTAATCGTCAATTACACCGAATCGCCGTTCCCTGACGAATTGCCCGTTTCGGCCCTTCCGGAGTTTGTCACCGAATCCGGAAATCCGGGGAACCGCAAAAAAGTAAAGACAGCGATTGTTGAACTGCCTGTTCCGTTTTTGCGCCGCGGGGTCGAGTTTGTCGATACGCCCGGAATCGGGTCTTCAGTCGAAGCCAACACCGCTACCACTTATGGTTTTTTGCCTGAATGCGATGCCGTGTTGTTCGTTACCAGCGCCGACACGCCCATGACCAGCGCCGAGCTCGATTTCCTGAAAGAAATCAGCGGGTATGTCAACAAACTGTTTTTTGTGGTAAACAAGATCGATCAGATTGACCCAATGGAACAGGGGCAGATCCTCAGCTTTGTTTCTGAGACCATTCAAACACAAACCGGGATCCGGGCAGAGCGGATATTCAGTGTTTCTGCGCGGCTCGGACTGGAAGCCCGGTTGCTTGGCCAAGACGATAAATACCGTGAAAGCGGGATAAAAGCGCTCGAGGAAAAACTGGATACATTCCTTTCCGGTGAAAAGCAGGTAACTTTTCTGTCGGCCATTGCCCATAAAGCATCGTTCATTCTGAACAGGGAAAAAGAGCAGGGAACCTTTGCCGGGCCGTACTTAAAATCGTATGCATCGGTCAACCAGTCCCTCCGGCCAATTTCGTCTCAACGTGATCCGTTCGAGGCGGCAGAAACAATCCTACGGGCCTGGCAACGAATAGAGCAATTTAATAATTCCGAAGTTTGTGTAGCCGGGTTAAACGCTATACGGATAGAAAATACATTCAGTAAGCCGACAGGTCTAAAAATCAAGACTGAACCGATAGATATCCAAGCAGATTTGGCACAGAGGGAATGTCCGGTTTGCCAGTTCATTCAAAAAATGGCGTACCAGTTCTTTTCCGAATGGCAATACCAGTTGGTTATCGACGAGAGTGCCCAGAGAGAGTTTGCCGGCGATCTTGGGTTTTGTCCGCTCCATGCCTGGCAGTTGCTGGCGGTCTGTTCGCCCCAGGGAGCTTCAACCGGGTTTGCGCCGTTAGCAAGCCGGGTTAGCCGGTTACTGAGCAATGGTGAATTTTTGGCTCTTTTCAGGAACCTGGAACAAAAAGAACAATCCTGCCGGGTCTGTCTTCAAAACAGGCATGTAGAAAATAGATATATCAGAGAGCTGGCAACCTATTTAAGCGTTCAGGAGGGTATGGGCCAATACCTGAAATCGCAGGGGGTTTGCCTGAAGCATCTGAATCAACTGATCGGGCGGATGAACGATGACAAAACCCAGTCGCTTTTGATTAAACACGCGGCCGACCGTTTCGAAGAAGACGCTGACGATATGCAAACTTACGTGTTGAAGCGGGATACGCTCCGGCGGGCGATGCAGCGCCGGAACGAAAAAGAAGCTTATCAGCGGGTCATTGCCCGCATGGTCGGGAGCCGTGGTGTAAGCACGCCCTGGCCCCGGGATGGTGAAATATAAAAAACACAAAATAGGACAAACATTCTAAAATGAATAAAAGATGGACAATATTTGGTTGATAGCGGCCATTTGGATGGGCATGGCATTCGTGGCCAGTCTAATTTCGATAAGGATCGGAATTTCTTTTGCCCTGATTGAGATTCTGGTTGGCGTTGTTGCCGGAAACTTTCTGGGGATTCATCAAACGACGCAGTGGATTGATTTTCTGGCGATGCTGGGTAGCGGAGTACTTACGTTTCTGGCCGGCGCCGAGATAGATCCGGCATCCCTGAAAGCACATCTGACGCCGAGTTTAATTATAGGAACTATAGCCTTTATTGTCCCGTTTGTTTCGATCTGGATAATCGCGCAATATGTATTTGGGTGGAATCTGCATCAGGCTCAAATTGCCGGTATAGCTCTTTCAACGACCTCGGTTGCTGTGGTCTATGCCGTTATGATTGAAACAGGCCTCAGCGATACCCCGATGGGGAAAATGATTCTGGCAGCGTGCTTTATTAATGACTTCGGGACCGTTCTGGCCCTGGGGGTATTGTTTGCCAACTTCAATATCTGGATGTTGGTATTTGTGATTGTAATGAGCATCATCCTTTGGTTCATGCCCAAATGGACCAAATATCTGATCGGGCATTTGGGCTCAGAGAAGGTTAGTCAGCCAAATGTAAAGTTCATTCTGCTCATTCTTTTTCTTTTGGGAGGTTTGGCAACCACGGCCAAAAGCGAAGCCGTTTTGCCGGCCTATCTGGTAGGCTTGGTCGTTGCGGGGGTTTTTGTACGCGACAAAACCCTTGTTAACCGTATGCGGACCATAGCTTTCACGATTTTTACGCCTTTCTATTTTATGAAAGCTGGCTTATATGTTTCGTTGAAAGAGATGTGGTTTGCTATAGGTGTTATTGTTTTGTTGCTGCTGTTAAAAATGATTACTAAAATTATCGGGGTGTATCCTTTCTCCAGAATTTTCCAGATGCGTAAAAAAGAAGCATCGTACACCACGTTGCTCATGGCTACCGGCCTGACATTCGGAACAATTTCGGCGCTATTTGGGTTAAATAATCACATTATCGACCAGAAACAATATACCATTTTGGTAACAGTGGTTATTCTCAGCGCGATTATTCCAACATTAATTGCTCAGCGGTTCTTTCAGCCCCGGATCGAAGATATGATTGCCTGGGGAAAACTCCGGATAAAAACCGAACTTCACAAAAAACATAAAAATTAAAGGGGGAATTGATCATGTACCAAAAGATTCTTGTTGCTTATGATGGTTCCGAGGGGGCCAGAAAAGCATTAAACAGTTCGATTGAAATGGCCAAAGCTTTAAAAGCAGTGTTAATTGCAATCTGGGTAGGCGGCTTCAGGCCATACTACCACGAAACCGTAGCTGAAATTGACGAAGAAAACAAGTCGATTGACAGCTTTTCTTCAAAAATAAAGAAAGAGCTCAAACACATTTCACAGGGAATTGATTACCCTATTGAATACGTTCATTTACAGGGAAATCCTGCCAAGCTGATCGTGGAATATGCTGATAAAATAAAGTAGACCTGATTGTAATGGGCTGCAAAGGGCATTCCGGACTTTGGGGTAACGACCTGGGGCATGTTACCGACAAGGTGAGCGAGAATGCCAAATGCAATGTGTTGATAGTTAGAAGATAGAAAGGAGAGAGGCATGATACTGGTTGAAATTCCCGGACAAGAAATCCTCAAAGCCTGTCATTTGGTGCTTGATTTCAACGGGACCCTGGCCATCGACGGAAAGCTGATTGAAGGGGTCAGGCCCTTGCTGGGGATATTGAGCCTCCAGTTAGCCGTTCATGTTCTGACTGCCGATACTTTTGGAACAGCCCGGCAAGAGCTTTCAGGAATAAACTGCAAAGTTAAAATCCTGGATGCAGCGATGCAGGATATTCAGAAAGAAGCCTATGTGAGGACGCTGGGCAACAAACAGGTCGTTGCCATCGGGAATGGCCTGAACGATGCCTTGATGCTGAAAAATGCCGCGCTTGGAATTGTTGTTCTGCAAAAAGAGGGGGCATCATACAAAACCCTGATAAATGCCGACCTGGTATGCAACAACATCATCGATGCCCTTGAACTGATTGTATATCCCAAACGGATTTCAGCAAGTTTAAGAAACTGAAAATAATGAATTTAATACAAACCATTAAAAAAGCAATGTATGATGAAATAGCCATAAAAGCTGAAGCTTATACCAACCGGGAATGTATAAATGGCTATTCCATCTCGTTGAGAAACTAGTTTGAAAAACAGAAATAGATACGAAAATTGTAAGAAACAACTTTGAAAATTTATACAGATGAAA
>JAJUGZ010000094.1 GCA_029265715.1 Bacteroidota bacterium
TAAATTTTCAATGTTGTTTCGAATAATTTTTCGTAACAGCTTTTGTTTTTTTAATCAAGTTAGCACCGGAATGGAATTGAGCTTGTGAATCGGAGCGCAGCAAAGATCCACGCAGTGAAATCCGCGAAGCGAATAGCCATTCATACATTTTCGTTTTGTTTGAGCTATGGCTCTTATGGCTTGTTTCATCATTTTCTGTTTGTTTTGAGAAGTGTCCCCCAGAACAGGTCCGGGGGAGCATTTCTTGTTTATTTGCGATGATAATGGTTAATAACGCTCCGGTTGCCCGGAGTATGCGATTAATTATACCCCGGATTTTGTTTCAGATTCGGGTTTGTATTCAATTCTTCCAGTCCTATTGGGAACAATGTTGTATGGTTGCCTTTCGGTGTGTGGTTATACCAGCTCTTGGTCTGATAAACTCCAAAACGGATCATATCGGTACGGCGACGGAATTCGGCAGCAAATTCCCACCCCAGTTCGTCGAGGAAGCGACCGTATTGAACCGGGGTTTGATCTCCCGGATCTGCAATGTTCCCATTTTCGTCGAGCGTACCGTATTTGATGGTTGTGTTGCCTGCCAGTTGGGCACCGGTAACTTTGGCTTTGTTCGGATCGTCGAAGGCGCGTTGACGGACTTGGGTTACAATTGTTGCCGCTTCGTCGCTTTTGCCAGTGCGGAGCAAACACTCGGCTTTCATCATCAGTACATCGGCATAGCGGAAGTAAGGCAGGTCGTTGCTCATGCTGCTTTTGCACCCCGAAGCAATTTCGTATTTGCAAACGCGGTAACCTTCGCCAAACTCGCAGTAATAAATGCTTGGCATTTTGTTGACAAGGGTTATTACCACGGCCCCGGTTGATGCGTTCAACTGATCGCCATGCAACCAGGTTGCTTCAAAACGCTTGTCGTTGGGATCATAGCTGTTGATGAACTGTGGGTTGGCGCTTGATCCGCCCCAGGGCTGAGCCGACATGTTAAATACGTAGCGGTGTACCGGTAACAGTTGTTTCATGTGCGCATTCCATCCCGGGCCATAGATTGCATCGTACGGAACCGCAAAAACGATTTCTTTCGAATTTTCGTTGTTTACTTTAAATGGGTTGCGGTAATCCGGTTCCAGATCAAATTTACCGGAGGCAATAATTTTATCGCAGGCTTCGATACACTTAGCCCATTCGGCCGAGCCTTTGTAAACTTCAGCATTCAGGTACATGCGGGCCAGCAGTTGCCAGGCGGCCCACTGTGTCATACGTCCGTAAGTGCTTTTATCGACATTGGCAGGCAGGTTGGGTAATACTTCAGTCAGTTCGCTGATGATGAAATTATAAACTTCAACGCGGGTTTTTTGAGTTGGAACTTCGTCGCTGTAAGTGATTACCAGCGGAACGTTTCCATGTGTGTCGCAAAGGATTGAGTACCACAGTGCACGCAATGCCCTCAATTCTGATTTTACAGCAACAGCCTGATTTTCATCCATCGGGAGTAGACCGGCGTCGATCTGCATCATAACCCGGTTGATGTTATTGATTGCTTCGTACGAAGTCAGCCAGGTATTCCGGGGTTGCCATTGCTGGTTGTCCCAGGTGTGGAAATGCATGCGTTTGTAAGTTCCGCCGTCATCCCATCCGTTGGGGCGGGTAGGCGTAACGATCACGTCGCCCGGTTCTTCCTGAACGTCGAACAATCCCTGCCAGCCCATGATATAGCGTAACGGGGTGTAGCCCGATGCCATCAGGGCTACAATATCGTTTTCGGTTGCTGAAAATGAAGCTTCAGTAACCTCATCATATACTTTCTCTTCCAGGTTGAAACAACCTCCGGATATCAGCATCAGGCTCAAACTGATAACGGCAATGCCTGAGCGCAGAAATGATTTTGTTTTGATATATTTATTTTTCATAATAGTTTCTTAGAAAGTTACGTTAACACCAAATGTATAAGTACGGGTAGTCGGGTATTTGTCGCGTTCGTCATTACCCGGGTCCAACCCGGTTTGTCTCACTTCCGGGTCTATTCCTTTATATCCGGTAATGGTCAACAGGTTTAAGCCAGATATGTAGAACCGCACGTTTTTGAAGGTGTTTTTGTTGTTTAATTTGATGGTATATCCCAGCGTTGCATTGTCTATTTTCCAGTAATCGCCATCTTCGACATAGTAGCTTACAAAGCGCTGAACGTCAGAAAGTACAGCTTTGCCATATACTTTGTCGAAGGCCGAATTCAGTGTGTTATAGCCAATGGTCGGGTTTTCGTAGAACATGCGCGAGAAGTTCAGGATCTGGTATCCAAAAGCGCCGCGCATGTTGATGCTTAAATCGAAGTTTTTGTACCTGAAGTTGTTGTTCCAGCTTGCATAGTATTTGGGGATACCGTTGCCCAATACCTGGCGGTCTTCGGTTGACGATTCGGTTGCCGGGATGCGGGTACCATCCGGTTTTTCGATGATCCAAATGCCATCATTGGTAATATCCACACTCTTCAATCCGAAGAATTCGCCAATCGGGCCACCGATCTTAATGCGGTGTGTTTCGATCTGGATGGGTTCTCCGGTATATCCTGCATAGAAAAAGTCGTTGGTTGTCTGGAACTTATCGTTTGATAAAGAGACCAGTTTGTTTTTGTTTGTCGAGAATGTGAATCCGGCATTCCATTCAAAATCAGGAGTTTTTACAGGAATGACATTGATCAGGGCTTCGAATCCCTGGTTTTTTATACGGCCGACGTTTGCAGTGATTGTTCCGTACAAATACGGAGGTGTTGGTACGCTGTAATCCCAAAGT
This sequence comes from Bacteroidota bacterium, assembly GCA_029265715.1. Taxonomy (GTDB): domain Bacteria; phylum Bacteroidota; class Bacteroidia; order Bacteroidales; family Prolixibacteraceae; genus Aquipluma. The sequence continues at coordinate 2,785 of JAJUGZ010000094.1, forward strand.
GCATCTTTGGTCAGGCGGTTGTAAAAGTCCAATGCCCCGCTGATCCGGCCATCGAACAAATCGAAGTCAAGACCCAGGTTGATTTCTTCTTTTTTCTCCCATCGTAAGTCGGGATTTGCGTTACGGACCGGAACCAGCTTGCGTACCCATTGCCCGTTATAATAGAAATAGTCACTGTAGTTCAAACTACTCAGTGAGTTATACGAAGCCAGGACATTGGTTCCGGTTACACCGTATCCGGCGCGTAGTTTCAGGTTTTTAACCCAATCAATGCTCTTCATGAATGGTTCTTCGGTAATACGCCATCCGGCTGAAAGGCCGGGGAAGTTTCCCCATTTGTTATCTTCGCCGAATTTTGAAGAACCTTCGCGGCGGATACTGGCCATCAACAAATATTTGTCCATGTAGCTGTAAGTAACACGGGAGAAAAGAGCGATCAGCTTGTCGGAGTTTTTGTACGACCCCATACCGGCTTCACCTTTAGGCAGGCCGCTGCCAATGCCGATGTTGTTGTACGTATACGAGTCGGTCGGGAAGTATTTGTTGGTAGCCCAGAAGCCTTCGTTCATGTTGTCTTCGTAGTTGTAACCGCCTAATACCGAAAAGTTGTGGGAGCCGATTACCTTTTTGTAGTTGGCCGACAATTCGGCATAGTTGCCAACATAATTATCAGTACCGCGCGAGGCATAACCTCCTGAAGAGTATTTGGTATTCGAAACGTGATTTTGCGTTTGATAGAAACCTCGGATGTTCGAATCGCCAATGCGGGTAACCATCCCTTTTAGGTCGAGTCCTTCAACCGGGGTGTAAGTTAATCCGGCAGTAAAACGAACATTGCGGTAGCGGTTTTGTCCATCAGTTTCCTGAATGTAACCGACCGGGTTGTCGTAGAAATACACATCGCGTTCGTACCAGCTGCCATCGGCATTTTTTACCGGTTCGGTGGGGTTACGGATAATAGCCTGACGATAGACGTAGTTGTTGAAACTGTACCCGTCGCCGCCAGTCCAGTAGGTTTGTTCGCTGACAATGGTTCCGATGTTGGCAACTAATTTGCCGTTAAACATGCTGTGGTTTACATCGATACGGCCAGTGTATTTTTCGTTGTTTGATTTCAGGAACACCCCCTGATTGTTTTTGTAGTTAAGCGATGCAGTCAGGTTTGTACTTTTACTTCCGCCGCGGAAAATAACATTGTGTACATGGCTGACGGCCGTGCGTGTAATTTCATCGAGCCAGTCGGTATCAGAGCCAAAATCTTGCAGGTTGGCCCCGGTGAATTTATACCCTTCGGCCCATTTTTTGCGCAGTTGGGTGGCGTTCATGAAGTCGAGTTTGCGGCTGATGTTGGCCATCGAAACATATCCGGTATATTCGATGGTTGGGGCCATTTCGTTTTTGCTGGCTTTGGTCGTGATGATGATTACACCGTTTGTACCACGGGTACCGTAAATGGCCGAGGCTGAACCGTCTTTCAGCACGTCAACCGATTCAATATCTTCCGGAGCAACCGATTCAAGGCTTCCCGGCACTCCATCAACTAATACCAAGGGGTCTGAGGTTCCTAACAATGAGGAATTACCGCGGAGCATGATCAAGGCGCCTTTGGTCGGGTCGCCCGAAGGAGTTGAAATGGTCAGACCGGCCACTTTCCCCTGGATCAGTTGGGCCGCGTCTTTTACTGCGCCTTTCACGAAATCGTCTGATTTCACCGAAGCGATCGAGCTGGTTACGTCGCCTTTTTTCACACTTCCGTAACCAATGGCTACGACTTCTTCAATTCCGATGGTTTCTTCTTCCAGGACAACCTGAATGTTGGATTGTCCTTTTACTGAAACTTCCTGACTTTTCATTCCGACAAACGAAACCAACAGCGTTGCATTCTCCGGAACGTTGGTTAATTTGAAACTGCCGTTTGCATCGGTGATAGTTCCCTGGCTGGTCCCTTTAATGGCAATGGTTGCTCCGGGAATGGCATCGCCGTTCTGGGCCGTTACTTTCCCGGAAACTGTTTTGTCCTGTTGTAGTCCGGGGTTTTCCATTTCGGCCGGGTAAAGCAGAATGTGGCGGTCGTTGATGGCATAACGGATATCGGTTTTTGCAAAGATGGTGTTCAGAATCTGGTCAATTGTTTTGTCCGTAAGGCTTGCATTTACAGGCCGGTTCAGGTCGATGTATTCTGAACTGTATGCAAACCGGAATTCACTCTGTTTTTCGATGGCCTGAAGAACTTCGCCCAGGCGTGCATTGTGGTAGTCGAGGCTTAGACGGGTGTTTTGACTGTAAAGACTGGCAGATACCTGCATCAGCCCCAGAAGCATAAGAAAGATTGTAAGACGCATAATCCTAAGGCATTTTGATTTCCAAATCGGAGGCAACAAGCCTCTGGTACTTAAGTTTTTTTTCATAGTTTTGAATGATTTTGTGATTACATATTTTCATCATTTGCCGATGATGATTTGTGTTAACCGGAAAGCCTTGCCGGGCTTTCCGGTTTTGATTTTCAACTACAGTAAACCTCACTTCTCTTTATAACCAAGGAAAATGCTATCACCTTTTTGTACCACTTTTACGGGGGTTATTTGCTCCATCAATTTCAAGATGTTGCTAAGTGGTTCGTTTTTTACAGTAAAGGTGTAGGGCGTCTTCCTGATTTTTTCATCCACTACAAATTTTTGATTATACCTTTTCTCCAGCCTTTTGGCTACTTCCTCCAATGGGAGGTTGTAGATGTTAATGGTCCCTTCCTTCCATGATGTATATAAATCTGTGTTTACATTTCTGATTGTCAGTTTTTTGTCTGTTTTTGAGTAGTTGGCCAGTTCTCCGGGTTTCAGGGTATACGAGCCGGAAAAACTTCCGGGGAAAGCAAGGCACACTTCCCCTTTCTCGAGGATCACCTGCATGTTTTGGTTTTCGGGGTAGTTGGTAACGCTAAATTCGGTCCCCAGAACCGTAACCCGCATTTCCGGAGTGTTCACTGTCAGCGGAAGGTCTTCGTTGTGGGTTACTTTAAAAAACGCTTCTCCATTTAGTTGTATATTCCTGTTTTTTAGGCCAAAACGATTATTATAGCTGACGGATGAACCGGAATTAATCCAGACTTCCGAATTGTCGGGCAACAAAACTTTCGAAATCTGTCCTGGTTCGGCAACAACGGTTGTAACTGTTTCCTGTGGGTGGGTATAGCGGTCGAGAAAGAATCCTCCGGTTCCAATCAACGAAGCCAATAACAATACTGCTGCGGCATAACGCAGAAGTTGCAGATGCCGTTTTGATTTTTGTAATTCGCTGTGCGTGCCGGAGAGCAAATGCTGTTGAAGTCTTGCCCAGCTTTTTTGGTATTCGTCGGGCATTTCGCGGGTTGCCGATTCATGAAGCCAAGCTTTTTTTATTGCCTGAAATTCTTTTCGGTTTTTTTCAACGCGCATCCACTCCAACAACAGGTATTGCTCCGATGGCGTGCATGATCCTGACAAATATTTTTCGATGATTTGCTTCATATCAAATCTGAATTCAAAAAGGAGTACCCGGTTTTTCTTAAAACCCTACCCCCGAGATTGCGAAATTTTTAAATAATTATTTCAAAAGGATTAGAATCAGGGCAGAAAGCATCGGGAATTTCGAAAGCATTTCGCGACGCAGTTGTTCTTTCGCTTCGTGCAGATGTTTCTCGACGGCTTTTACCGATATTCCTAGTTCTTTGGCAACTTCCTGGTTTTTAAGCCCTTCAAGTTTAGCTCTGGTAAACACAATTTTCCGTTTTTCCGGAAGATTGTCGATGGCGATTTTCATGCTTTCGATCAATTCTTCTTCGATGGTTTTTTCTTCTTTCTCCAGAAAATCCAATTGGAAAAGATGTTGTAATTCATTGTTCCCGAAACTTAGATCTTCGACGTTGACTTCAATGAGTTTTTGGTCGCGCAGGTGGTTGAGGCAGCGATTCCGGAGCATCACAAAAATTAAGCTTTCTGCCGATTGATGCGGCTGGATGTTGGCCCTTTTCTCCCAGAATTTCAGGAAGCACTCTTGAACAAGGTCTTCGGCCTGGGCATTATTTTTGACAAAAAGTTTGCAATATCCGATCAGGCGCGGGTAGGTCACTTTAAAAAATTCCTGAAACGCGCCGGGGTTACCCTCTTTTAGCTGGATATTCAAAACAGAATTGCCCATGACGTAAAGAAACAAAAATTCTGTTTTTAAAATTCGTTTTGACACTAATTTTGAAAGATTCAATGTAATCCTTGTCTTTTGGGCTGGTTTGGGCTTACAACCTGTTTGTCGGGACCGGCTTTCGGAATGCAGTTCTGCCGTTATTGCCGAACGATCTGAAATGAATGTCATGCGGTAAATGGAGACAGCCTGGTAATTAAAAAAACAGGGCCAACTACCATAAGCAGCGGCCCTGCCATCCAAAACTAAAAAACTTAAAATCTGTTTCTATGGATTTATCGCTGCTGTTTACTCCACTTCCCACTCAAAAATTCCGGAAGCATATTTCTCCGGGAGTTGCACTTCGAGTTTTATGGCTTTGGTGGTAACCGGTTTAAATACAACTTCGTTGCCCAGTCCTTTTTCAGTTCCGTAAGCATTTGTGTTTTCAACAGGCAACCAATCTCCGCTTTCGTTCCTGTAATAAATTTTCCATGATTGCGGGACGCGGCAACCGCCCCACGGGGCATCGTCGAACCAATAAACTGTCGACCGGCTGATGGTTTTCGCTGAGTTGAAGTCGTACGAAATCCATTCGGTTGTTCCGTATTTGGGCCACCAGTGATAATACGGCACGGTGCGGTCGTTTTCGTCTTTCGGGACCAACCGGTCGTTGATTGCTGAAATTGCTTTTATCATATGCGAGGCATCAACCTTACTTTCAGAGGCGATGGTTGCCGGCATAACCGGTCGGCTCGAACTCAGTTCGTTCGACAACCAAACGGCCATTTCGCCGCTTCCGCGGTGTGCCCAGGCATAGTATGGAATCATGTTCAGCTTCACGTCTTTCACTTCAATTTTGCCTTCGTTGTTGTAGCTCAGCAGCTGGGCATCGGTATGGATCATGTTGATGCCATACAGCAAGTCGGGCTTGCTTTCAACTGTAAATACCGGTTTTTGAGGGATGACGGCGCTCAGCACGCTAAAGTCATTGTCGGGCCATTCGGCACAGTAAACAACCGGGCCGCGTTCGATGGCAATTTTCCCGCGGTCGGCTTCAACGGCCGGATGTGCTTTTACCGTGCGCGGTTCCATATCGAAATGAATTTCCACTTTGTCGCCTTTCTCCCAGCTTCGGTTAATGGTAACGTATCCTTTGTCAAGCGTGCTTTTTACCGGTTGCCCGTTTACCGTGATGTTATAGCCCAGGTTTTTTTTGTCGGAATAGGTGTACAGGTTGCTGGGAACAACTTGTCCACGGACCCATCCGGGGATACGGATTTTCAGGCTGAACTCCTGTTTCTTTTTGGGTGCAACTTCCAGACTGATATCTCCGGACCAGGGGTAGCTGGTTGTTTGTTTCAGGCTGACCATTTTGCCGTTTACCCGGATGTCGGAATTGTTCGACATGAACAGGTTTACATACAGATCGTTGTTGTGTACGGCATAAATATATCCGGGAACCGAAGGAATGAACCGGGCGATATTGGATGGGCAGCAGGCACAGCCAAACCAGGGCTGGCGTTGGTGCTGTCCAATTGATTCGAGCGGGTTGGGGTAGAAGAAGGTTCCTCCGTCGAGCGAAACGCCACTGATAAGCCCGTTGTAAAGCGTGCGTTCCAACACATCGTAGTATTTCGATTCGCCATGGAGCAGGAACAAGCGGTAGTTCAGGTACACGTTGCCAATGGCGGCGCAGGTTTCGCAGTAGGCCGACATGTTGGGCAGTTCGTAGTTTTCGCCAAACGCTTCGCCATTTCCGGTAGCCCCGATGCCCCCGGTGATATACAGCTTCTTCCCGACAATATTATCCCAGATGCGGTCGATGGCATGGATGTAAGAGGTGTCGCCGGTCAATGCGGCCACATCGGCCATTCCGCTGTACATATAGGCTGCCCGGACGGCGTGGCCCACCGCTTCGTCTTGTTCCAGAACCGGTTTATGCGACTGGCTGTATTCCTGAACAAACTTGGTTTTACCGCGCTGATCGAGCAAAAACTTGGCAAAATCGAGGTATTTCTTGTCTCCGGTTACCACGTATAATTTAGATAAAGCCATTTCGGCAATCTGGTGCCCCGGCACCACAATTACCTGTCCCGGGTTGGGACCAATCTCTCGAATAGCACAGTCAGCATACTTCCTTGCAATATTCAGGAATGTGGTTTTCCCGGTTGCCTGGTAGTGTGCAATCGCCCCTTCGACCATGTGTCCAAGGTTGTATAACTCGTGGCTCAGGTCTTCTTCTTTTTCCCAACGTTTGCTCCCGGCCCAGTTGTGCGGGTGTTTGGGGTTCATGGTGCGGGCCGTATATAAATAACCATCGGGTTCCTGGGCCGCAGCTACGAGAGTCAGCACACTGTCGATGTAATGATCTAACTTTTTGTTCGGAAATGTTTGCATCGAATAGCTGGCCCCTTCGATGGTCTTATACACGTCGGTATCATCGAACGAGAAACCGGTTACCTGAATGGTATCGCTCGGATGAGCTGCCTTTACAAAGTTTTCGTAACGTCCGGTTTCTTCACATTTACTAAAAGCCAGCGGGATAGTTACTTCGCGGCTGGCTTTCAATCGCTGGCCCCAAAACGAGTCGGTAACTTTGACCGAGGTAAAAGGAACGGGGCTGATCGGATATCCGGCGCTCTGCTTTTCCTGGGCGTGGAGCCCAAGGCTTATAACAATCAGTAAGGTTGATACTAATTTCTTCATTTTTTCGTATTTAGATTCCTATAATCTTCAACTCTGCATAAATCTGTGAATAACTCTGTTTAATTCTGTGATATATTGTTATTGGTTGTTTTACTATAATTTTTGGCTCACCCCAAGCCCGATAAATCGGACTTTTGCAGGTGCAACAGGGTGAGTTTAATTTCTAAAAAATTTAAACGGCTTCTCCATCGTACAATTCAATAGTACGTTATTTCCCCGGTCGTGTATTGTTCATTAACCCGGCAACTTCTTCCGGGGTCATTGCCTTGTCAAACAGCTGGGCGCGGGCAATATATCCGGTGAAATTTTCGGATGGTTCGCCGGAAGCCCCGATCAGGATGTCGCTCTTCTCAACAAAAAGAGTAATGGGTTGCCGGGTATTCAATACCCCGTCGACATACACATTTTCGAGCAGGCCATCGAATGTAACTACGATGTGGTGCCATTTCCCTTTTTCAGGCAGTTGCCGGTAGGGGAGATCGACAGCCCCGTCGCCATGCGCAACAGCTCCGAAGTGTGATGTGCCATACATCAGGGCGGCATACGACGACTGCAGCATGTTGTCGCGCGAGTTCCAGGTCATCAGGCATTCGCCTTCGGCAATCTCCGGGTTCAGCACCCAGACCGATGCGGTGAATGGCGAGTTCCAGTCGAGGCTGGACGGCGCTTTCTTTGATAATTTCAGGAAGCTGTTCCCATCGAGCTCCATTGCTTTCACTCCGTTGACCGTTCGGATGACCGGGGTCCCTTCTTTTTCGAAGGTGCCGCCCAGTTTCCCTTTGTTTTGCACCGATGGCCGGATTGGGCCGGTCTTTAGTTTTTTAGCATTGAAATCAACCAAAAGGCCTTGGGCTGATGATGTTCCGGGGCCTGCCAGCGTTTCCTTGTTTTGAAATGGCGGAACCTCGAACAGCGAATCGTACACGTTCAGGTTCCACACGGCTGCCAGCATGCCCGACTTTTCGGTGCCGGTAACTGTTAGTCTTACGTAGCGGGCATTCGCGGTATGATCGTCGATCATCGGGCTCCCGCAGCGACGGTTGCCGGTTTTGTCGCTGAATATCGTCCAGTGGATACTGTCAGTAGAAACCTCTATTTTATACTGATAGTAATAGGCCGGGTACTCGAACTGGGTCGCTATCCGTTTGATGTTCATGTTTTTCCCCAGGTCGACAACCAGCGATTGCGGCAAACGGGTACTTCCGGCGCGCCAGAGTGTTCCGTTGTTGTTGTCAACGGCATTCTCCGGAAGGTAACTGTAATTGTAACCGCCGGGGCTGTATGCCGTTTGGTTTGCTACCAGATGGTACCACGAGCTGGCGCTTGCTTTGGCCCTGAATGCCAGGTTGGGGGCCTGTGTATTTTCCGCTTTGCCCAAATTGATCCCTGAGTGTGTGGGTTGAACCTTTTCGATGGTCAGGCTGTCGGAAAATACCAGTTTATCGATGCAAACCTGGCGAAACTCGCCGTTGGTGCTGTGCGGGTTATCGTGGCGGTGATACACGATGTAATACTCGTCGCCTTCTTTCAGGATGGAATGATGGCCGGGGCCATCAACCGACCCGTCGGCACTGGTCGACAGGACCGGGTTGTTTTTCCCCGGAACAAAAGGGCCTTCGGGGCGGTTGCTTACCGAGTAATGCACGGCATACGAACTCAATCGGCAGTCTCCGGATGAATACATCAGGAAATACTTGCCGTTTCGTTTAATGGGGTAGGCAGCTTCGAATGCCTGTGGGATTTCTCCGATCGGGATGAACCGCTGTTTCAGGATGGTCGACATATCGGACGGATCGACCTGGACGAACCCCATTCCCCCGAACGAAGTACACCAGGTTCCGAAGTAAGCATAAACCGAGCCATCGTCGTCAACCAGATATTGGGCATCGAGCGCCGGTAAATTCGGGCAGGCGGTGCCGGCCGGTATCACTGCCTTCCCCTGATTGATCGGGGAGAACGGCCCCATAGGCGAGTCGGAAACATACCCATATATATTGCACCCGAATTGGCAGTTGCCCATGAAATAGTAGTATTTACCATCGGCGGCCTGAATAACATCCGGGGCCCAGCAATTGGTCAGGCCTTCGGGGACTTTCAGGTCGAGTTTGTAGTTGAACCAGTTTACAAAGTCTTTGCTGATCCAGACCGATGGTTCGCCCGAGGCCAGTTTAATGCCGTCGGTTGTGGCGTAGATATAGTAAGTATCTCCAAACTTTTTAATGGTCGGATCGGCAAAATACCCGGGCAGCAACGGATTTCCGGTTGGTGTGTCGGGCTGTGCCGCTACCCTGCCAATCAGAAACAAACCACAAAGAATCGTTCCCCAAGTTAAGCGTGTGATTTTTTTCATACGTTGTTATACAATTCATATTAGTTGGTCCCTGCCGGATAATTTGCAATGACCGTTGACAGGTAACTAACCCGGTTTGTCAGCCACTGTTTCATTTTCACTGTTTCCGTGGTGTAATTTTTCCCGATCGGCCAACGGGCTGCATCGCGGGCCATCGCCTCCGAAATGTTATCGGCATATTTTTGAGTGGTCGCCCAATATTCGCCCATAATCTGGTCTTTAATGGCCAGCCATCGGGCTTTGTATTCACTCACAAACCGTTTACTCCGGAACAAATCGGTGAAAAACGACGGTACAACGTACCCTTGCGTATGGTTTACCGGGTTAGTCCCCAACACCAGTTCTTTGTAGCTGGTAAAGTAATTGTGCCCGGTGTACATGGTCGACCAGTCAAAATCGAACCCGGCGTCGAAATCCCAGAGTGGCCCCATTTTCCAACGCCCGTCGATGTCGCGGTACAGAAAAATGCTGCGTGGGGCAGCTACCTCTACGTTATAGACCAGCTCCTGAATCAGCATGTAGTCAATGAACGATTGGATATCCAACAGCTTTTCAACGGCATCGTAGTTGGCATTCCGGATTGCGCTTTCCAGTTGGGCAAAGCTGCTTCGGATGGCCGAAAGCTGAGCCGTCGAAGTGATCTTGGGACTCTTTACACAGACCGGCATCTGATATACCGACGACCAAAAATTGTCGGTTGCATTTGGCGACAGGTCGGGGCCGTCGTCAGCGTCCAGGGAGAGAAGCAGTCCTTCGGTGGGCGAAATTGCCACACGGTTGCTGCCTTGTTCCACCTGCTCGGTTAAAACATACAGCCCGATATAGTCCCCGTTGAGCGTCACTTCCACATACCTGACATGATTGGTGCAGGACAAGCCAAGGCCACGCCCCACGGTAAACGCAAAGGTGTTCATCAGGTGGGTCGGGTCGCGGTAATCGGCCAGTAAAACCCAGTCTTTGTCTGGTTTCAATCCCAATATTCCAGCAGCTTCGTTCAGCTTAACCCGGTATGGTTTTTTCGGGTACCAAAGCCAGGTTGAGTTACCTCTTCCGCGAATGCCCCCCGTACCGGCATAGTTCCATTGTTGGGTGGCCGATGTGACCGAGACCGAGCAATTTACGTAAGTTTCTCTGGATGTAACCGGCGCAGAGTTTTCGGTGACAATGCTTATTTGTGCCACCTCAAAACTATCGATGGTGGTTGTTCCCGGGTTATCTTCTTCGGACCGATCAGTGAAAAAGCAACTATTCAGAAGCAATAACGGCAGACAAATAATCAGCAGGATATGCGGTCTCATCTGTATAAATTTTCAAAGTATGGCTATTTCATACCTTTAAATTAAGCCTGACAGGTTTTTAAAACCTGTCAGGCTTAGCATACCTATTTTATCGTCACATTAAATACAAATGTAACCACGTACTGCGTTCCGTTTTTGGTATAGACAAAAGCTTCCCTGACGGTGTATTTGTCGCCGGCCTTGCTTTTGCCCGGATATTGTCCGATGGTAAACTCGAAATTTGATGCGGAGAATTCGGAGAATATCTTGCTGTCGTTCGTGCTTCCCCAGCTAATTACATTCCCAGTGCTGTCGAACCAGAATCCAAGTCCGTTGGCTGTTGTATTGTAGTTGAGCGAGCCGTTTGGTCCCACCGCGGCAAAGGCAATTTTCCCTTCCTGGGGCGTAGCTTTGGCAGCCAGCATGGCCGCAGTTATGGCCGATGGTTGCAACGACAGGGCCTGGGCTACTTTGGTGACATCGCCGTTGCTGTTCAGGTTCACGGTTGTTCCTGAATAGGCCGAAGCATCGGCGTTGAATGAGATGTCGTAGGTCAAAGTCAGGTTTTGAGGCGTTGCATTCGGGTCGATGGTAATGTTACCCAACAAATCGGTATTGGTGAATTTAACCTTGTACGGCCACTGGTCGTCGTCGCTTTCTTTTTCGTCCCAGGGTTGTGCCGAATAGGTTGAGGGCGCTCCGAGTACAACCAGCCAAAGCTTTGAGCAACCCGACGGCACGGTAAATTCGATATCGGCTGATGTTTTTCGGTTCATCTCTCCGTAGATACGCTGTCCGTTTTCAAGCAGCGCCACATACCCATAACGCCAGCCGGAACGGGTGAGCGTTCCGTTGTTGTAAGTAGTTTTCGAAAGCGAAGTTTCGGTATCGGTATAAGTTCCCGGGTCGCCGGGAGCCAGGGGTGAACCCGGGGCTAAGGCGGTAAACCTGGTCGAAACTACAGTTCCGGCAGCCGGCACGTTTAATGGGATGACATTGTAGCCGGTCGATCCGGGACAGCGGCTGTATGCAACCTGGTAGCTTCCGTCTTCCAACGGGTAGAACTTGTAGGTAAACTTGCCGATGTAATCGGCACCATAGGAGCGGATGGCATCCAAATCCCAGGTTACCATGTGGGCCGCAGCGTCGTACAGTTCGGCATTCATTTGGTCAACGCTCAGTCCGAACAGGCGCATATAGGCCTGGACCGGGTCTTCGGGGCTTACCGCTTCGCGCCAGATCTTGCCAATTACATCGATTCCTCGTTTCTCAGCCCAGTAATAATGCAGGAAATAGCTGGCATACCGTTGCCATTCGTGGCAAAAATGACGATGGTAGTTTTCCATATA
>JAJUGZ010000086.1 GCA_029265715.1 Bacteroidota bacterium
CGACTGAGCTACTCCCGCAATTATTTGTGGGGAGAGCAGGATTCGAACCTACGAAGACGTACGCCAGCAGATTTACAGTCTGCCCCAGTTGGCCACTTTGGTATCTCCCCAATCTTGAATGAGCGAAAATTAAAATGACAGGAAATTCTGTCACCCGTCTTCTTCATTCGTCAATATCTTCAGAACTTATTTGGAAATTTTCCCCGGTAAGATATCAACTCAACCCGGTTACTTTTCTAATTTCCTCACCTTCGCTTGTGAGCCGAATCACAGATTCGAACTGTGGACCCCGAGATTACAAATCACGTGCTCTGGCCAACTGAGCTAATTCGGCAAGATTTCATAAAAGTGGGTAAGCTACCTGTATCGCACCGCTACAACCACCTACCCTTGCTACCTTCCGATCCTGGGGGAGTTCAGCAGGAGCTGGTCGTACAGGACTTACCCGGCGACAAAAGTAGAAAAAATTGATATACCTCCAAACGAAATCCCGGGCACCCTGTAATTTTTTCGCAACCTGAAAAACTAATCGGTTAATGGTCAGTCAAATATTTCCTGAAAAATTTTTACCTTTCACGGAAAACCAAGAATAATGCCCGTTTCAGCCGCATTCACGCTAAAATCGAATATATTTGTTTTCCTATTTAATACGACAGACTATGGATCAAAAATCAACACGTTGGAAATCAGCAATGACCTATGGGCTCTATCTGGCAATTGTCTTAATCCTCTACTCGGTTATCTTGTATGTTGGCGGGCTCCTAACCAATACAGTTCTTGGGTACGTTAATTTTGCCCTGCTCATCGTCGGGATCTATTTAACTCAGCTAACCTACCGGAACAAAGAATTAGGAGGCGCTATTTCGTACGGGCAAGCGGTTGGTTTTGGGGTTATAGTGGCTGCCTGCGTTGGCTTTTTAACAGCAATCTACACTCTGGTCCTCTACAAATTCATTGACCCGGGGTTATTGAAAGAAGTTCAGGCGGCACAAGAAGAAATCCTGCTTGCCAGAGGCATGTCGGAAGACCAGGTTGAAGCGGCCATGGCCATGTCTGAAAAAATGATGACCCCGGTAATCATGGCAATCAGTGGTGTTTTTTCGTATGTCTTAATCGGAACAATTATATCTTTGATCACTTCAATTTTTGTTAAACGACAGCCAAACGAAGACGAATTCGAACAGGCTATGGAAGAAATCAAAACCGAAGAATAAGACTGAACCATGGATATTTCCGTAGTAATACCTCTTTATAACGAAGCCGAATCGCTTCCGGAGCTGGCTGCCTGGATCGAACGGGTCATGCTGGCCAACCGGTTTTCATACGAAGTCATTTTTGTTGATGATGGGAGCACCGATGGCTCATGGAACGTGATCGAAGAGTTAGCAAACCGGAATAACTCGTTGAAGGGGATTAAATTCCGGAGAAACTACGGAAAATCGGCCGGACTGTTTTGCGGTTTTCGCGAAGCTCAGGGCGAAGTGGTCATTACAATGGATGCCGACCTTCAGGACAGCCCGGACGAAATTCCGGAATTATACCGGATGATCACTGAAGAAAAGTTCGACCTTGTCTCGGGCTGGAAGAAGAAGCGGCACGATCCAATCCTGTCGAAAAATATCCCGAGCAAGTTCTACAATTGGACAGCCCGCCGGATGTCGGGGATCAAGCTCCATGATTTTAACTGCGGACTGAAAGCCTACCGGAAACAAGTGGTAAAAAGCATCGAAGTATATGGCGAAATGCACCGTTACATCCCAGTCCTGGCCAAATGGGCTGGTTTTAAAAAAATTGGAGAAAAGGTGGTTGCCCACCAGGAACGCAAATACGGTGTTACCAAATTTGGGCTCGAACGCTTTATTCGCGGCCCGCTCGATTTGCTTTCGGTTATTTTCATCTCGAAATTCAGCAAACGCCCCATGCACTTTTTCGGAGTCTTGGGAACATTGATGTTCCTGCTGGGTTTGGCCGCAGCCATTTGGGTCGGGGCCGAAAAACTGATCGCAACCTGGCAAAATATTGCCGCGCCACGGGTTACCCAAAGTCCGTATTTCTACCTGGCCCTGACTGCCATGATCCTTGGAACACAGCTTTTCCTGGCTGGTTTCCTGGCCGAACTGGTATCGCGCAGCTCCAGCGAACGTAATTCATACCTGATCGAAACAAAAACTCAAGAGCAATAAAATCTCCGGGAGGCAACGCACAAACTTCCATTAAAAACGAAAGGCAATGCGGGTCGTATTATTTTTGTCGTCCCAATGCAGACCTCAACCTTTTTTGCCAATAAGAAATAAAAAATTAATACGAAATTTGTCCGTCGATCGTTAAAAAAGCTATGAAAAAGTCAACCGCAAAATACAGGACCCTTTCGCTGGGCGAAGAGATTTTCAACAGCATCAGCCATGGCATTGGTGCTCTTTTAAGCTTGGTCGGGCTGGTAGTGCTGGTCAGGAAAGCTTACTATCTGGGAGATATCTGGCACTTGGTAAGTTTCTCTATTTTTGGGGCAAGCATGTTCTTGTTATACCTGGCGTCGACACTTTACCACAGTTTTACCCGCGAACGCATAAAGAACTTTTTTGCCCGGATCGACCATGCTTCTATTTTTTTGCTAATTGCCGGTACCTATACCCCATTTGTACTAACAAACCTTCGCGGGCCATGGGGCTGGAGCTTGTTCGGGGTTGTCTGGGGACTGGCTGTTATTGGCGGAATTATCCGGCTCATCTTCCTGCATAAATTTAAAAACCTGATGGTGGCCATTTACTTGCTGATGGGCTGGCTGTTTGTTGTCGCTACACCCAAAATCCTTCAGGTCATTCCGGCTGTCAGTCTGATTTTCCTGGTTATTGGCGGACTCTCGTACACCATCGGGGTTGTGTTTTATTTATGGCGAAAACTACCCTACGGGCACGGCATCTGGCACCTGTTTGTTTTGGCCGGGACAATCACCCACTTCTTTGCTGTTTTGTATAGCATGTAGGCACCTTCGATCTTGAAGCTGAATGTCAAACCGGAGCCGGTCAATTCGGGCTACCGGATTGCTTTTTTAAAATCGGCTGCATCTTTAACAATCCGGACATTTGCCGGGAGTTTAAACCGATACCCGTCGAGCTGGCTCCCGGATATAAGAACCGTTGCCGATCGGAATAGCTGGGCCAGGTCACTTAAATATTGGCATAGTTCTTCCGGCTCGATCGACTGAACAAACCAAGTACACAAATAATCAAATTTATATCGCTGGGCAATCGAACATAAATCAGCCAGCGGTAAGCTCTGTCCCAGATAGATATTTCGAAGACCATCGCTGGCTGCTACATAATTGTAAAACAGCAGTCCCAGCTCGTGCCACTCGCCTTCTCTCAAGAAAAACAAGATACTTTTTCCGGTATCAGAAACCAGAACAGTTTCCCTGATAAGACGATTCCGAACCAAATTCGACACAAAATGTTCGTGGGCTGCATAAATTGAACCAACCTGCCAGAATAGCCCGATTTTATGAAAGAACGGAAAAATAACCAACTGCATGGCCTCTTCAAATCCAAGTTGATCAATGAACTGATTTAGCAAGTTTTCAAAATTCAGCGTATCAAAATTAACCATAGCCACAACAAGCCGGTTTATCTGCTCCTCAACGCTCAGGGTTTGCTGATTAATCCGAAGTACTTCGCCCTGAAGTTTCTCGCCATCGTACCGGGCGACCTTTGAAATTTTATAGCCGTGCTTAACAAGCATGGCCACATTCAGGATGTGCCTCAAATCGTCGTCAGAATAATACCGGATATTGGTATCTGTCCGTTCCGGGGAAAGTAAGTTGTACCGCTTCTCCCAAATACGTATCGTGTGTGCCTTAATGCCCGACAGGTGTTCCAGGTCCTTGATTGAATATCTCGCCATAGTCGATTGGTATTTCCGTTAAGCCTGTTTTAGTTTTAACAACAAAAAACAAATCTTGTTCTGTTTCCGGGAGAAAAGGATAGCACAACCCAAAGTCATTCCCCGATTCATGAAATTTTCATAGCTTTGGTTAAAATCACAAATCCAAGAGATCATGAAAACCCTGCTGCCCCTTCTTATTTTATTTTTCGTTCTCTCCGGATATGCCCAGACAAAACAAAATTATGCGCTGGTAATCCATGGTGGCGCCGGAGTGATGGTTCGGGAAAAAATGCCGGAAGATGTTCAGAAGAAATATGTGAAAACGCTGGATAAAGCGCTCCGGAAAGGTGATTCAATTCTGGCTCATGGCGGCAAATCGCTCGATGCCGTCGAACAGGTGATCCGGGTACTGGAAGATTCGCCACTATTCAATGCCGGGCGGGGCGCCGTTTTGGCCCACGACGGAACCGCTCAGTTAGACGCATCGATCATGCAAGGGGCTGATTTGAGCGCTGGCGCCGTATGTGGCGTGAAAGAGATTAAAAATCCCATCAGTGCGGCGCGGGCAGTCATGGAACATTCCGAACATGTGTTTTTAAGCGGCAACGGAGCTTCTGACTTTGCACGGCAACAAGGTCTTGAAATGGTCAGGAACAGCTATTTCATAACCGAAAAACAGAAAAACTCGCTGAATGAACTCCTGAAAAAAGAACGAGAACAAACCATCAACGACAAACACGGAACCGTGGGTTGCGTTGCGCTTGACACCTACGGAAATATTACGGCCGGTACCTCAACGGGTGGCATGATAAACAAAAAATTTGGCCGCATTGGCGACTCGCCCGTTATTGGAGCCGGAACTTACGCCAACAACCAAACCTGCGGCGTATCGTGTACCGGCCATGGCGAATACTACATCCGACTGGGGTTTGCCCGCGATGTTTCGGCCCTGATGGAATACCGCCAACTAACCGTACAGCAAGCATGCCGGGCCGAAATCGACAAACTCTCACAGATAGGCGGGACAGGCGGCGTGATTGCACTCGACCGTCAGGGAAATATCGCGATGGAATTCAATACCCCCGGAATGTTTCGCGCTTACAGCAAATCGTCGGGCGAAAAATTTATCGGTATTTTCAACGACTGAAGTTCAACGAGCGGTCACGCACCGCTTTAAACTCAGACCCGGCATTCCATCCGGGCCAAGCTCTTGTGTTGGCTAAATTGCAACCTACCCGAAACATCAGGCGGGCATCCTCAACCAATCCGGATAAATCAGCCATTTCGCTGTGATATTCGTCAAACGGCGTATGATAGACCTCTTTCCAATAGTTATCGATGAGGTTCATGGTTTCTTTCTTGCCATACTTTTCGGCCTCGACATATCCTTTACAGAATATGGCCGGAACACCTTCTTTTACAAACGGAAACTGATCGGAGCGGAAATACATGCCATTCTCCGGATTAGGGTCGGCGGCAATATAACGTCCGGCTTTTTCAGCTTCTTCCCTCACCCACTCATCCAGTTCCGACTGACCAAAACCGGTTATGGTCACATCCCTGTATTTACCAAGAAATAAATTGACATCGGTATTGATACAGGCCACTGTTTTATTCATTGGAAAAAACGGATTATTTACATAAAACTCAGAACCCAGCAAGCCCGATTCTTCTCCGGTAACCGACACAAATAACACCGATCTTTCAGGAACTGCGGAATGCTTAAATGCCCGGGCTATTTCGAGCATCCACGAAACAGCGCTGGCATTGTCGGTAGCGCCATTGTAAATGCTGTCGTTCCGAACCGGGGTCCCAATACCCAAATGATCCCAATGCGCCAGATAAACCACCACTTCGTCCGGATATTTGCTGCCACGAATAAACCCGCAAACATTGTGGGAAAGATTCTCAGAAAATTTATTCCTCAATGTTCCGGAAACAGTCGCCTTCAACGAAATCGGCCTAAAATCCGGCTTCAAGGCCATTTGTTTGGCCTGATCGAATGTCAACCCGCAATCCGCAAAAAGTTTTTCAGCCGATTCTTTAGTTATCCAACCTTCCAATGCACAACGGTCTTGATACCCATTTTCATCCTGTAAATAAAGTTTGGTTGTTTCTCCGTTATTCCGGACAACCGACCACGGATATCCGGCCGGACCTGTTTCGTGTACAATCAGGCAAGCTCTTGCCCCACGGCGGGCCGCTTCCTCAAACTTATAGGTCCAGCGCCCATAGTAAGTCATGGTATTGCCTTTGAAGTAAGCCTCCGATGTTCCGTATCCCGGATCGTTTACAAAAACCAGCACCGTTTTCCCGGTTAGATCCATTCCCTGAAAATCGTCGCGCCCGTATTCCGGGGCAGTAATCCCGAATCCGGCAAAAACAAGCTCCGATACATCCAACGAACAAATTGAATCCATCCGGCGGGTAAACGACACATAATCTTCCATCTTCCGGAGCTGCAATTTCCCTTTCGGCGTGTCAAAATTCAAGGTTTCCGACATGTCTGAAAATACCGACAACAAAGGAACTTCCTGAAAATAACTGCCATTACAGGCCGGTTCAAGGCCAATTTCCTGCATTTGCCCGGCAATGTAATTGATAGTTATTTCTTCAGTATCCGACATGGGCTTTCTTCCCTTGTACTGATCGCCCGACAACTCGGCAATGTGTTTTTCAATGTTCTGATAAGTAATTGCTTTTTCACCGCTATACTTAGTCTGGCACGACACCAAAAATAGGAGGCCGAAACATACAGAAATAAATCGTCGCATAGGATCAATGTTTTTTGTTGGAGCCTAAAAGTAACGAATCAATCCATACAAACCGAAAAATCTGCTTCCGGGAAAAAGCAACCACCATCCATCCCCGGAAACAGATCAAGCCTGAATCGTTGGTTCGGGTAACCAATTCAGGCTTGATAATAAATGAACCTCTCACTTTCGGCTAAAACTCGGAGGTAAAATGGAACCGGATATCTTTAAACTCATTCTGGGTCATATCCAATATAAATTGAGAATCAGCCATAAACACATCCCGCCCACGTTTATCTTTCGCCATCTTCTGATGTTTACGCTTTTTAAATTCTTCAAGGGCTTTTGGGTTATCGCTTTCAACCCAGCAGGCTTTGTACATCGACAGCATTTCGAAACGACACTTCGCATTATACTCATGCTCGAGCCTGAATTGGATGACCTCGAACTGAAGCTGCCCTACCGTTCCGATGATTTTCCGCCCGTTAAACTGGCTGACAAACAACTGAGCTACCCCTTCTTCCATTAACTGGTCAATTCCTTTTTCAAGCTGCTTCGAGCGCATCGGGTCGGCATTTTCAATATACCGGAACAACTCTGGAGAAAAACTTGGAAGACCTTTAAAATGAATATTTTCACCTTCGGTCAGCGTATCCCCAATTATAAGGTTGCCGGTGTCCGGAACGCCAATAATATCGCCCGGATAAGCTTCGTCGATCACTTCTTTCTGGGCGGCCATAAAAGCAGTCGGGCTCGAAATACGGAAGGTTTTATCGGTCCGCACATTTTTATACATGTTGTTCCGGATGAATTTTCCGGAACAGATTTTCACAAAAGCAATGCGGCTGCGGTGGTTTGGGTCGATGTTGGCATGTATCTTAAAAACAAAGCCGGTGAATTTATCTTCGTACGGATCGATTGTGCGCTCTTCGGTATGGCTTGGCCTCGGCGAGGGCGCAATGCGCACAAACGTATCGAGCAGTTCCTGAATACCAAAATTATACAGGGCGCTGCCAAAGAAAACCGGGGCCAGATCGCCGGCCAGATAAGCATCAATGTCGAACTCAGGGTACACGCCATAAACCAAATCGAGTTCTTCGCGCAACTGCACAGCATCACCTCCGATGTGCTTTTCGAGTTCGGGGTTGTGAATATCGTCAAAAGCAATACCCTCTTCAATTTCCTGAACGCTTGGTTTGAACAGCTTCAGGCTTTTATTGAAAATATTGTAAACCCCTTTAAAATCAGGGCCGCTGTTAATCGGCCAACTCAGCGGGTTCGTTTTAATTTTCAATTGATTTTCAACTTCGTCGAGCAGCTCGAAAATATCTTTCGAAGGCCGGTCGAGTTTGTTGATAAAGACAATCACCGGCGTTTTACGCATCCGGCATACGTTCATCAGTTTTTCGGTTTGCGGCTCAACCCCCTTGGCCGCATCAATTACAATAATAACACTGTCGACCGCGGTCAACGTGCGGAAAGTGTCTTCCTGAAAGTCTTGGTGGCCGGGCGTGTCCAGGATATTTACCTTGTAACCGTCGTATTCAAAACCCATGACCGACGTGGCAACCGAAATACCACGTTGCCGCTCGATTTCCATGAAGTCGGATGTAGCCCCTTTTTTGATTTTGTTACTCTTTACGGCGCCAGCCACACGAATAGCCCCTCCGAACAGCAACAGCTTTTCGGTCAGGGTTGTTTTCCCTGCATCGGGGTGACTCACAATGGCAAATGTACGCCGCCTGTTTATTTCTGATTCGAAACTCATGAACGCATTTTTTTAAGCGCTGCAAAAATAGAATAATTAATGTATTTAGGGAAATCTATTCAGGCCGGCCACCAAAGGGAAACTTTTTTATAACAAAGAACTTCCCCGGGCACACGAAAATTAACTACACCAACTTTTTTTTTACGAAAGGTAGGGTAGATTTTAAATTGCTCGGATTAAAGTTGAAATGAACAGAAATCCTTAACTTATTTGGGTTTTGTTACGGATGCGCTAAACGAAAATTAACTGATCAGAAAAACGTTTTGAGATTTGACAACGCAGGAATTTAAATCACTGTTTGACAACTATTTCGATGCCATCAGAAATTACCTTTTCTATCGTTCGGGCGATCGCGAGCTTTCGACCGACCTGGCGCAGGATGTGTTCATGCGGTTGTGGGAGAAGCAGGTTGAATTTCGGCTGCACGAAAATGTTGGGCTGCTTTACAAAATAGCATCCGACCTGTTTGTAAGCCGGTACCGCCGGCACATACTGGAACTGAATTACCGGAAAAAGATTGAATTCGACCTGCAGGAAATCCCGCCAGACGAACAAATCCAGTACAACGAACTGAAGGAAACGTATGAAAAGGCCTTGGCCCGGTTATCAGAAAAACAGCGTGTTGTATTCCTGATGAGCCGCATGGACGAATTAAAGTACCACGAAATTGCAGAACGGCTGAATATTAGCATCAAAGCCGTTGAAAAACGGATGAACAAGGCATTGGCAACATTAAAAGAAAATCTAAGGACGAGATGAATGCACAAAAGAAATCCATAAAACAACCAACAAATACGCCGGAAGATTTTACCCGGATATCGGATAAATTGACCATAAAATGGGACCGCCCGAAAGAAGAAATCTGGCAGCAAATGGTCTCCGGACTTGCCCGGGAATCCCAAAAGCAGGCAATCACTATTGGGTACCGCCCGGCATTGCAATGGGCCATAGCAGCCATGTTCGTTCTGATTTTCAGCATCAGCGGGGTCATGCGCTTTTATACAACCACATTCATTACCCGGCAGGCCGAACATCAACTGGTAACCCTTCCTGACGGGTCGACCGTGCAATTAAATGCCGAATCAAAAATCACCGTTCATCCATACTGGTGGCGTTTCTCACGGCAACTGGCCTTTGAAGGAGAAGCTTTTTTCAAGGTTGAGAAAGGCCGGAAATTCACCGTTGCTTCAACAAACGGAACAACGCAGGTTCTGGGCACAAGCTTCAATATATATGCCCGCGAAAACAGCTACCGGGTTGCCTGCCTTTCAGGGAAAGTACGTGTGACCGATCCCGAAAAAAAGCACGAAACCATTATCAAGGCAAACCAAAAAGCCGAATGGCTCGATGGCAGTTTTCAGGTCAGAAACATGGTAGCCGAAAACGAAACGGCCTGGATAAACAATCAGTTCATTTTCACGGCCACCCCGATCCGGGAAGTATTCCGGGAAATTGAACGGCAATATGCAATCAGCATTCAATATGAAGAAAGCCTGAGCCTTACCTACAGTGGAAATTTCAGCAAAACCCAAACACCTGAACAAGTTTTAGCCTATGTTTGCCGGCCTTTTAGCCTTAACTTTGAGCAAATAAAACCCGGACAGTTTCGGGTTTCTCAAAACAAATAATGCCTTTGCGAAAGTACATTTTGATAATCGGGTTTCTGCTTTCAGGTTTGTGGGGATTTTCCCAGGAACTTGAACTTGTTTTTCAGGACAAACCCCTGAACCAGGCCTTGATTGAACTTCGTGACCGGTACAACATCCAGTTTTCGTTCGACGACAACCGACTGTCGCAATACCGGGTCACGGTCAAGAATAAGTTTCCGTCTCCGGAAAAAGCATTGGATTGTTTGCTAAAAGATTTTCCGTTGACTTACGAAAAAAGCGGCCCGGTTTTCCTGATCTATCCCCGGATAAACGTTCCCCCAACGAGGTCATTCCGGCTCTCCGGTCAGCTATCTGATTTTACCACCCGAGAAACCCTTCCCTACGCGCATCTGCAGATAAACAGCGGCAATGCGATTACCGACCAGCACGGAAACTTCACTGTTGTTTCCACCCAGGACAGTCTTTTCCGGGTCCAGGCCTCCTACCTGGGATATTACCTGTTGGATACGCTTTTAACAGCGGGCTCCCGGAAGCAATTGTTGCTGAAACCATTCACTTACAAACTAAGCGAAATTCAGGTAAAAGGGCTTAAAGTTGTCAAGTCGCTTCAAGCCGGAAGCGCTGCCGGCGTGTTGCGCCTGAACCCACAGGTAGCCGAGTATTTGCCTGGCTATGGCGACAATTCGGTATTCAACTTATTACGGCTGCAGCCCGGAATTTTGGCGGCTGGCGAACAATCGAACGACCTGATTATCCGGGGCAGCTATGAAGGACAAAGCCAGGTTTTGCTGGACGGCTTTACACTCTTCGGAATGAAAAACTTCAACGACAACATCAGCGCCGTGAACCCGTTTCTGGCCAAGGATATCCTGGTGCTGAAAGGTGGTTTTCCTGCCGAATACGGCGAACGGGTAGGCGGAATTGTAAACATTACCGGAGCCGACGGCGACACAGACAATGTCCATTTAAAAGCCAGTGTAAACAACATGACCCTGAATAGCTTGTTCAGCCTGCCTGTTGCTCACAGCGCCTCTCTGCAGATGGCCATCAGGCAAACCTACTACGAGCTGTACGAAACCGGTCAGATATCGCTGGGGACACGGGGCCGCGCCGGAAATGGTTCGACCGTCGACCGCTATATTTTCCCAGATTACAATTTCAGGGATTTGAACCTGAAATTTTCCGGGAAAGCGAGCCAAAGCGATTCCTACAGCTTGAGTTTTATGCAGGGTCACGACCACTTCTCCTATTCGCTCGAGTATGAAACACGCCAAGCCAACCTGGCGGCCTACGATGACCGGGAGAACAACCTGCAAACCGGGGCTTCAGCCATTTACAACAAAGGCTGGAAAAACGGAGGACGATCGGAACTGACCATTGCCTGGTCGGATTTGCAAACTGAACTGACCAACATCAGGCAAACCGGCAAACAACAATCGTCGGGCGGAAGCGGCCACGGCAGTGGCGGCGGCAGAAACGGGAATACGACTCCGGGCAATGCCTGGACCGTCAATACGAACAATTACCAGCAGAACCAAATCTCCGAAGGAAAACTGAGCCTGCAAAACCATGTAACAGTCTCGGCCAAACACCGCCTCGGATTTGGCGCCGGGGCATTTTACAATCAGGCGCATTTTCAACAAGATTCATTTGCAGTTAACCTCGTTCGCCAGAAAACAGAAGCGGCCCGGATAAATGCATACTTAGAAGACCATTTTTCGGCGACACCGTTTCTTCAGTTCACAACCGGGCTTCGAACCGATTACCTGACAAACATAAACCAGTTGTATCCGCAACCCCGGATTTCAACAATCATAACGCTGAATAAGACCTTGCAATTATCCGGAGCCTGGGGTTTATACCGCCAGTATATTGCCCGCAGTTCGGTGATCGACGATCTGGGCAACTACCGGTATTTATGGGCCATTTGCAACAACAAGCATGTCCCGGTCCAGAAATCCCGCCATGCCATTGCCGGAATGACCTATCAAAAAGATAATCTGACGGCTCATATCGAGGGATATCAAAAAAAGACAAGCGGGCTGACGAGGTACATCGAAACCACCGGTGGCAGCCGGATTTATGATGGCGAGAGCAAAAGCCGGGGCATTGATTTTTTTGTCCGGAAAGATTATAAGAACAACACGTTCTGGCTGGCCTACACCTTGAGCCAGACCCTCGAACATTTCGCCTATTTCCCGGATGAAAAATATCGACGGGCCCTGCACGACCAACGGCACGAGCTAAAAGCTGCGACTGTTATTTCGCTCAAGCCCTTTCATTTCTCGGCCAACTATGTATTTGGCTCCGGATTTCCCGACCCCTTGCTTTCCGGAGATGAAAACTACGAACGCGATTACCACCGGTTAGACGTGGCTGCCACCTATCGTCTGACCCGAAAAAAATACAGTTTCGAAGCAGGTATATCTATCCTGAATGTTTTTGATTACGAAAATTTGAGGTATGCCAACTTTATCCGGGTCCCCGACGATCAGGAAACAACCCTGGACCTTCACGCAGAAGCCGTTCCGTTTACGCCGACCATGTTTGTGAATTTTGCTTTTTAAGATTTGGGGGAAGTTCCCCACCCCATTAAAAATATTACACAATACCCACACTTTAAATTTGTCGGGCAAAAAAGGTAGGGTAAAAATTTTGCTGTGCGGTTTGTGGGTATAATCAATTTATAAACCACAAATCGATACGTTATGAAAACACTCGTAAAAGTATTTGCAACAGCATTGGTTTTGGCCTGGACAACCGGATCATGGGCCCAAACAACGACGGGAGATCAGACTAAACTGCAAATCAGGCAGCAACTTCAGGACGGAAGCTGCAATGATGATTGTGACGGGACTCCGGACCAAATCCGCGACCGCACCCAATTGAAAACACATCAAACAACCGATCAACAGGCTTTAATGACTCAGACAAAAGCTGCTTTTCGCGCGTCGTTGACCAGCGAACAATTAGAAATTCTCGAAAACAAGCAGATGACCCGCGAACAGAAACAAACAGCCCTGAAAGCTTCTTTATCTGAAGCACAACAACAAATGCTGCAAGCTCAGCAACAGTTTCGCCTTGAACAAAAAAGCCATTACGGCAATGGTGTAGCCGAAGGCCAGTTACAGCAACTCCGGCAACGGATCCGCCAAACAGAAGCTTGCGAAAACCAATCGGCTGTTCAGGAACAAGTTCAACAGCAAACGCAACAACAGCTCCAGCAGTGTATTCAGGAACAGGTTCAGTCCGGGATGCAGGAACAAACCCGGCAGCAGGCTGGCGAAAATGCTTCCGGATACCGAAACGGCCACGGAAGAAATTAATCCAATCCCTATCTGGTCCGCAGATCAGAAAACAGATTTGCGGACTTTTTTTATTGTCTAACCTTTATTCTCCGGATATGCAAAAATTCATTTCCCCTCTGATTCTCTTCATTTTTTTGACAGTCCATACAGTCGCTCAGAAACCAGATATAACCGATCGTTTTCGGGAAGCTAGGATCGACTCCCTGCTCGAGGATTTGTTTTTCAGCGATGACGAACTGGGGAAGTTGCTTCTTCCGCAGAAAAATTATCAATTCTTGTATGCCCGGACCAGCTATGATTCCCGAACGTTTTTTGCCGGACGCGAAATTGGCGCCGATCAATATAACCTGACCGGACAATTATTCTATCTGAATACCAACGGACTGTTTGCCGGCGTTTCCGGGGCTTGGTACAGCCAGCTTGACCCGGGGTACCGGACAACCGTGCTCACCCTGGGATTTAGCAAGGATTTGAAGAAAATGAATTTTATTCGTTACCGTATTTCGTACGATTATTTCCTTTACAACAACGGCAACTCTGATTTTGACCCGCTTTTTACAAGCAGCGCAACAACCGGCCTTACCCTGAAAAGCAAAAGCCTGGGAACCCGCGTTAACTCAACATTTCTACTGGGCAAAGAAATCAGCACCCAATTATCCTGGGATTTCTATGCTTTTTTAAACCTGATCCGGTTCAGCACTTACAGTAAACTACAACTGAAACCCCAGGCCTTGTTGTATTTTGGAACCGAATCGGCCGAATTTCAGCTAAACGAAATACTGATCGATCCGGACACGAACACGGAATACTCCGTTTACTACAAAGACGTTTGGGGATTGATGAACGTACAACTTCAACTACCGCTTAGTTTGTCGCTTAAAAACTTCGATATCGAAGCCGCCTGGATTTATAATATCCCGCAAACAATGGGCAACAGTCAAACCTATCCGGAAAATTCATTTTTCAGAATCTCGATTGGATATATTTTCAACCTGAGTGTGAATAGATGAGTAGGTTCAGGCAAGAAACTGCAACAGATCTATGAAACTTGTTCTTTCTGTTTCTCAACTTGTGCAATAAACCGCAGAATATCAGACTCTTTAAAAGGCTTACCAATATATTCATTCATTCCTGCCTCAAAAAAAACAGATTGTTCGGATTGGTCGCTGGCAGTCATCGCAACGATCAGACAAGGTTCGGCAACCAGATTTGCAGCCTCATACTCCCTGATTTTTCCGGTAGCCTCGATGCCATCCATCACGGGCATATTAATGTCCATAAAAATCAGGTCGTACCGGTTTTTGCAAAACATCTCGAATGCAGCCAGACCGTTTTCGGCAAAATCGCACGGCACCCCGATCTTCTTAAACACGAACCCGGCCAATCGTTGGTTAATTTTATTATCTTCTACAAGTAAAATTCGAACCATCCGCAAATTCTTCTTTCCAATTTAACAAATTGACACGTTGTAAGGTCACAAGAGAAAAAATTAACATGAATTTGCCTGATCCCCTTGTGAAGCCTCACAAATTTATAACTTATCAGGACAAAAAATAATTTCCTTAAAATTAATATCGCGAAAAAACAGCATAGCCTGCCGATCGCCGATATGGATCAATTCACCGAACGACATCTAAAAATATCCTTTTCATAACAAACACTAAATCTTTGCGTTATTTTATTTGATTTTACTTATTAGTAAGTATATTTGCGTCCAACAAATATTCAGTTTATGTCGGTAACACGCGAAAAAATCCTGGAATTAGGTGAGGAACTGATCCTGACCAAAGGATACAACGGGTTTAGTTATCAGGATATATCAACCGTAATGGGCATAAAAAATGCCGCCGTGCACTATTATTTCCCCAGCAAAGAAAATCTGGGGCTCAGTATTTTAAAAACCAATGCACAACGGTTTGAAGAAATGGTGGAAAATATGCAAAACCGGGGTTTTAACGAGTGGCAGCAAATGGAGGCGTTTACCAAAGTCTATATAAAAAGCAACCGGGAAAATAAAATTTGTCTGATCGGGTCGTTAGGTACCGATATAAACACACTGACTGATCCGATGCGGACAGAGTTACAAAAAATGGTCGACCGGATTGTTTCCTGGCTTGAACTCACGTTGCAAAACGGGCGGGAAAAAGGTCTTTTTCATTTTTCGATGCCGCCCCGGGAAATGGCGCTCCGCATACTGGCCTCGTTAGTTGCCGGATTGCAGCTGGCGCGGATTCTGAACAAAACTGATTTCAAAGCCATCCACCAGTCTATTTGGGAAGAAATAACTCCAAAATAAAACGACAATAACTTAATTAAATGATAATGAAACGAGTAGTAATTACTGGATTAGGAGCCGTTACCCCACTGGGAAATTCGGTCTCGGAATACTGGAATGCACTGATTAAAGGAACCAGCGGAGCTGCCACCATAACCAGGTTTGATCCAAGC
>JAJUGZ010000044.1 GCA_029265715.1 Bacteroidota bacterium
ACCGTTCCGTTCCGATATTCAGTTTTCAGGTATTCCTGATCAGTTAAACCGAATCCATGATAGAGCAAACTCGTTGACATTTTTTATTCTAAATTTACTGCTTTATTTATTCAGGTACGCATTTCTGTGAAGAACCAATATTTTATCAAAATAAAAAAGGGACCCCGTATGAAGTCCCTTTACAAAATGAAAGCAGCAATACTTTAGGGCCTGACAGCCATCAATGGGATATCGGTCAGCTCGCTGATTTTGACAGCACGGCCTTCTTCGATACTTTTTCGCGCAGCAATCCCGATCATAATTGACATAGCACCATCGCGAGTACCGGCCGAATGTTTATATGGATCAGGCATCGATGGATCTTTAAATATTTTGTCTTGCAAACGAACATCTCCTCCGCCATGGCCGGCTTTCACGCGGGGAACTTTAACCAGCTCATACGATCCAAAGTTGTCAGAAACCATTATTTCATCGTATTCTTCGTCGGTCTCTTTTACACCCTGCGACATTTCTTTTGAATGAAGCTCTGCCTGGTTAACTTTTTCCTTACTTCGCCACGGAATGCCTTCCCACGAATCAATACGGCCATCCATACCATTAAAGGCGATTCGCCACCCTTCGTACGGAGAATAAGTTGTCAGGGAATAGCTAACCTGAACATCATTGGCATAGCGAATTTGAACAGCCATCTTATCGTAAATATCTATATTATTTCGCCACAAGCAGTTGTCGCGCAAATAACCATCGTATTTTTCATTTTCGGCATACAATTTATACAACCGTTCATCTTTCCGAATGTCCCAATAAAACTTACACTTGTCGGTATAGGCACAGTTTCGGCAATTCAGCCCGCGGAATTCATGGTTTCGCCCATAGTGCTCCAGTTTTCCGTAAGCAAAAACTTCAACCGGGTCGGAATCAATCCACCAGTTCAGCAAGTCGAAGTGGTGTGTTGCCTTGTGCAGCAATAAAGTCCCGCTGTATTTGCGTTCGCCATGCCAGCGACGGAAATAATCGGCTCCGTGAAAGGTATTCAGGTACCAGTGAAAGTCGACCGAAGTAATTTTCCCAACCAGCTTGGCAGCCAACAATTCTTTCAGCTTGGTAAACTGGATACCCCAGCGATAATTGAACCCAACAATCACTTTTCTTCCTGTCTTTTTCTCTGCCTCTAAAATCGCCCGACATTTATCTTCATCCGTGGTCAGCGGTTTTTCTGTAATCACATTGCAACCCATTTCGAGGGCTTTGATGATGAACTGATGATGGGTGGCATCGACCGTGGTTACAATCACCGTATCGGGTTTGGTGGTACGGACCATTTCTTCAAAATCGGTAAAAACCGGGCACGAAACGCCCATGAATTCTTTAGCAAAGGCTAACCGGCCCGGATTAATATCGCACAAACCCACAAATTCTGTTTCGTTGGAATAGCGCGCTACAATGTTCTGGCCCCAAAACGAAGTTCCTCGGTGGCCAGTTCCAACCATGGCCAGTTTCTGCTTAGCCCCGGCTTTCATATTTGAAGCAAGAGATTCGATTGGGTTCAACAACATGGCCCCGGCAGCAATGGTGCCGGTTGCGCCTAAAAATTTACGGCGGCTCAGATTCGAAGTGCTCATAAGTTTTCGTTTAAAAAGGATTTAAAGTTTGTTTTAGCCTGAAGGTAGGTTATACGGCCAAAATCAAAAAAAGAATCGTATTTTAACACGTAATTTGATCGTTAATTTTTCTTTTAACAAACCTCATTTACAGTTGGTTAATGCGTGATCACAAAAAAATATCCGAAGCGCTTGATAAATTGCTAAACAGCAAGACCTTTGCCAAATCAGGGACCAATAAAGACCTGTTGAATTATTTGGTAAACTGCTCTCTCAAAGGTGAAACGCCCAAAGAATACCAAATTGCTTTTGATGTTTTTGGGAAAAAAGCCGACCAGGAAAAAGACTTTAATGTACGGGTTTATATTTTCAATCTTCGGAACAAGCTGAAAGAATATTACAAGCAGGAAGGGAAAGAAGACTCGATAAGAATTGAGATTCCAAAGGGAAAATATGTCGTTGAATTCAAGTTTCTGAGAGCAAAGGAAGTTCAGAAAAAAATATACAGCCTATCCCCTGCCCTGTTCATATTCAGTATTTTAATTCTTGTCCTTTCTATTTTTATGCTTGTTTTCCGGAACAGCCCACGCTCACCCAAGTCGGCGCTCTGGAACGGTTTCCCGGATAATAAATACCCGGTTTTACTGGTTCTGGGCGATCATTATTTTTTTCGGGGACCTATTGCAACAGGTAAAATCGGGACCTGCAGGGACAACCACATCAACTCTTCCGAAGATTTCGACCGGTTGCTGATCGATCACCCGGAGCTGATCGGGACCATCGACGAATCAAGCGTCACATACATTAACAACCAAGCACCCATCGGCCTGTTCCGGGTCATGAACATGTTCAAAGGGAGCATTCAGGATATCGACATGAAATACTCTTCGCAATTGCGCTGGGAAGACACGCAAAAGCATCATCTCATTTTTATCGGATCGATCAAAACCCTTCGTTTCCTGAAAAAAACGATCGAAAAAACCGGGCTCATTTACCATCTGGACCACACAACCTATGAATATCAAACCAAGGACACTACCATCAACTTCAATAACCATTCGGATGGTTATCTGCAATATGAATATGCGCCGCTGATTCATTTTCAAACCAGCGATGGCCGAAAAGTCATGTTCCTGCTTTGCGATTCGGACGTTGGCAATATTGCTTCGGTAAAATTCCTGACCGATCCCAACAGCATCCCTGAATTAGAAGAAAAAATGAAGCAAATCGGGACCCAGAATTTTAAAGCTATTTTCGAGGTTAAAGGGCAACAACAAACTGATTTCGAGATAAAACTGGTCCGAATCGACCCAATCGACCAACCCATCTCCGAAATATGGCCATAAAAAAAGAGGCCGCTCCTGACCTCCTTTCTTGCCAACCTGCGTACCCCTTAAAACCTGACAGGAACTTCTATAACAAGCAGTTTTGCCTTTTCTCGTGAAAAAATACTTATCTCCTGGTCGGGATCGAAAATCCCGATGCCATCCCGCCGATCCAATCGCTGTCCAGCAATATCTACTTCTCCTTCAATAACAAACAGATATAGCCCATTCTCCGGCTTGTGCAACCGATAAACGACCTTTTCATTCCCGGCAAATTCGCCTAAAGAGAACCAGGCTTGCTGATGGATCCATAGCGACCCGTCATTCCCGTCCGGAGAAACAATGTTTTTCCATTTCCCATTCATGGTTTCCTCCTGAAAAAGAGCCTGATCATAGCGTGGTTCCACGTTCTGCGTGTCCGGGAAAACCCAAATCTGAAGCAGGTTGACTTCTTCTGACCCGGACGGGTTGAACTCGGAATGGTAAACCCCGTTTCCGGCCGACATTACCTGGACTTCACCTTCCCGGATCAGCGACCCGTTGTCCATGCTATCTTTGTGCTCCAGCGCCCCTTTTATAATAATGGTTATGATTTCCATATTATCGTGAGGGTGAGTTCCAAAACCCATGGCTGGCTGAATAATATCGTCGTTTAAAACCCGCAAAGCTCCGAAATGAACCCGATCGGGGTTGTAATAATTGGCAAAGCTGAAGGTATGCCAAGTCTGAAGCCACCCGTGATTGGCATGCCCCCTGCTTCCTGCTCTGTGAACAATTGTTTTCACGGCGTATTTTACTTATTTCGAAAGGACCAGATTAAAATCCAATGTGAATTCATCAGAAATCACCTTATCTCCCAAATTATCGAAGAACGACTTGGATCCATACCGGACATTGAATTTACTACGGTCCACGGTAATCATTCCTTTAAAAGAACGATTATCGCTGGCTACATTTGCCTTAAATGTTACCGGATTGGTAATCCCTTTGATGGTAAGGTTGCCTGTAAAGGTATAGGTTGAGCCACTTTTTTCGGCTTTGGTCAACACAAGCTGTGCTGTTGGATAGCTGGCTACCGAAAAGAAATCGTCTGATTTCAGGTGCCCGATCAGCTTATTGTTCCATTCCGGATCGGTTAAGTCCTGGCAGGTCATCGAATTCATATCAATTACCACGGTGCCTCCCGTTACTACGCCTTTTTCAATATCGAGAACACCTTCTTTTACTGAAATAGAACCGTAATGCTCACCACCCACTTTTTTCCCGTTCCACTTTACAGTACTTGCCGAAGCATTAATGTTTACCGATTCGGCAAAAACGGAATTTGCCAAGGCAAAGAATACAACCAGGAAGGCTAAAAATTTGATTTTCCTTGTTTTCATAACACTGTTATTTTATTAGTTATTTATAGTAACAAAAGTATATGACAGCAACTTATGTGGAAATGGACAAAAATCGGATTTAATGGTACTTTTTTCTACTATTACGCCGAAATTCGTTTAAGGTAAGCCCGGTATACTTTTTAAAGAAACGGCTAAAGTACGATGGATCGTCGAACCCCAGTTCAAACGCAATTTCTTTTCCCGACTGATTGGTGGCAAAAAGAAGCTTTTTGGCTTCATCAATTACCCGGTTCCTGATTAACTCTCCGGCCGTTATGCCGGTTGTCTTTTTTGACACCTCGTTCAGACAGGAAGGATTTATTCTCAACATATCGGCATACGCTGAAACATTTTTCTGAGATTTATAATTGTCTTCAACCAGCGACTTAAAACGGATGATCGTTGCATCCGGCGTTTCGGCAGACAAATTTTCGCCAGGCTGGTATTGCTGATTGAACAACCTCCGCGACTCGAGTAAAAACAAATGCAACAGGTTCAAAATAACGTCCTGACTGAAGGAATCAACCCGGTTGATCTCCCTAAAAATCATATCGATTATTCTCCTGAAGTGATCGCAATTTGTCTGATCAAGAACAATCAGGCTTTTGTAATCCGGATTATTAAACAACTTATACTCTTTCAGGGGGATGTGGTTTTCCCGGTTGTACCGTATAAATTCCTCATTAAACAGCAGAATATTCCCCTCAACCGATTTGTCAAGGTACATGCGGTGTTTCAATCCGGGAGGAACAAACAAGATTGTATCGGGCAGCAAAGAATACTCAACAAAATCGGTAGCATGAAGCGCCTCGCCTTTCTCAATCCAAAAAATAGAATAAAACTCATGGAGATGAGGAAGTTGATTATCAACAATCTCCTCATCTCCCAAATCGCAAATCTTCATCAGAGTGAAAATTTTTTCGTCGCCCTCCGGAAATAAATTAAACCGCTTCACGAAACGAGTTATTTTATGATCCGGATTTCGGTTGTTAATTGCATCGCCTGCCGGTAAACAGCGCTTACCCCGCAATACTTTTCTTCGGATAATTTAACTGCTTTTTCGAGCTTGTCCATGGGCAAATCCTTCCCTTTAAACTGGTAAATTATCTTCATGGCGGTATATTTCATGGGGTGATCATCGGCCACATCCGCATCAATCAACACATGAAAAGACTCCGGTTCGACCTTCATTTTTCGAAGAATTGAAATTACATCCATCCCGGTACAACCGGCCAACGCAACCATCATAAGTTTTTTGGGGCGAAACCCAGAATCTGCCCCACCCGATTCTTTTGCCGCGTCGAGCACAATTTGATGCCCGTCAACATCGGCTTCAAAAGCCATCGCTTCTTTCCATGCCAAATCTAAAAAGTGTTTCATCCGTATAAATTTTCAATGTTGGTCCGTACAATTTTCGTATCTATTTCTGTTTTTCAAACTAGTTTTTCAACGAGATGGAATAGCCATTTATACATTCCCGGTTGGTATAAGCTTCAGCTTTTATGGCTATTTCATCGCTGTGCTTTTATCAATTGTATATAAATATCTCAATAAATAGTTTTTGCGATATAAAAGTTCATTGTATCTTTAAAATTAATTTTTATTGACAAATAATAACACAAAATTTTTGGGGCAAATGAGAAGTTCAATTAAAAGACCAACTGAAGATGAGTGCGATCTTTCAGGTTTCCAACTATTCAAAAAACTGAACGAACAGGAATTTGCCCAGTTGAATTACGACAAAACTTGTTCGCTCTACAAAAAAGGAAGCATCATCTACCGCGAAGGCAGTCGGTTAACTGGATTTTATTGCGTTTCGAGAGGGATTGTCAAAATATATAAGACCGGTATAGACGGGAAAGAACAAATAATTCGGTTTGCCAAAAAAGGCGATATTATTGCCTACCGCTCACTATTAAGTCAAGAATTAGCCTGTACGACAGCAAAAGTAATTGAAGAAGCCGTTTTAAGCCACATCCCCTACCAAACGCTTCTTTATCTGATCCAGAACAACTGGCAATTCTCTCACCACATGCTGCAAATCGTTTGCAAAGAACTTCGCGAGGCCAACGACTATATCACTGATATTGCTCAAAAGACAGTCCGCGAACGACTTGCCGAAGTTCTATTGCTCCTGAAAGACAATTTTGATTTAGACAATGCCAACACATTGCAGATTTCGCTGACCCGCGAAGAGCTTGCCAACATGGTAGGGACTGCGACCGAAAGCGTTATCCGCTTATTATCCGAATTTAAACAAGATCAATTAATTGATTTGCAAGGCCGGCGGATTAAATTCCTAAACCTCCAGGGTCTGACCAAAGTTGCCAATTTATTGTAAAAACACAAATCGTTATAAACCAAAAAAGGCCGGAACCATATGAAAATCCGGCCTTTTTCGCTTATTGTTATCGTGCGATCCAGTCTTCCGGGTCTAATTTCTGATTTTCTTTCCAAATCTGGAATTTTAGCACCGACTTGCCATCATCCGGATCGCTGTAAACTGTACCGATCTCTTGCTTGGTCGTCACTTTTTCGCCTGCTTTTACCCGAATATTCGTCAAATTTGAGTAAACCGTGAGGTAACTCCCATGCCGAACAATAACGGCCATATTTCCGCCAGAAACGACAAAAACGCGGCTAACCTCGCCATCGAATACCGCACGCACGGCCATGCCACGGGCCGTTGTAATATCAATCCCGTTATTTTTGATCTGGATATTTTTCATAATTGGATGGGCATGCACGCCAAAACGATCGGTTATCACGCCCCGCTCGACCGGCCAGGGCAACCGTCCGCGATTCTTCTCGAACTTGCCGGCAACCAGTTTTTGCTCGGGAGTGAGTGCCATTCCGCCTGATACAGAACCGGTTTGTTTTGTTTTTCCGACATCCTGTTTTTGCATCGCTTTCCGGGCTTCTTCTTCAATAATCCGTTCTATTTCACGGCTCAACTGCTCTTCAATCTGTTGTTGCTGACGAAGCTTTTTTCTCAGTTCGTTTTGTTGCCCTTTCAGTTCGTTGATGTACTTGTTTTGCTGCTGTTTTTCACGGTTTAGCTGGTTAGTTTCGTTTTGCTTTTCCTGAAGTACCGATCGTTTCATGGCCCGTTGTTTTTCCAGCTCGGCCACTTTTTTCTCGATCAGGTCTTTCAGTGAAAGGATTATTTCGGCTTGTTTCCTACGATAATCGGTATATTGCCTGAGGTACGACATCCGCTTGTAAGCCTGGTTAAAACTATTAGCCGAAAGAACAAACATGATTTTATCGTAGCTGCTCCTGTTTTTCTGTGCCAGTCGGACCATTTCGGCATAATCGGCTTTAATTTCTCCCAAATCGTTGCTCAATTGCTGTACCACCCAGGCGTTGTCATCAATATAACCGCTCAAGGCGTCAACTTCGGCATTAATACCTGAAATTAATGAGTTTCTCAGCTCTATCTGCTTGTTGAGCAGGTTAAGTTTCGTAACAGTCGACCGTTCATTTTTGCGGGCTTCTTCCAGTAGTTTGTTGGTATACTGTATTTCTTCGCTGGTTTTTTGCTTTTTCGAACGAAGCTCATTCAACGACTGGCCAAAAGCCAGGCCGGTGCAAAAAACAAAAAAAAATAATACAAAAAATCGGTTCATTACGGCCTATTTAGCAAGCTTAAACTTTTCCGGTATTTTAATATTTAAATCTTTGTCTCCCTGATTGAGCTCGAATTTACCAAGTTTTATCCGAAGTTTGAGTGTTTCTTCCGGATTTGACAAATCCATATCGATTGCGCCAGGGAAACGCTGATTATCGACATCTGTAAAATCAGAAAAAGTAATAACTGCTGCCCGCTTATTGGTATTGTCTTCCAACGTTATCTTCCGGATCCTGAAATCGCCCGGATCAATGAACAGTTTCTGAAGGATAAATACTTCTTCATCCTGTTTCTTCAGGTAACGGCTTGCTTTTCGCTCCTTCCCTTTTCGGGTTATTTTTTCCAATTTCCGGTCTTTTACCGATTGAAGCACATACAATCCGGAATCAATGTAAGATGTAAATTCCTTGAATTCGTTATCGCGTTTTTCATCTCGAAAAGAAAAAGCATTGTTGGTCAGAATTGAATGAACCGTTTCAAAATCGAGGTCCATGTTCAAAACCTGGCTCAGATAAGAATAATCATCAAGGAAATACGTGTTATTGATGTAATTGACAAATTTCACGCTGTCGCGGGTCAGCAACAGTTTCCCTACCGGAATATTCATCTTGCTAAAACTAAGCAAAATGGACTTATTAAAAACCGATTGAAGAGTAGCCCTGAACGAAGCCTTGTTTTTGTTGTCTTCATATTGGCACGAAATGCGTTTGATGTCTAAGGTTTTGTATTCAAACGCGTTATTTTCCAGGTTACGGATCAGCTTGTTGGTCGTAATGGGTTTTGCCACAACCGTAGTAACCACGGCTTCGCGGGTTGTACGGCACGACGATAATACCCACGCAGCCAAGGCCAAACAAGTAAAAATAAAAATCCTGAAAGTATGTATGTTTTTCACCCGTGTTATTTTTCGAAGTAGCGTTCTTGTTTAATTTTTTCAGAAATCAATTCGGAGGCATCGCCCAGTTCCCTGGCTTTTTTCCATTGGTCAACGGCTTTTCCTTTATCTCCCAGCATGTATAAAATATCGCCGTAATGTTCGACAATTACGCCATTCTGGTCTCCTCCGTTTTTCAACGCCGATTCGATGTAAAATTTGGCCAGGGAGTAATTTTTTTGTTTGAAAAGTACCCAGGCATAAGTATCCAGATAGGTCGAATTATCCGGATTAGCCCGGACAGCCTTGCTGCTCATTTGCTCTGCTTTGTCCAGATTTTCATTTCTGAGCGACAGATAATAAGCATAATTATTCATGGCCATATAATTTTCCGGATCCTGCCTGATCACTTCATCAAATGCCTTAAAAGCATCCTGAACACGGTCGAGTTTGTAGTTTGCTTCGGCCTTGTACAACTCAAACTGAACACGCAACGGTTTATTTCCCAGAATATACGGTTCTCCTTCCTCCAGCGTTTTCAGGGATTCTTCATATTTATCGAGCTGAAGGCAGGCAACAGCTTTTAAACCATACAAAATGGGCTGATTAGGAAACAGCTCGATTGCCTCATTGCAATCGTCGTAAACACATTTAAAATCCTGTAAATCATTACTTATAAGAATGATACGTTGCCAGATTTCGAAATTGCCATTATCTTCTGCCAACACTTTGCGAAGTTGTTCGCGGGCTTCTTTCAAATCGCCTTTACGCAGCAAATATTCGGCATAAACCGAATATACCCGGTAATCGTCCGGATTGGTTTTTACCAAAATCCTAACCAGCTCGCCAATTTGATCGTCTGTCAGATCTTTCTGCTCCGGATTGGCTGTCAGCATCAGGTAGAACTGAATTTTTGTATCAACTTCCAGGTCTTTACTGCCAAAAGCAATCTTAGTTTCTTCGAAGGCTTTTTCAGGTTTGTCCTGCATCTGATAAAGAGAGGCCAGCGAAAAGTGCACAAACCCGTTCGATGGATCGATTTCAAGAATTTTATTGTAGTATTTCAGAGCATTTTCCTGGTCTTTTTCTGACAAATACAAATCGGCCATCAAGCCGTAATAACGCGGTTCCGACGGATTGGAATCAATCAGTCTCTGAAGTTCTGCAAAAGCTTCTTTTTTCTTCCCGGCAGCCTGATAAACCTGTTGTTTTTCAACCGAAATTTGCTCGTTTATTCCAATTTGTTTTTCAAGTTTGTTGTATGCGGCTATCGCTTCATCGTATTTTTTTGCAGAGCCAAGCATCGAAGCATACATATACAAATATTCCTGATTTTCAGGTTCTTTTTCAGACAGGTCCCGGTATAACTCGGCCGCTTTGTCGTATTTTTTGGTTTGCTGGTAAATCTGTGCCAGAAGCTGCTTGTACCATTTATTGCCGGGATTGATATGAATGGCCTTCTCAAGCAAAAGCGACGCACTGGTCAGGTCGTTGTTGGCCAGGTGAATGTTTGCCAGTTCGAACATGGCAACGGCCGAATTGGGGTCAATCTCAAGACAACGCGAAAAAACTGAAATAGCATTTTGCAAATTTCCGGTCATGCGTTGTTTCAACCCCTCGATAAACAAATATTCAAACTCGCTCTTCTGCTCTTCCGAAATTTCATCTGCTTTTTGCTGAGTAACTTCGGTCTTTTCTGAAGCTTTTTTCTTTGACTTTTGGGCCATCGACGAATAAGATACGCCGACAATGATCGACACAGCGGCCAGAAATGAAATATATCTTTTTGTCATTCGCTTTTAGTTTTTCCCGGTGTGCCCAAAACCACCGGCACCACGATCGGTTTCTTCCAAAATTTCAACGTTCTCCCATTCAACCTTTTCGTGTGCAGCAACAACCATCTGGCAAATGCGTTCGCCCGGGGCTATTACAAAATCTTCATTCGAAAGGTTTATCAGAATCGCACAAATCTCGCCCCGGTAATCCGCGTCAATCGTGCCCGGACTGTTTAAAACCGTAATCCCTTTTTTTATTGCCAAACCGCTGCGGGGACGGACCTGGGCTTCGTAACCTACCGGTAGTTCGATGTATAACCCGGTCGGAATAAGTTTCCGCTCAAGCGGTTTTAAAACAATTTCTTCAGAAATATTGGCGCGCAAATCCATTCCAGCCGAATGTTCGGTGCTATATTCGGGCAACGGGTTTGCCGATCTATTAATGATTTTTACCTTCATATTTGCTTTTTTCAAACCGCTAAGATATAGAATTCTGTGCTGAATCAATCACCGGGCCAAGCGATATTAACATTCTTTAGGATTGATCAACTAACATAAAATCAGCCATTATCTGGTCCGACACAAAAAGACCTTCACGCGAAAGGGTCACTTGATCATTTTTAACCACAAGCCAACCCGTTGGCAAAAGTTTCGCTTTCACTTCCTGAAAATGCCGGAGGTATTCTGCTGAAAATTCGTCTTTCACCGTATTTTCAGATATTCCCCAAATTGTCCGTAAACTGGTAATAATGTAGTCGTTATAATGATCTTGCTCCGATAAAATTTCGTTTTCCCAATAAACCTGACCGCTTTCAATCTGATCTAAATAATTTCCAATGCTTACTACATTCCAACGACGGGTTTTCAGGTCGTAAGAATGGGCCGATGGGCCAAATCCCAGGTATTTTTTATTTTTCCAATAGGAAGAATTATGGCCGGAATAATACCCAGGCCGGGCAAAATTCGAAATTTCATACTGCTCAAAACCAGCTTCCGTTAATTTATCAATTAAAAGCTGAAATTGTTGTAAGCTAAGTTCATCTGGCGCTTCCTTCAAGGTTCCTTTTTTCAGGCGATCGTAAAAAACCGTGCCTTCATGATAGGTAAGATGATATGCCGAGATATGTTGGACTCCCAATTCCAATGCTACCTGAATATTGTGTTCCCAATCGGCCAGCGACTGGTTGGGCAATCCATAGATCAAATCGATGGAAATATTTGAAAATCCGGCGCTTTTTGCCCATTTTACCGATTGGATAGCGCTCAGTACCCCATGCCTCCGGTTCATCAATTTCAGGTCCGATTCGGTAAAAGACTGAACTCCCATGCTAAGCCGGTTAAATCCAGTTTCGCGCAGAGCCGACAAATATGCCTGTGACAAATCATCCGGATTAGCTTCCAGGGTTATTTCGGCCTGTTTTGAAACAGAATAATTATCAAAAATAACCGCCAATAAAGCCCTTAATTCATCGATTACTAAAACCGAAGGAGTTCCTCCACCCAAATAAATGGTCGTAACCAGATCAGATTGAAGTTCATCTTTCCGATTGGCAATTTCTTTTTGTAAACCAGCTAAAAGCCTTAACTTTAGCCGCAAGTCTGTTGACTTATAAAAGTCGCAGTAAAAGCATTTTTTCCGACAAAACGGGATATGTATGTAAATTCCAGCCATGGTTCAGTTAAAACAAATATTCTCCATTGCATACCGGTTCAGAAAAGCATTTCTGTGGTTGATTGTTGTAAGTATTATCAGCTTAATTCCCGGTAAAGATATTC
The DNA here is from genome assembly GCA_029265715.1 of Bacteroidota bacterium. GTDB lineage: Bacteria > Bacteroidota > Bacteroidia > Bacteroidales > Prolixibacteraceae > Aquipluma. The sequence continues at coordinate 12,365 of JAJUGZ010000044.1, forward strand.
CTCATAAAATAGAGTTAATTCCCTATTTCGACAAGTACATACATGCAGGTATGTATTTTACTCTCACTGTATTTCTTATAAACCCAATGTCGGTAACAGTAAAAATGAACAGTTATCTGGTTGCCTTTATTTGTTCGGTTGTTACCGGTGGGCTATTTGAAATTCTTCAGATAACCATAGCCCAAAACCGTTCGGGAAGCTGGGCTGATTTTGCAGCAAACACAACCGGAGCTGCCTTGGGATTATTAACTTACAGAATATTGCTGAATACTCGTTATGAACGCATTTTTAAAGCCTGATAAGATCTTCGTGTCCATCCATATCTTGCAAAATGCTTTCGATGGTGGTCTCGGAATAAAAATCAGTCAGTTGTTTTTTTATTTGGCTGAAACGCCCATGAACAGGGCAGGGGCGACCGACTTCTTCGTGCGAAGAACAAGGATGCATCCCAAGCAGACAAATCTTGAAAAAGTCTTCACCATCAACAATTTTCACAATATCGTACAGCGAAATTTCTTTCGGATCTTTTCCCAATCCAAAACCACCATTTGGCCCTTTGGTTGACGATAAGATTTTCTGCTTTACAAGATTTTGCAAAATTTTACCTAAAAATGGAGTTGGAATTCCCAAATCATTGGATATTTTCTTAATTCCGATTTTAGTTCCGTCAGCCGAATTTTTCCCTAAATAAATCAGGGCCCGAATGGCATATTTACATGTATTGGACAACATACCTGTTATTTTTTATTATTCCACTGTTTACTAAACGATTGATCTGCAAACCGAGGCATTTGCTTCCTCTCTCCCAAAGCATGTTTTCCTAACATTCCGAGCATGTTTTTTGCTTTGCCCCCCAGCAGGTCCAATCTTGCCCTTCTTTTCATCGCAAATTCAAAACCTTTCATGCCTTGGTTCCAAACAAATCCACCATAACCTCTTTCTACCACATCGCGCCGGTTATAAAGCAACAAATGATGGAGCGGTATTTTGACCGGGCAAACCTCGGTGCATTTGCCACAAACCGAACATGCCGAACTCAAATGCCCGTATTCCTTCAACCCATTATAAAAAGGCGTAATTACCGACCCAATTGGACCTCCGTATGTCGAGTCGTAGGTATACCCGCCTATATTTTTATAAATCGGACAGGCATTCAAACAAGCCCCGCAACGGATACATTTTAATGCCAGATATTGATCATCTTTATCAAAAAGATCTGTCCGCTTGTTATCGAGCAAAATCACGATCATTTTCTCCGGGCCATCGGTTTCTTCCGGTTTCTTTGGCCCGGTAACCAGCGAATTGTATACACTTATTTGCTGACCTGTTCCGTGCGCTGCCAGAATTGGCCACATCAGCGCCAAATCCCTCATCGATGGAATAACCTTTTCGATCCCGGCAATGACAATATGAATTTTTGGAAAAGAAACGGTCATCAATGCATTTCCCTCATTTTCAGTAACAGCAATGCCTCCAACATCGGCAACCAAAAAGTTGGCTCCTGTAACGCCGATGTCGGCTGATGTAAATTTCTTCCTCAGTTTTTCCCTGACATACGAAGTAAGGTATTCTGGTTCACTTCCTTCCGGTGTATTAAATTTCTCGGTAAACAAATCAGCGATGTCTTTTCGCGATTTGTGCATGGCTGGCGTCACAATATGATATGGTTTTTCGCCGGCAATTTGAACAATATATTCTCCTAAATCCGTTTCAAGCGATTCAACCCCAAGCCCTTCAATATGATGATTAAAATCGATTTCCTCGGTGGTCATCGATTTACTTTTTACCACCAATCTGGCTGCATTCTCCCGAATTACTTTCTGTATTTCGAGAATTGCTTCCTCCGAATTTCGGGCCCATATAACAGAAGCACCATTGGCAGTAATTCGTTCTTCAAACATCAGCAGATAATCGTATAAACGATTAACTGCTTTTGCTTTTACATACGATGCACGTTCTTTGGCCAAATTCAAATCAGCATAACGTTCTTTTCCCTTGGCAACCGCTGTATCATATTTTGATATATTAAACCGGATGGTAGCCCGATGCTTTTTATCGAACACGATGCCTTTCGACTTTTGAAGAAATATTTTCTTTTGTTTCGACATGCCTAACAAACGGGGATTTTATCGATTCTTCTTTGATGGCGCCCCCCTTCGAAATCCGTATTCAAAAAAATATTTACAATTTCAACAGCCTGTTCATCAGTAATATATCTGGCCGGAAGGGCACACACATTCGCATCGTTATGCTGGCGGGCCAATGCCGCAATTTCGGGTATCCAACAAATGGCCGACCTAATTTTTTGGTGTTTATTTGCAGTCATATTAATACCATTCCCGCTGCCACAAAGAGTAATTCCCAGATCGAATTCTCCATTGCTTATTGCATTTGCCATCGGATGAACAAAATCCGGATAATCGGAACTTTCTGCCGAATAAGCGCCAAAATCCTTAAATTCAAATCCTTGTTCGACCAGAAATTTTAAAACGGCTTGTTTCCGTTCATAACCGGCATGATCAGATGCAACTGCTATTCTTACTTTGTTCATAATTCAAAAATAAAAACAAATTTAATACTAAAAAGTATTCTATTTAAAACTTGGTTTGATTAATCTTTTAAGGTCTTCTTTTTCAAATATAAAAACAATTGAAAGGAAAAGAATAAAGAAACAAATGTTCAGTAAAAGTGTCCAAATTTTTACATCAAAATGAATATAAATTGACGCTAAATATAAGACTGTCGCAACGGCAAAGTAGATACCCATCTTTTTTACATCATAGTTAACATGAAAATATTTTTGCCCGAAAACGTAGGACACGATTGTCATTAAAATGAAACAAACCAAGACACCTATCGCCGAACCGACATATCCCATCAAGGGAATTAAAATGAAATTAGCCAACAGAGTAATGACAGCGCCAAAAACAGCGATATGCGCCCCAAACCAGGTCTTGTCGGTTAACTTATACCACAAAGATAAATTATAATAAATTCCCAAAAAAAGGTTTGCCATAAGCACCATCGGAACAATTTTCAATCCGGAATGGTAACGAGAATCAACCAATAATTTAAAAACATCGAGAAATAACGAAATGCCCAGAAAAATGATAAGTCCCAGTATAACAAAGTAATTCATAACCACAGCATAGGTATTTTTTGAATCTTTATTTTTTTGTTGTGAAAAAATAAAGGGTTCAAAAGCGTAACGAAATGCCTGTATAAACATATTCATAACAACAGCCAATTTATAATTGGCTCCATATATACCAAGTTGTTCCATAGGTTTTTGAGATTCAGGAACCAACTTTGGAATCAAAATTTTATCGACATTTTGATTTACCATGCCCGCCAAACCAACTACTAAAATCGGAAATGAATAATGAATTAATTCTTTTAACACAGTCCGGTCAATCTTTAATTTTATGATCCGCATATCGGGTATCATCATTATCAGGGTAATAACCGAAGAGAGCAGATTTGCCAGAAATACATAACCAACACCAACTTCAGGATAATAAATAAAGCGGACAATACTATTTGGATTGGATTTTAAAAGAGCCGGGCAAACAGATAAAAAGAAAATATTAAAAAAGATATTAAAGAAAATGTTAATCATTTTCAAGGATGCAAACCGAATAGGTCTTTTTTGCAAACGCAAATTTGCAAATGGAATAGACGTAATGGAGTCGATTGCAACAACGATAGCAAGCCATTGAACAAAATCGTTATGTCCTCCGCATTCTACAAAATCGGCTATACTACCGGTAAACATATAAACCAGTAATATAAATGCTAATGAAAAGATCAGTAAAGCCAAAAAGCTTGTTGAATAAATCTTCTGGTGGTCAGAATCTTTAGTTGCAAACCTGAAAAATCCGGTTTCCATCCCGAAAGTGAGAAAAACCAATAAAAAAGCTACATACGAGTAAAGATTCGTCACAATTCCATACTCTCCGGGTGGAAATATATGCATATGATATGGCACTAACCACCAGTTTAAAAAACGTCCAACAATGCTGCTTACTCCGTATATTACTGTTTCACCAGCCAATTTTTTTATCGAACCCAATGTGAAAAATTTTGGTCAAAGATATACACGCAAATGCTATTCAAAATGGTTTTTTTTTATGAAATCTGCCTGACATTTGTTTTGTTTCTATCTTTGGCTCGATTTTAACATTGAATTTTTATTTATGAAAACCCGTATTTTGGTTGCATTCCTGGCATTATCATCCTTAATTTCTGGTTTATCTTGTTCAAATAAACCCAAAACGTCCAGAAAGCCAGTTGCTCAAATTGAAATTGTAAACGCTGGCAAAAAACTGGTTTATGGCAGCGATATTGTCATCAAAATAACGGTAAAATTAAAAGATGGCAATCTTGAAAATTCCGAACTATATATCGATAATAAACTTGTTGCTTCTTCTAACCAGCTTGAATTTACTCATACTCTTCAAAAATACGATGAAGTTGGAACTCACACAGTTAAAGTTATTTCAAAAAAAACAGATGGGACAGAGGGAAATAATTTTAAAGATTTTGAGATTGTATCGGATATTATTCCTGAAAAATATTCGATTGAAGTTGTAAAAGCCCATCCACATAACACTACATTTTTTACTGAGGGATTGGAAATAAAAAACGGATTTTTATACGAAAGTACTGGTGAAAACGGCAAATCAGCTTTGTACAAGCTAAATCTTACTACAGGAAAAGTATTACAATCTTATAAACTTGAAAATAAATACTTTGGAGAAGGAATCACTATTTTAAACGACAAAATTTACCAACTTACTTATAAAACTCAAAAAGGTTTTATATACGATTTAAAAAACATGGCTGTTATTGACAGTTTTAAATTTGAATCGACTGAAGGCTGGGGAATGACCAATGATGGTAAAAATCTGATAATGAGCGATGGAACAAATACACTTACTTATCTTGACCCTCAATCGTTAAAACCTGTCAGGAAGCTCCAGGTGAGTGACAATAAAGGCATTGTTAATTCAATAAACGAACTGGAATATTCTGACGGCTACATTTACGCCAATGTGTGGACACAAAATTACCTTATAAAAATTGACACATCTTCAGGAAAAGTAGTTCAACAAATTGATTTAAGCAAGGTTTTTGATTTACTACCAGGTCCAAAAGATAAAATTGACGTACTAAATGGAATAGCTATCGATCCGGTTACAAAAAAAATGTACGTTACCGGAAAGTATTATTCAAGTCTTTTTGAAATAAAACCAATCAAAACAGAGTAGGAGAGTCACCATACTTAACTTTTCCTAAATGTTTGTATGCTAATTCAGTAACTTCTCGGCCACGTGGAGTCCGCTTTAAAAATCCTTCTTTAATAAGGAATGGTTCATATACTTCCTCGATAGTTCCCGAATCTTCACCAACAGCCGTGGCAATGGTAGAAATGCCTACAGGTCCACCTTTGAATTTATCTATGATAGTAAGCAATATTTTATTATCCATTTCATCCAGTCCATGCTGGTCAATATTTAGAGCTTCGAGCGAAAAACGGGTGATATCGAGGTCGATTTTACCATTTCCTTTAACCTGGGCAAAATCTCGCACCCTGCGCAACAGCGAATTCACAATACGAGGCGTTCCACGGCTTCTGGAGGCAATTTCAACAGCTGCCTGATCTTCAATTTTTACATTTAAAATTTTTGCCGAACGTTTTACAATAGTTGTCAACACATCGAGATCATAATACTCAAGATGCAATTTAATGCCAAAACGAGCCCTTAAAGGGCTTGTAAGCAATCCGGAACGTGTTGTTGCCCCAATTAATGTAAAAGGGTTTAATTCGAGCTGTATCGAGCGAGCACTTGGACCTTTATCAATTAGAATATCTATTCGATAATCTTCCATGGCAGAATACAAATATTCTTCCACAATCGGACTTAAACGGTGTATCTCATCAATAAAAAGTACATCTCTCTCTTCCAGATTGGTCAATAATCCGGCTAAATCACCTGGTTTATCCAGTACCGGCCCCGAGGTAAGCTTTAAACTAACCCCAAGTTCATTGGCTATAATATTTGAAAGAGTTGTTTTACCCAATCCCGGAGGACCGTGTAGAAGCACATGGTCGAGAGCCTCTCCTCGCATTTTTGCAGCTTTGACAAAAACTCTCAAATTTTCAACAATATTGGTCTGACCACTAAAATCACCAAAATTTAAAGGTCTCAGCTGACGGTCTAATTCTTTGTCATTTTCAGAAACCAGTTCGTTTCTAAAGTCAAAATGCTCACTCATAAAGCTAAAATATGGTCAGAATAGGATGAGCAAAGATAGCCTTATTTAAAGAAAATAAAGTAAAAATAGCTATGCGGTAATTTGTAAATCGTTGAAAATGCTTATTAACTTGTCAATTTCGAATGGTTTGGCCATAAATTCATCCATTCCATATGAAATACATTTTTCACGATCATTATCCATCGTATTGGCAGTGAGTGCTATAATAGGTACTCTACTTTCAAAATTTTCACTTTTTTCTATTTCACGAATTTTAACTGTTGCCTCCAAACCGTCCATGACAGGCATCATGATGTCCATCAAAATAACATCATACTTGTTGGTTCTAAATAAATTAACAGCTTCTAAACCATTATTGGCAATCGTTACGTCGTGATTGTATTTTTTTAGGCTAAAAGTTACAATCCGTTGATTCAGAATATTATCCTCCACCAGCAATATAGACAACTTTCTACTCATACATGTATTCTTTCAGTACCCCGAATGTTATATACATCCGGCAAAGATAAAAAAGGAAACCCCGCATCATCATCATTTTTATCAATAGCATTAAAATTTTGAAATTTTAAATTGTGAAATAAGAATGCTTATAGATATGGTCTGTTAATTCTTTTCATAAATATTCAGTTTTTTGCTTGGATTTTTTTTATGTAGTTGTTTCTTACCAGTTTTAAACAATATTTTAACACTCTATCTTTCTATAAATCAAATTTGAAGTTTTAATAATTAACAAATGTTGATTGCAGAAAATTTTGATATTTATTTTTCTTTAACAAGACCTTTTTTGTTGAATTTGATTCTCATTTTTTAGAAAAAATAGAAGTTGTTTTGTTTTAATATTTGATCTCATATAAAAAGCACAGAATTTTGAAAGCTTTTATTTTGTTTTTTTGTTTTCATTTTTTAACAGTTTTTTTCTGATAAAAGTGACTTTGTGTTAAAACTATTCATTTAAAATTCAATAACATATAAAAATGACTGAAAGCTATAAACAACTTGTTGATAAACTAAAAGCCTTTATTAATAGGTATTATTTTCTTCGTTTGTTAAAGTCTTTTCAGTTGACAATTTCTATGTTGTTGCTGTTATGCTTGTTTTTTATTACTCTTGAATATTATTTGTTTTTAAGTCCTGGTGTTAAGTTAGTTATTATCAGCATTTATGCTGTTTTAGTTGTGTTTGGATTCATATTTGGCCTTTTTGTTCCAGTTATAAATTTGCTTGGTTTTTTTAGAAATTTGAATCTGATTTCAGCTTCAGAACTAATTGCTAATCGTTTCAATATAATTGGTGACCGTCTTAAAAATATTCTTGAGTTAGCAGAGGTATCTTCTAAAGATTATTCTGATCGGTTAATTTGGGCCAGTATTGATCAAAAGATAAATCAAATAGGAGATATCGATTTAAGAAAAGCGATTCTTTTAAAAGAATTGAAATATCATTTTTTCATTTTCTTAGTTACAGTTACATTTTCAGGATTTATTTTCTTTTTTCATAGTTCCTTTATTGAAGTAGGTTTTTACCGCTTAGAAAATTATAAAACTTTTTTTAATAAGCCGGCTACTTACTCTTTTGTTTTAAAAAGCACTGATTTAAAGGTAAAAAGAGGTTCGTCTTTTAAAATAGAAGTAGCTTGCGTTGGTTCTAAAATACCTGATGTTCTTTACTTAAGTTTTGGAGGAAATAATTTTTTGATGGATAAGTCAGAAGAGGGTACTTTTTCGTATGTACTTGATAACCTGAACCAGAGTTTCTTATTTCATTTTACTGATTTAAAGTCTTCTTCCGAAATTTATAAGCTCGAAGTTCTTCCGGAAGCTTTAATTAAACAATTTTCGCTCATTGTTATTCCTCCCGATTATACATCTCAGAAAAAATATGAAGTGAAAAATATAGGTGACATAAAAGTTCCATACGGAAGTATAATTAAGTGGGTTTTTACTACCTCAGATGCCGACAGTTTATTTTTGAAATTTGAAGACAGTATAAGAGTTGCCGCACTCTGTGATGGAAATGTATATACTTTTGAAAAACAGTTTTTTAAAGATTCAAAATATAATATTTCGCTGAGTAATAAGTATTTTACTAATGAAAATATTCTTCAATATCAGATATTAATTACTCCTGATTTGTATCCGTCTATTTCGGTTGTTCAGGCTGTTGATTCCGTTAATTATCAGACCTATTATTTTAAAGGAAAAATTACCGATGATTATGGTTTTCATTCACTTTCTTTTCATTTGAAATTGGCTGGTCAAGATAGCATTATTGAATTACCTTTCGTAAAAAATCAGAATGAACAGAACTTTTACTACGCTTTTAATTTCAATAGTTTAAAAGGAAAGGCAAAGGAAATAAGCTATTATTTTTCGGTGTACGACAATGATGTTTTTGGTCATTTTAAGCAGGCTATCAGCGAAACTTTTATTTTCGATTTTCCGGATGTTTCTGAAATGGTGAAAAAAGAAAATTCTACGTACTCTGAAATGGATGCTTTTCTTCAGAAGGGTAATCGGTTGGCCGAAGATATTAGAAAAAGTATCAATGATCTGAAAATGAAGCAAATTAATGATAAGAATTTAAGTGATTGGGAAAAATCCAAGATGGTGGAAGAAATTATTCAGAAAAAGTCTCAGTTGGAAAATATATTGGAAAAGCTGAATGAAAAGAACCAAGACTTGAATAACTATTTAAGTTCTTTTTCGGACCAAAAGAAAGAAATTTTGGAAAAGCAAAAACAAATCGAAGAATTACTTGAAAATGTGATGAATGATGAGTTGAAGAAGCTTTTTGACGAATTTAATGAATTAGCTAAAAATTTTGATTCGAGAAAATTTGAGCAGCTTTCTGAAAAAATGAAAATGTCAATGGACGATCTTTCTGAACAACTCGATCGTAATTTGCAGATGTTAAAACGAATGCAAATAGAACAGAAATTAGAAAGAATTATTCTGCAGTTAAATGATTTAGAAAATAAAGAAAAAGATAACAGATTGAAAATAAATGGTAAAATTTCTTTTGACGATTTAACTAACGAAGAAAAAGGGAACAGAGATCTGTTAAATTTATTAAAAGCGGAATATGATGCTGTTTTAGAATTAAATAAAGGTTTATCGAAACCAATGAACCTAATTGATTTTTCTGAAGATTTTAAAAAAATTGAAGGTTCTTTTTCTGAAACAATTTCACAATTGGAAAAAGGAAATAGAAAACGTGCCGGAGAGCAAATGGATAAAAATATGCAGCAAATAAATACGCTGGCATTTTCGATGAATCAGATGCTTAAAATGAACCAGAACAAGGAGAATTCAGAAAATATTGATGATTTAAAACAGCTATTAGAAAATATTTTATATATATCTGTAAATCAGGAAAATATATTGTTTGTTACCAAGCGTACTGATTCTAATGATCCTGCTGTAAAAAATTTGCGTTCCAATCAATTCAAATTGATCAATCAAGCTAAGATGGTTAAGGATTCGCTCTATGCGTTATCAAAACGAACTCCTTCACTTTCAGGGATAATCAATAAAGAAGTTTTGGATATGGAAAGTCAAATGAATAATACTCTCGATTTAATGAATGAAGGGAGATCGCTTTCATCAACAACAAATCAGCAGTTGGCTATAACTGCAGCCAATAATTTAGCTTTGTTTTTGAATGAAGCGCTCGAAAATATAGAAAAGCAAATGGAAAATGCCATGCCTGGCGATGGTGATTGTGATAAGCCGGGAGGTAAAGGCAAAAAGCCCAGTATGAACATGTTAAAACAGGCACAACAGTCGCTGAAAGAACAGCTTGAGCAGATGATTGAGCAAATGAAAAATGGTGATTCAAAGAAAATGAGCCAAGCAATCGGAAAAACATTAGCTCAACAGGAAATTATGCAGCAGTTGATTCAAGAGTTATTAAATGGTAATTCGGTAGGTTCTCAGACAAAAGAACAATTGAGAGCAATTGACCGCTTACTTGAACAGAATAAATCTGATTTGGTTAATAAAAATATTGGTAGTCAGTTAATTAATCGTCAAAATCAAGTGATGAATAAATTGCTCCAAGCTGAAAAAGCTGAGATGGAGAGAGGTTATGAAGATGAGCGCGAATCAAAAACTGCCCGCCAGGATTTATTAAGTAACCCTGCTAATTATTTTGAGTATAAAAATGAGTATCAAAATCAGCACGATTTATTGAACAGGACCTCTTATAAATTGAAATTATTTTACGACCAGAAATATAAAAACTACCTTAACGAATTGAAAAATTAGAACTTGTATAAACGAATTACCATATCATCAAGTCTTCATAGTGTAAATGTCATCGAGCATTTTCTTTGTGACATTTTTAATGATATTCAGATTTCTGATAAGTATTTTACAAAAATTTTCATTAGCCTTTGCGAGGCAGTCAATAATGCTATTATACACGGAAATAAACTTGATGAAAATAAAAGTGTCGTTATCAGGGCTGATTTTTCAGGTCCCGAAATTGTGTTTGAGGTAGAAGATGAAGGTTGTGGTTTTGATATAAAATGTATAAAAGATCCAACTTTGCCTGAAAATATCATGAAAGAGAGCGGCCGTGGTATTTTTCTTATTAGCAAGCTTTCAGATAGTATGAGTTTTGATAAAAATGGGAAAGTTATACGAATTAAATTTAATATACTAAGTGGGAATTCTGTTTCATAGTGAAGATGTAAAGATGCCCAAAATTTCGAAGCAAGGAATTAAAAACTGGGTTAAAGAGTGTATTTCATTTGAAGGTAAGAAATTGGCTGATGTTAATTTCATTTTTTGTTCAGATTCTTATCTTCTTGAAGTGAACAAGCAATACTTAAATCACGATTATTTTACGGATATAATCACATTTGATTATGTGGAAGGAAATCTGATATCCGGAGATATTTTTATCAGTATTGATAGGGTAGGGGAGAATGCAAAAATTTATAATGTTCAGTTTATGAATGAGTTGTATAGAATTATTATTCATGGCATTCTCCATCTTATTGGTTACAAGGATAAGGAACCTTCAGAAAAGGCTTTAATGACAGAAAAAGAAAATTTCTACCTGTCAAAAGTAAACAATTTTGTAAGCCGTTAGATTTCAATTATTTTTGCTGGATTTTTAAAACGTAACGAAATGTTGCCATTTTATGATGTTATTGTTGTAGGGGGAGGTCATGCCGGATGTGAAGCGGCAGCAGCAGCAGCAAATTTAGGTTCGAAAACATTGTTGATAACGATGGATATGACCAAGTACGCACAAATGTCTTGTAATCCGGCCATGGGCGGTATAGCTAAAGGTCAGATTGTTAGAGAAATAGATGCGCTTGGTGGGTATTCCGGAATAATTACCGATAAATCAAGTATTCAATTCCGGATGCTTAACCGATCTAAAGGACCAGCCATGTGGAGTCCCAGATCTCAAAGCGATCGTGCCCGGTTTTCGGAATTCTGGAGGTTAGAGCTTGAGCAAATTGATAATCTGGATTTATGGCAAGATTCTGTAATTCAGTTAATTATAGAAAAAAAGAAAGTTTGTGGCGTTCGTACAAAGATAGGTATCGAATTCAGGTCAAAGACTGTAGTACTTACGAATGGTACTTTTTTAAATGGTTTGATGCATATCGGGCGTAGCCAGATGGAAGGTGGTCGGATAGGAGAGAGTGCTTCGTATTTTTTATCTGAACAATTGGCTGATTTTGGTTTCACAACCGGTCGGTTAAAAACCGGCACACCGGTCCGGATTGATGGTCGTACTATAGATTTTTCTAAACTAACAGAACAACAGGGAGATAGAGTACAATATAAATTTTCCTATCTGCCTCAAGTACGATCAGAATTGAAACAACGCAGTTGTTGGATCACCTATACGAACCAGGATGTACACGACATGTTGGAATCTGGTTTTGATGATTCTCCAATGTACAATGGCACGATTAAAAGTATTGGTCCAAGATATTGCCCAAGCATTGAGTCTAAGTTAGTTACGTTTTCAGAAAAAACATCTCATCAACTTTTTTTGGAGCCGGAAGGTGAAAATACAATTGAATATTATTTGAATGGTTTTTCGTCTTCTTTACCTTGGGATGTTCAGTTAAAAGCTCTTAATTTAATTCCAGGCTTGGAGAATGCCCGTATTTTCAGACCTGGCTATGCTATTGAATATGATTACTTTGACCCCACTCAACTTTACCATACCCTGGAAACTAAATTGATGCAAAATCTGTTTTTTGCTGGTCAGATTAACGGGACAACCGGATATGAAGAAGCCGCGGCACAGGGTATTATCGCTGGAATAAATGCACATCAGAAAGCTCACGGACTTGAAGATTTTGTGCTCAGCAGGGATGAAGCCTATATTGGTGTACTGATTGATGACTTGGTTACGAAGGGGGTTGATGAGCCTTATCGCATGTTTACTTCCAGAGCCGAATACCGAATTTTGCTTCGGCAGGATAATGCTGATGTTCGACTGACAGAACGTTCCTTTAAATTGGGTTTAGCAAAGAAGGAACGAATGGATTTATTAAATGAAAAAGTTGAAATTGTAGAAAAGATCATTGGGTTTGTAAATGAGTTTTCAATAAAACCCCAATACATTAATTCTATTTTAGAAAGAAAAGGAACAACTCCATTAAAGCAAAGTATCAAATTAAGGGATATTATCTTGCGTCCTCAGATTTCGATATTTGATTTGTTGCCAGACATTGAACCGTTTAAGCGATTCTTAAAAATTGTACCGGAAAGTCGTTTTGACGAGATTTTAGAATCTGCTGAAATTGCTATTAAGTATTCCGGTTATATTGAACGTGAAAAAATGATGGCTGATAAATTCAAAAGGTTGGAGAATATTCATATTGAAGGAAAATTCGATTATCTGTCAATTCATACAATTAGTACCGAAGCCCGGCAGAAGTTGCACGCCATTCAACCCAAAACAATTGGACAGGCCAGCCGTATTTCTGGGGTCAATCCAAGCGATATTAACGTGCTTTTGGTTCTGTTGGGTCGTTAGTGTTCCACGTGGAACGTGCGCTAAAAAAGCTTTTAAAACCCTTTAAAATAAGCCAAATGGGAATACAGGGGAATGTAGTTGATGTAAAAAAAAGAATTATTTTTTACGGAGAAGTTGAACTTTCAGGAAGCAGGATATGCCGAATTTTAAATATAGGGAAGGCAAGGGAAGGAGCAGTGTATATTCTTCCCGGATTGGTTGATTCGCATGTTCACATAGAGAGTTCAATGCTCACCCCGGCACAATTTGCCAAATTGGTTGTTCGTAGAGGAACTGTTGGAGTAGTAAACGATCCTCATGAAATTGGGAATGTACTTGGACTGGAAGGAGTGAAGTTCATGCTGAACAATGCAAAAACAGTTCCCTTTAAATTTTATTTTGGCGCACCTTCCTGTGTTCCGGCTACAAATTTTGAAACCTCTGGTGACGAATTAAATATATCGGATATTGAGAAGTTGCTCGAAAAGGATGAAGTAGTTTGTCTGTCAGAAATGATGAATTTTCCGGGAGTCATATTTCAGGATAAAAAAGTTCTTGATAAAATAAGTGTTGCCAAAAGATTTGGAAAACCAGTAGATGGACATGCTCCCGGATTAAACGGCTTGGATCTTCGATCTTATGTAGCTGCTGGAATTTCTACCGATCATGAGTGTTTTAGCATGGCTGAAGCTCTTGAAAAGATTTCACTGGGAATGTTCGTTCTCATAAGGGAAGGAAGCGCAGCAAAAAATTTTGAAGCACTTTATTCGCTTATTTCTACTCATCCGGGAAAAGTCATGTTATGCACCGATGATTCCCATCCGGACGAAATACTTCGAATTGGGCATATTGACAAGCTGATAAAAAGAGGGCTCGCCAAAAACCTTGATGTTTTTAATCTGCTTCAGGCTGCTGTAGTGAATCCGGTTCTACATTATAATTTGAATATTGGATTGCTTCAGGAAGGAGACCCTGCTGATTTTATTTTGGTTGATGATCTAACAAATTTTGAAATTCGAGGCACATATATAAACGGGAATTGTGTTTTTGATGGGAAGAATGTACTTTTTGAGGCTTCAAAATCCCCTCTTATTAATCGGTTTGTTTGTGAAAAACTGACTCTCGACGATCTAAAAATTCATCCCGAAAGCAATCGAATTCGTGTAATTGAAGCAATCGAAGGAGAGTTAGTCACGCATGAAACAATAGCGGAAGCGTTAATAGAAAATGGGAATGTTGTTTCAAATATCGATTCGGATATTTTGAAAATAGTTGTTGTTAACCGATATAAAAAAGAAAAACCGGCAGTTGGATTCATTAAAAACCTGGGTTTAAAACAAGGAGCTTTGGCCAGTTGCATTGCTCACGATAGTCACAACATAATAGCGGCAGGTGTTTCGGATGAAGAAATTTTGAAGGCAATTAATAGACTGATCGAAAATAAAGGAGGCATTGTCGCTTCAGAAAAAGGTGAATTTATAGATCTTCCGTTGCCGATAGGAGGTATATTATCGGATGAAGACGGCACATTAGTTGCTCAAAAGTATGAACAATTGAATCGGTTTGCATCGCAATTAGGAAGTTCGATGAAAGCTCCTTTTATGACTTTGGCATTTATGTCGCTCTTGGTTATACCCAAACTAAAATTGGGAGACAGGGGGCTGTTTGATGTGGAAAAATTTCAGTTTACTTCTCTTTTTGTTTGATAGTGGAATATCGTGCGGAAAATAGAAATCTGGATTACTTAAAATCGCTTGTTGCAGTTCTTCCGGATCAACCTGGTATATATCAGTATTTCGATAGCTCGGGCAAGATTATATATGTAGGGAAAGCCAAGAACTTGAAAAAGCGGGTGTCTTCCTATTTCAGTAAAAACCACGATAACCGCAAAACAGCAATGCTTGTTCGAAGTATTGCCGATATAAAGCATGTTGTTGTAGAGACAGAACAAGATGCGCTTTTACTCGAAAATAATCTGATCAAAAAGTATCAGCCCAGGTATAATATTCGGCTTAAGGACGACAAAACCTATCCATGGATTGTTGTGAAAAATGAGCAATATCCCCGGGTTTTTCAAACACGAAATGTATTTCGTGACGGATCGGCCTATTTTGGGCCATATACTTCGGTTTTGACAGTTCGGCTTTTGTTGGAGCTATTCCGGAAAATATACAAGCTGAGAACATGTAAGCTCAACCTTTCTCCTGAAAATATTAAAGCAAAAAAATACAAAGTTTGTCTCGAATATCACATCGGAAATTGCAAGGGTCTATGTATTGGGAAGGTCGATCATGACGAATACAATCAGAATATCGATCAGGTAAAAGATATTCTGAAAGGGAATATTTCCGGAGTTATAAAATACTTAAAGGATCTGATGCAGAATTTGGCTTCTGAATACAAATTTGAAGAAGCTAATGAAGTCAAAGAAAAACTATTGTCTCTGGAAAAATTTCAAAGCAAATCAACGGTAGTTAGTTCGACTATTACCGATGTAGATGTTTTTGCCATTGAAGAAGACGAACAATCGGCCTATGTAAATTATTTGAAGGTAATCAAAGGAGCCATCATTCAATCGTACACAATGGAAATAAAGAAGAGTTTGGATGAATCGGCCCGGGAACTTTTAGAGTTTGCAATAGTCGATATTCGCCAGAAAATATATAGTAATGCGAAAGAAATTTTAGTACCGTTTGATGTAGATATTAAACTGGACAACGTAACGTTTTTAGTGCCTCAGAGGGGAGATAAGAAAAAACTGCTCGACCTATCGATCCGGAATGCCAAATATTATAGATTGGAGAAAGAAAAGCATGCTGTCATTTCAAAAGCTGAAAAAAATACATCTCGTATTTTGGAAACCATGCAAAAGGATTTGCAGTTGAAATCAGCTCCAGTTCATATCGAATGTTTTGATAATAGTAATTTGCAGGGAACAAATCCGGTTGCCTCTTGTGTTGTTTTTCGGAATGCAAGGCCAGCTAAAAAAGACTACCGCCATTTCAATGTGAAAACGGTAGAGGGGCCTAATGATTTTGCATCGATGGAAGAAATTGTTTTCCGGAGGTATCGACGGTTGCTCGACGAAAATCAATCTTTGCCTCAGCTGATCGTGATTGATGGTGGAAAAGGTCAGCTGGGTGCAGCGTTGAACGCTCTTGAAAAATTAAAACTGCGGGGAAAAATTCCGATCATTGGAATTGCAAAGCGGTTGGAAGAAATTTATTTTCCTGGTGATTCTGTCCCTATTTATCTGGATAAAAATTCAGAGACTTTGAAAGTGATCCAGCAGTTACGAGACGAGGCACATCGGTTTGGCATTACTTTTCATAGAAACAAGCGATCGGGGAATTTTATAAAATCGGAGCTTGAGAATATTCCCGGGATCGGAGAAAAGACCATTGAACTACTTTTGAAAGAATTTAAAAGCGTCGAGAATTTAAAAAAGCAACCCTACTCACTGGTTGCTGATAAAATAGGTAATTATAAAGCCGGATTAATTTTCGGTTACTTTAAGCTAAACCGCTGACAAAAAGTAAGATATTTTGCCGTTTATATGCCTTTTTTTTGTATCAAAAAATGATCAAAATAGATCAGGAACGATATTTTTCGTCTTCATCCAGTAGTCCGAGGTAGGAAATATATCTGCTTTCTGCAATTTCTCCACTTAATACAGCTTTCTTAACAGCACATTCTGGTTCATGAGTGTGCGTACAATTATAATATTGGCATTTATCTAATAACTTGAACATCTCTGGAAAATAGTGAGCGATTTCCTCTTTTTCCATTTCAAGCATTCCGAAGCCTTTTATTCCGGGTGTATCGATGATATACCCGCCAATTGTTAGCTCATGCATTTCGGAGAAGGTAGTTGTATGCTTTCCTACATTATGATAATCTGAGATGTTTGATGTTTTTAATCTGAGTTCCGGTTCAATGCAATTGATGATGGTTGATTTGCCAACCCCTGAATGCCCGGAGAAAACGTTTGTTTTATCTTTTATTATGTTTATTAAATTTGAAATTCCACTCTTTTCGGTTGCCGAAATCGCCAAACAGGCGTATCCTATCTTCTCATACAATTCAATGAGCCCATTCATCTTTTTTAGCTCGTTCTCGTCGTATTTATCTATTTTGTTGAAGATGATACGACACGGTATGCGATAAGCTTCTGCTGAGGCTAAAAAGCGGTCGATAAACGTTGTGGTGGTAACCGGGTAGTTAATTGTGACAATTAAAAAAGCCTGGTCGATGTTGGCTGCAATGATATGTGACTGTTTCGAAAGGTTCGAAGCCCTCCGGATAATGTAGTTTTTTCGTTCCTGAATATGGGTAATTAGCCCAACGGGTTCTTCTGAATGTTCTTTTTTGTTCTCGGTCAGTTTAAATTCAACAATGTCGCCAACGGCAATCGGATTGGTGCTTTTTATGCCCTTAATGCGAAAATTGCCCTTGATTTTACATTCCGTTTTGCTCCCGTCTTCAGCTTTTACCGTGTACCAGCTTCCGGTCGATTTGATAACAATCCCTTTTTTCAATGTTCGTATTTGCTTTGATAGAATTCTTATTTTAGCCTCCTCATTTAGAAATCAAAAGTAGAAAAAATAGTGAAACGGATTTTCTCATATAATGTCAATGGAATACGATCGGCTGTATCTAAAGGTTTGCTTGACTGGCTGAAACATGTTGATGCGGATATTTTGTGTATTCAGGAAACAAAGGCACAAGCCGGGCAAATGCATGAAACCGATTTATTGGCCCTTGGATATAAAACATACGCCTTTTCTGCCAGAAAGAAAGGGTATAGCGGGGTTGCCATTATTTCAAGGATTGAACCGGATCATGTTGAGTATGGCATGAACAATCCGAAGTACGATTGCGAAGGGCGGGTTATTCGGGCCGATTTTGGCGATTTGTCGGTTATTTCGGTTTATTTCCCATCCGGAACTACCGGAGGAGACCGACAAGTGTTTAAAATGGAATTTTTAAGTGATTTTCATGCCTATTTGAACAGGCTTCGTCAAAACAGGCCCAATCTGGTTATTTCAGGCGATTATAATATTTGTCGTTTATGGATCGATATTCATAATCCGGAAAAACAGCAGAATACATCTGGCTTTCTTCCCGAAGAAAGGGAATGGTTTCAGCGTTTTATTGATGACCGCTATATCGATAGTTTTCGGGAGTTCAATGCAGAGCCCCATAATTATTCGTGGTGGAGCTACCGGGCCAACTCGAGAGAAAATAATAAAGGGTGGCGCATTGATTATCATGTGGTTACTGATGCGCTAAAGTCTAAACTTCTTTCGGCATCCATTTTACCGGAGGTTGTGCATTCAGATCATTGTCCTGTCTTACTCGAGATCGACGCCTGATGAAGAAACTATATTTAATAGTATGTACTATATTTTCATCTGCCTCATTATTTGCTGTTCCGATTTCAGGAATATTTGATTCAAAGACTGACAGCAATTATGTTGAAAGTTATTACAACGACCTGATACTTCGTGTTTATACGGGCGAAAAAAATCATTTTCTGGAACTAAAGGATTTAACCTTGCCGTATGTACTCAACTATTCTCCGGATAACTTTTATGCAGTTGGGATTGGTTTCAATTATCGGGATTTGGGATTGAATATTGGAACCCGTATGCCGTTCTTGTCCAATGAAAAAAAACATGGGGAAAGCTCATTTTTAGGGCTCCAAAGTTATATATACAGTCGCAGGTTTTTTATCGACCTGCTTGTTTCCAGTTCAGAAGGATATTACTTAAGGGCATCTCTAAAAACCCCTTTTTCTCTGTCTATAGTTGACGTCTTTGTTGCCTAAGGCTGGGCCATGCTTCTTGTTGTTTTTTTATAAAGCACACATAATCAGTGTTTTATGTTATTTTTTGTTGATTAATGGA
>JAJUGZ010000084.1 GCA_029265715.1 Bacteroidota bacterium
AACAAAACTTGCATTTTGAAGGGGGGGTGACTTTTGAAATAAAAACAATAATGACTGACTACCAGAAAATTAGAAGACAATATCTTCAGAATTTTAGATTAGTCGGATAATAGTGAAAATTTATACAGATGAAATAGCCATAAAAGCTGAAGCTTATACCAACCGGGAATGTATAAATGGCTATTCCATACCGGTGCGAATTTTATTGAAAAGCAAAAGCTGTTACGAAAATTGTACGAACCAACATTGAAAATTTATACGGATGAAAATTTTATAATCCATTTTATCTATATTTACCATCACGGGAAGACTGTGCCTGATGCATTTTCCTATGCACAATGCGCAACAATCTTGCTTATCGAACCTTAACTTATGTTGGATAATGGATGGCTCAAAATAATTTTTCAAGACAACCCATCGTAAGGATCTCATTTCGCGAACTCATTATTCTGTTTCTAATTATCGCCCTGGGCATATCATACATTGGTTATGTCTTTTTTTCGACCCGGGATGAACAAAAATCGCAAGCACTCCAAATAGCCCTGACTGCCGAAGCAGCCCTGCCCGATGAGGATGTCGTCCAACTCAACGCAATCCCGTCTGACACCGCTCTGATCGCTTACAAACGGATCAAACAGTCACTTTCCAGCGTTATCAGGCAAAATCCCAAAGCCCGTTTTGTTTACTTATACCTTTTGCGCGACGGGAAACTTTTTTTCATGGTCGATTCCGAACCAGAAAATTCGCCCGACTTGTCGCCACCGGGACAGGAATTCACCGAAGCCGCGCCAATCGACTATCAGGCTATCAAAACAGGACAACCCCAAATAACCCAACCCGTCAGCGACCGGTGGGGAACATGGGTCAGTATTGAAGTTCCGGTAAAAGAGCCGGGATCCGGGAAAACAATCGCAGCCTTAGGGGTTGATTATAATGCCAGCTCGTGGAACCAGAGACTTTTTTTTGAAGTATTCGAATCGGGTATCCTGACAATTTTGCTCTTAATAGCTGTATTCGCATTCAGGGTCAACTCGCTTAAAAACAGATACCTGACTGCCGAAATACAGGAACGGGAACTTGCTGAAAAGAAACTGGCAACCCGCGAAGACCAGCTCTCCAAGCTGGTAGGGAATTTACCCGGCATGGTTTACCAATGCTTGTATGACGAAAATTGGACAATCAAAATCATCAGCCAGGCATGCAAGCAAATAACCGGTTATTCTCCCGACGACCTGATCGACAACAAGGTTATTTCGTTCAACGATCTCATCTTACCCGAATACCAGCAACCCATCCGGATGAAATGGCAGGAATGTATTGCCAAAAATGAGCCTTTTGAATATGAATATCCGATCCGTTCAGCTTCCGGGGACATAAAATGGGTCTGGGAACGAGGGAATGCCCTTTTCGATGAAAAAGGAAAGGTAAGCCACCTGGAAGGATATATTGCCGACATCACCACAAAAAAACAAGCCGAAACAAAACTTAAAGAATCTGAAGACAACTTCTTCCGTTCGATTGAAGAATCGCCCATCGGAATGCGAATTATCTCGCCCGACAGCCATACAGAATACGCCAATCCGGCGCTCCTGAAAATTTTTGGGTTTGAGACCCTGGACGATTTCAACCAAATACCTGCAACCGACTGGTACACTCCGGAAAGTTACCAACAGTACCGCGTCCGGGAGAAGAAACGCCGGGCCGGCCTGCCAGTCGAACGGGAGTACGACATCAGCATTGTTACCCGGGCGCAAAAGATAAAACACCTTCATGTGTTCCGGAATAAAATTATCTGGAACAACGAGCTAAAAGACCAAGCTATTTATTTAGACCAAACCGAGAACCAAATTGCCCAGAAAGAACTACTTAAATTATCGCGCGCAATTGAACAAGGCCCGGTTTCTGTCGTAATTACCGATACCGAGGGAAACATCGAATATGTAAATCCCAGGTTTACCGAGCTAACAGGCTTCAGTAAAAAAGAGGCAATGGGTAAAAACCCACGAATCCTGAAATCCGGGGTGATGCCCCAAGCTGTTTACCAGGAAATCTGGTCGACCATAAAAAGCGGAAACAACTGGCAAGGAGAACTAATCAACAAAAAGAAAAACGGAGAACTGTTCTGGACCAGAAAATCCATCTCGCCCATTATTAACAAGCAGGGCAAGATCATCAATTTTATTTCGATTGGCGAAGATATCACAGAGAAGAAAAAAACCGAAGAAGAGCTCATCAGGGCCAAAGAAAAAGCCGAGCAAAGCGACCGACTGAAATCAGCTTTCCTGGCCAACATCAGTCACGAGATCCGGACCCCTATGAACGGAATCCTGGGTTTTGCCGAACTGTTAAAAACGCCAGACCTGGAACCTGAGTTACGTTCTGAATTTATAGCCATGATTGAACAAAGCGGCCAGCGGATGCTCAATATTCTAAACGATATCATCGACCTATCGAAAATCGAATCAGGAATTATTAACATAAACTTGCAGCAAACCAACGTAAACCATACCATCAGGCACCTGCACTTGTTTTTCATGAGTGAGGCCAAAAGCAAAAACCTGACAATCAACTACTACTGCGATTTAGACGACGACAAATGTCAAATAACAACCGATCCGACCAAACTCTCCCAAATTTTATCGAATTTAATTAAAAATGCGGTGAAGTTTACCGACAAAGGGTATGTAAAATTTGGCTACCATAACGACAACACCCGGCTGCTGTTTTTTGTCGAAGATTCGGGAATAGGGATCCCACCCGAAGAAAAAGACCTTATTTTCGACCGTTTTCATCAAAGCGATATGTCGCTTTCCCGAAGATACGAAGGCGCCGGTCTTGGCTTATCCATTTCAAAATCGTATGTCGAAAAACTGGGAGGAACAATCAGGGTAGAATCAGAACCCGGCAAAGGGTCGCGGTTTACCTTCGACATTCCCTTTAATCCAATTGCATCCAGAAATTAACTACAAGCCGGGTTCCCCTGAACCTTGATTTTGGAAGCAATCTCGGTGGCCCGCTGACGGATCAGATTCGTGTCAGTCCCAACCTGATCCCAAGCCACAACCACACCCATCCGGCGATATTTTCGGGCCGATGGTTTTCCGAAGATCCTGAAATCGGACTTTTTATACCTCGATGCCAGTTCCAATCCGGAGTAACAGGGATCAGCCAATTCGTCATCAGCCAAAACCACTGCGCTTGCCCCGGCACGTTCCAGTGTTATTTCTGGAATTGGCAACCCTAAAACAGCCCGACAATGGAGCTCGAATTCTGAAAAGTTCTGGGTCCCACCCAAAGTCACCATCCCGGTATCGTGTGGGCGAGGCGAAAGTTCGGAGAACACAACGCCATCTTCGGCCAGGAAAAACTCGACACCCCACAAGCCGGCGCCACCCAACGCCCGAGTTACTTTATCGGCCATTTCCCGGGCAGTCTGAATTTCACCCGAAGAAATAACAGCCGGTTGCCAGCTTTCCTGGTAATCGCCCCGCTCCTGACGATGGCCGATGGGCGGACAAAAAAGAGTTGGCCCGTTTTGCTGTGTTACCGTTAACAGGGTAATTTCCGACTTAAATTTTATAAACGCTTCAACAATTACCTCGCCCGAATCGCCCCGCCCTTTTTCGGCAGCAATTTTCCAGGCTTCGTCGATATCTGCTTCTGATTTAATAACCGATTGCCCTTTCCCGGAGGATGACATCAACGGTTTAACCACGCATGGAAGTCCCACTTCAGCCACAGCCTTTTTCAGTTCGTCGAGGCTGGCAGCATACCGATAGTTCGCCGTGCGGATGCCCAGGTCTTTAGCTGCCAGATCGCGGATAGCGCGACGGTCCATCGTAAAATTGGCGGCCTTCGCCGAAGGAACGATCTGGATACCTTGTTTTTCGCAATCGAAAAACCGCTGGGTCCGGATAGCCTCAATCTCCGGAACAATAATATCGGGCTGATGTTTTGCCACGATCGCATCAAGGGCCTGCCCATCGAGCATGTTAATTACTTCAAACCTATCGGCAACCTGCATGGCCGGGGCGCCCGGATAGCTGTCGACAGCAACCACAAACTGCCCAAGCCGTTTGGCCGAAATAACAAACTCTTTACCAAGCTCTCCGGAGCCCAATAGCATAATTTTCTTCACCATCTGATGCGATTTTAATATCCAGGATTTCGCGGCAAAAGTAACATTTTTGAACAACCACAGGTTTCCGAACAAACTGCAAAAGTAAAAAAAGCCGTTACCCCAACGGATAACGGCCCAACCTATTTTTTTTGCAATAAGCTATTTTTTTACTTCCCAGGCACAACGCACCGGAGAAACGATCTTTCCTTCTTTTTTCAGAACGTTCATCGCTTTTTCCACTTCTTTTTTGTCGAGCCCGGCAGCTTCGGCAATTTCACCAGCTTTCAGTGGTTTCCCGGCAGCATTCATAACGGCCAATACTTTTTCAACACTCATTTTTATTGATTTTAAAGTTTCAAGAAATATATCTATACCCAGATAATTAACCATCATTATTCGAGAATCAAAACCTTCCTTCAACAACCTTCCAATCCAAGATTTTCCAGAAATCTTCGATGTATTTCGGGCGCAGGTTCTGTTTGTCGAGATAATAAGCGTGTTCCCAGACATCGCAGGTCATCAGCGGAGTTAAGCCGTCACGCAAAGGACATCCGGCGTTGCTGGTCTGAACAATGCTCAACGCACCGGTCGCATCCTTTACCAGCCAGACCCAGCCCGAACCAAACAGAGTTGCCGCAGCTTTTGTAAAAGCTTCTTTAAACGCATCAAACGATCCAAACGATTTTTCAATTGCAGCCTTCAATGCCCCGGAAGGCTCTGTTGCTGCCTTTGGTGAAAATTGTTCAAAATAAAATGTGTGGTTATAAACCTGGGCTCCGTTGTTAAAGATTCCGCCTTCAGCTTTTTTAATAATTGTCTCGAGATTGGCATTTTCAAACTCAGTGCCCACAATCAGGTTATTCACGTTGGTTACATAAGCCTGATGGTGCTTGCCGTGATGAAATTCGAGTGTTTTTGCACTAATGTATGGCTCAAGCGCATCAATGGCATACGGTAAAGGGGGTAATGTAAAACTCATGTTCGTATTCTTTTGGTTAAACTTATTGTTTCTGCTCTTTTGGTGAAATTAACAGAAATCGGGTTTAAAAAGTTTGAGAAAATAATGCAAACAACACTATTTAAAACTATTCTGAATAACCCTAACCGGAAAGGCTTTGGATGATCGAATACCAGCCTGGGCACATGTAAATTATGTCATAAAAGTACAGGACGATACTACGGGCAGAACGGGGTGTATTAAAAACAAAACCACCCGGAACCTCTGTCCCGGGTGGAAAAAAACCAAAAATCAACTAACCTTTAAACCGTTTGGCAACCTCATCCCAATTGATCACACTGAAAAAGGCTTCGACATAATCGGGGCGCCGGTTTTGGTACTTCAGATAGTACGCATGTTCCCAGACATCAACTCCCAGAATCGGAGTCCCCTTTACTTCAGCCAGATCCATCAGCGGATTATCCTGATTGGGCGTGGATGAAATCACCAAACTATCACCCTGCTTTACCAGCCAAGCCCATCCCGAACCAAAACGGGTAAGGGCGGCTTTCGTAAATGCGTCTTTAAACTCTTTATATGAACCGAAAGCGGCATCAATGGCTTTCGCCAAATCGCCTTCCGGCGCAGGAGCGCCACCCGGCGCCATGATCTCCCAATATAGGTTGTGATTATAAAAACCACCTCCGTTGTTTCTCACAGCAACCGGAAGAGCCGAAATGCCTGCCAGTAATTGTTCAATTGTTTTCCCCTCCATAGCTGTTCCCTGAACAGCTGCATTCAGGTTATTGGTGTACGCACCATGATGTTTCTGATGGTGTATTTCCATGGTTTGTGCATCGATGTATGGTTCAAGCGCATCGTATGCATATGGTAACTTTGTTAATTCGAATGACATTGTTTGTTGTTTTAAAAATTTCAAAACTAAAAGATCTTTAATTCTTTTATACAAAAATAAGTGCTATTTGGATCTATTCCAAATAAGATCCAATATTTTTATATCAATATTTTCTATTTGGGATAGGCCCGGTCAATCGGAATAAAAAAGGCAGAGTAACCACCAAGAGTCACCCTGCCTTCTATCGTACATTTTTACTGGCCTAATAAACAAAACTGCTTCCACCCAAAAACTCGCGAATCAACGAGGTTGGCGGAATTTCGTGATCATCGATCGTTTTAAAATACGACATAAATTTAAGCAAGCGGTTGCTTTCTGAATATTCGGGCTGGCTTTCTGGAACTGATTTAAGCAAAGGCTCGACATATTTTTTCAAGGCAGCCAATTCATAAATCAATGCCGAGTTAAACATGATATCCGCATTTTCCTGATACGGAAATATGTTCTTGTCCTCCCCTGCCCGTACACTTGGCCAACGCCTGATGGTATCCTGGGCTGAATACCCCCGGTATTTACTATCGCGGATCATCCTTCGGATCAATCGGTTATCGGTTGTCGAGATGTGGTTATGATCGTCAAATGAAATTTGAGTTAACGCCGAAAGGAATATTTTATACGTATTTTCCGGTTTAATATGTGGAATCAGGTTCGGGTTCATTCCATGAATTCCCTCAACAATCAGGATACTGCTGGGCCCGAGTTGCAGTTTTTTCCCAGAAGGGATGCGCATGCCCAACCCAAAATCAAATTTGGGCAGTTCAATTTCTTTTCCTTTAAAAAGCTCGAGCAACTGTTGATTAAAGTATTCGATATCAATAGCTTCGAGTGTCTCAAAATCATAATCGCCATTGGCATCGCGCGGAGTTTTCTCACGGTCGACAAAGTAATCATCGAGTGAAATCATCGTTGGCCGCAGGCCATTCACGGCCAATTGAACCATCAGGCGTTTGCTGAAAGTTGTTTTCCCCGAAGCCGACGGACCTGAGATTAAAACCACTTTGATTTCATCTTTCCGATCATGAATGATGTTGGCAATCTCGGCGATTTTCTTTTCGTGCAAGGCTTCAGAAACCTTCAGAATATCGCCGGCATGTCCCCGTTCATTATATTCATTCAGGTTGCCCAGATTGGAAACCCCGATAATTTCAGCCCAGTCTTTATGCTCCTGAAATACATCAAACAATTTGTCCTGCCTTACAAACTCGTAGAGTTCGTTGAAATTGTCGGGGCGGGGCACACGCAACAAAAGTCCTTCATAGCAGGCGCACAGATCGAAGTTTTGCAGATACCCTGTCGACGGGACCAGGTGACCATAAAAATATCCAGCCAGATCGCCCATGAAATAAAGGAACGAGTACAACGTTCCCTGCTGGGCAAACAACTTTGCTTTTTCGTTCAGGCCCTGGCTGCGGCAAATCTCAACTGCTTCGTCGGTTGGCAAGCCTTCTTTAATAAACGGGATATCGCGATGAATTATCTGGTGCATTTCAGACTTCAATGCAAAAATATCTGAATCATCGAGCGGGCGTTCCAATCCGTCCAACTCGCAATAGTATCCTTTCGAGATCCCGTGCATGACCCGCAGCCGGACACCGGGAAAGACCTCACGAACGGCTCCGTACAAAACAAACAGGATTGAGCGCAAATACAAACGCATGCCGTCGGGGTGCGAATAATCGATAAACTCCACCTTCTTCGCTTTCACAATCGAAAACGACATTTCTTTTACCTTGTGATTGACCAAGGCACCCAGTACCGGGTTTTTAAGTTTCACGCCCAGGTCGTTCTTTATTTCTTCGAGTGTGACCCCCAGCGGATATTTCTTTTTTATGCCAAGGTTCGCACAATAAATTTCTATTTCCTTCATTCGTTAATTGTGTCTGTTGATTTCTGTTTGGGTTAAAGATACGTATTAAATTTCTCTGAGATTGTGTCCGCCCTTGCTTTTCAATTTCCTGCTGACAACAGGCAATTCAGCCAAGTCCGGATGATTAGCGCCCAATTAACGGCTTTGTTCCAATTCGGCTTTCAAATATTTGGCAGTAAACGAAACCTCGTTTTTGACAATCTCTTCAGGAGTTCCGGAGCAAACAATTTGCCCGCCATCCTTACCTCCTTCCGGGCCCACATCGATAATATGATCGGCCACCTTGATCACATCCATATTATGCTCGATCACAATAACCGTATTTCCGCGGTCTACCAGCTTGTTCAACACTTCGAGCAAAACACGGATGTCTTCAAAATGAAGGCCGGTAGTCGGTTCATCCAGAATGTACAACGTTTTGCCCGTATCTTTTTTGGCCAGCTCGGTTGCCAATTTCACGCGCTGCGACTCGCCTCCCGATAACGTGGTCGACGCCTGTCCCAGCGTGATATAACCAAGCCCTACTTCCTGAATCGTCCTTAATTTATGGGCTATCGCCGGAATGGGTTCAAAAAACTCAACCCCCTGATTAATGGTCATATCCAGCACATCGCTGATTGACTTTCCTTTGTAACGGACTTCAAGCGTTTCGCGGTTATAGCGTTTGCCGTTACAGGTGTCGCAATGCACATATACATCGGGCAAGAAGTTCATTTCAATCTGTTTCAGACCGCCGCCCTGGCAATCTTCGCACCGTCCTCCTTTTACGTTGAACGAAAAACGTCCGGGTTTATAATTGCGGAGTTTCGATTCGGGCAACATGGCAAACAGGTTCCGGATATCGGAGAACACATTGGTATAAGTTACCGGATTTGAACGCGGGGTGCGCCCCAGCGGCGACTGGTCTACCTGCACCACTTTATCGATGTATTCCAGTCCAATGATTTCCCGGTATGGCAGTGGATCTTTGAGCGAATTGTAAAAATGCTGGCTCAAAATCGGCTGCAACGTGGCATTAATCAGGGTTGATTTCCCGGATCCGGACACACCGGTCACGCAAATCAGCTTGCCCAGCGGGAACTCAACCGTTACATCTTTCAGGTTGTTGCCGGTGCAACCAACCAGTTTTATCGATTTGCCATTACCACTGCGGCGTTTCTCCGGAACCGCAATTTTTGCTTCTCCATTCAGATACCTGGAAGTCAGCGTTCCGGAGTTCAGAATCTTCTCGGGCGGACCAGCAGCCACCACCTCGCCGCCATGACGCCCGGCGAACGGTCCCATGTCGACCACAAAATCAGCCTTTAGCATCATGTCTTTATCGTGCTCGACTACAACGACCGAGTTCCCGGTGTCGCGCAACTGTTCGAGAGCATGAATGAGCCTCAGGTTGTCGCGGTGATGCAGTCCGATACTTGGTTCATCGAGAATATAGAGCACATTTACCAATTGCGAACCAATTTGAGTGGCTAAACGGATGCGCTGCGATTCGCCCCCGGAGAGCGTTTGCGAAGTACGGTCGAGCGACAGGTAGTTGAGCCCCACACCCATCAGGAAACTCAGCCGGTCACGAATTTCCTTGACCACTTCAGAGGCAATTTTCCGTTGGCGGTCCGACAAGCGGTCCTCCAGCCCTGTAAACCAATCGCTCAGTTCGGCAATATCCATTTGCGCAAGTTGGGCAATATTTTTACCGTCGATGCGGAACCAGAGCGATTCTTTTTTCAGCCGCTGCCCGCCACACTCCGGACAAGGAATGGTTTTTACAAACTGGTTGGCCCATTTCTGTGCTTTGCCTGTTGCGTCGTCGTCCAGCTGGCTTTCGATGTATTTTATCACACCCTCGTAAGTCATCATGTAATTGATAGAACTTCCAAGTGGTGAATTTTTCAGCTGAATGCGCTCGTTGGTCCCAAATAAAACGGCGTTCAGTCCCTCTTCCGGAATTTCTGAGATTGGTGTTTTGAGTGTAAAATCATACTTTTCGCCCAACGCCTCAATCTGCCAGAAGATTAACGTATTTTTATGAGGCCCGAGCGGAGCGATCCCGCCGCTGTAGATGGATTTTGTGTTGTCAGGAACAATTTTTTCAAGGTCAATTTCGGTAATCCGTCCCAGCCCGCTGCACTTCGGACAGGCTCCCTGAGGCGAGTTGAACGAAAAATTGTGCGGTGCCGGCTCATTATACGAAATACCCGTTGTCGGGCACATCAACTGGCGACTGTAATATTTCACATCGCCCGAATCATAGTCCAGGACCATCAGAATACCGTGCCCGTTACGCATGGCGGTTTGCAACGATTCGCGCAACCGTTTATCGTCTGATTGGTCAACCACCAGCCGGTCGATCACTATTTCAATAAAGTGGTTCTTATAGCGATCGACCCGCATGCCACGGGTAATTTCGGTGATCTGCCCATCGATCCGGACATTCAGGAACCCTTTTTTCAGGATTTGCTCGAATAATTCGCGATAATGCCCTTTTCGCCCTTTCACCACCGGAGCTAAAACAATAACCCGTTTCCCCGAAAATTTTTCTTTGATCAGGTGTAAAACCTGGTCGTCGGTATATTTCACCATCTTCTCGCCGGTGTTGTACGAGTAGGCTTCGCCTGCCCGGGCATACAACAAACGTAAGAAGTCGTAAATTTCGGTGACTGTCCCAACGGTCGAGCGTGGATTTTTATTGGTTGTTTTTTGCTCAATGGCAATCACCGGGCTCAAGCCCGTAATTTTATCGACATCGGGGCGTTCCATATTGCCCAGAAATGAGCGGGCGTAGGCCGAAAACGTTTCGATGTAGCGACGCTGGCCCTCGGCATAGATGGTATCGAAAGCCAGCGACGATTTTCCACTGCCACTCAAGCCGGTAATAACAGTCAATTTATTACGCGGAATCTCGACATTGATATTTTTAAGATTATGGACACGGGCTCCCTCAACTACAATCATTTCATCATTTTCCGACTGCCCTTCGTCCCAATGTGTTTCAGTTTTCTGCATCACGGCTAATTCTTTTTTATCCGGAAATCTTTCTCCGGAATTCGTATTTCGTAAGTCTTTCCTGAAGAATTGGTCAATTTGTTATCGCGTAACCACGGGTTGAACATCTTCAGTATCCGGTAATTAATCCCGTAACTTTTGGCAAAGTCGGTTAAGTTCGCAACCGGCCCGGAAACTGTAACCACCGAGGTTTTGTAAACCGGGTATTTCTGGCTTGTTTCCACCTTGAATCCATATTTTTCGGGCGATTCGAGAATGAGCTTAAAGGCAAGGATCCGGAAAACATAACGCATGGTTTCTTCACCAAACAACAAGTTATAATAATCGCGTGTCTGCTGGCGGTCGACCTGTCGCTCCACCCCTTTTTGCCCGGCATTGTACGAGGCGGCCACCAGGGTCCAGCTTCCAAACCGGGCATAGGCGCTTTTCAAAAAACGGCAGGCGGCATGAGTGGCCTTGATCATGTTGTATCGTTCATCAACTTCGGCATTTACCTCCATTCCGTACTCCTGCGCCGTTTCTTTGGTAAACTGCCACAATCCCGCTGCCCCGGCCGACGAAACAGCCCGTTCGTCGAAAGCGCTTTCGGCCAGCATGAGATATTTAAAATCGTCGGGAACCCCGTTTTCTTTCAAAATAGGTTCGACAACCGTGAAATATCGCGGGGCCATTTTCAACGCCCGCAGCGTCGAAGCGTGCAAATTCGTATTTACCAGCATTTCGCGGTCGAGGCTTTCCCATACATCCTCGTACTCGAGCGGCACACGCTCTCCGGCAAAAGAAACCTGATCGGGAAATTCAACTGGGGTAAAAATATTTTTAAGGCTTGTTTTCTCTTCCCTTTCCGGGCTTTTCTCCGAACGCAATCCAACCAGAACCAGCAACACGCCCAAAACCATCATCAGGCTGACAACAAATCCGGATATTTTATTCCACATAATCTTCAGGTTTAAAATCATTAAATGGCAAAAATAGCTGAATAAATTGCCTCTTTCAACAATCGAAAGCTTTTTGTTGCCCATAAAAAAAACCGGTCTGATGAACAAACCGGTTTTGTGCACAAAAAAGATAGCAAATTAATCCGCAAAAAACGGACGGACGGGTATTGAACCAATGAGATGGATATTTTGCAGATCGCTATAGTCGTAGGTATAGAAACCTCCATCGCCAATCAGAAACAAACAATTGCTGAGTGGAATCACATCGTAAGCGATGATATTGGTAAAATATTTCAGTTGGCGCTGCCCGACTTTAGCAGGGTCCGAAGCATCGAAAACACGCAACCCGGCAGTTCCTTCGCACACAAAAAGCACATCGCCGTCGATACCCAACCCATAGGGACTTGTCATCGGGAAAACAGCCAGTGGGGAAATTGTTTTATAATCGCTGCTTAATTTCAGCACATCCAATTCGTTGAGCGTACCGCCACAGGTTGTGCCCCCCCGCAACGTCACATAGGCAATATTGTCAGCCACAACCACAGGGTCGCAACTGGTAATGTGCGTATATTGATTAACTTTATTCGGTGCAGTGGGCAAATCAAGCGAATAGATCAGCAACCCGGTTGTGGTTCCGAAGAAAAGGTGCTTATTATACACAAATAGTGTTTCGATGTTCCAGCCCACATATTGGGATCCTTTTTCAACAGGGCTGTTCAACGAGGTGATATCAAAGATTTTCAGGTTATACTGATTGGTCACGTACAGGTAATTTTCGTACAGGCCAAAGC
The DNA here is from genome assembly GCA_029265715.1 of Bacteroidota bacterium. Classification (GTDB taxonomy): domain Bacteria; phylum Bacteroidota; class Bacteroidia; order Bacteroidales; family Prolixibacteraceae; genus Aquipluma. The sequence continues at coordinate 12,573 of JAJUGZ010000084.1, forward strand.
GGGCCATCGACCCGCCAATACCAAAGCTCTGCCCGCTGCTAACCTCGCCAATGCCTCCGGAATAGCTTGCAGCCAAGTCGTTATAATACTCCTTGTAATAGTAAATCGGATAAATGCGCTGCTCCAGTTCCTGGCGGACAACCTTCTTTTCCCAACCCACCACGACCCCCTTGGTTTGATCGACCTGGGCAAGCGGTAAGGTCGTATCGTACTCCGGAAGAGTGTACGGGAACACATCTTTGGCCCGGCCTTTTTCCCGAATATTGGTCAGGTCTGACAAATCGATTGCCACCAGATCGACATAACTGTCGGCATACAACATGCTTCCTTTGATGGCCATATCCACATTCCCCGGAATCTCGATAAAAGCAATGTTCTTCGGATTCGCCGGATTGGAATTATCAATCACATGAACCCCGGCCATCTTCTCGTTGATGAAAATAAAGTTATCTTTAAAATAGATCTTCCCCGGGTTCTGGAGTTCGCGCGCCGCCGACTTTTTCACGGCAGCCCGTAAATCGTCGTAACTCATATACACCGGACTGTTAGCCATAAACGATTCGAAAATCTTATCGCGGCAACCGCCCTGGACCAGCATAACGGTCAGGATAAACATCCAACCGGCAAGTTTTATTATCTTATTCTTCATCGTTTTCAATTAAAAATGATTCCAACTTTCAAAGAAAAACGATTGTATTCTTCTTCGAGTTTATAACTATTCGTCCCCGAATAGTTCAGCGTATGGAAACGATAGCCAAAAGCAGCATACCAACCTAACCCGCTATGAATGCGGTGTTCAAAACCAACAGCGGGGTTAATAAAAAACCCGCCATCAGCATCCAGCTTACTTGAATTTGGAGGATAATAGATTGAAGAACTCCAAGGCCGATAATCGTAATAGGTGTACGATTGTTTATTGGTTTCTTCTACCGGAAGCAAGTATCCGGCCTGGCAAGAAACCATTGGAGAAAAATCCGTATGCCTGAACCGATATTTCAACTGCCCGAAAACAGGCACATACGATTCGTCATAAAATTCGATACCGATTCCGGCGCCAGCCGAAAATCCGGAATAAATGTTGTAATTAAACGCACTCATGAACGAGAAAGGCGCCGAATGCTCGTTGTTCGAATTTCCCGCCAGAACTCCGGCCTCGGTTGTAAAGAAATACTTCTTGTCGGCTAACAACTGTTCCTGGCTCCTGATCCGTTTGGCTTTCGAGATGCTGTCGACAAGGCTGAGGTTATAAACCAGCAAGGCGTTTCCCGAGCGGATTTTTACAAATTTGGAGTTCATCGAAACAAGGCTTCCGGAAACGAAAGATCCGGAATGCAAATAAACCCGGTCGGGCTGGTGCTGGGCAAAAATCTGCATCCAGCAAAACAGCAGGCCGAAAAGGAAAGTTAGTTTTTTCATTGTCAATAGTTCTTGGGTGTCCGGGAAATTTCCGGGTTAGACTTAAACAGCAAACAAAAACCAGATGAGAAAAATGCCCACCTGGTTGCGCGGGGAGTAAAAAAATCACCCAATTTTTATCCCCTTATCCAATTCTGACTGAGTTGCCTGGAAACGGTACGATTAAAACGTATAACTCAATCCAGAGTAAAAACCGACCGTGTAAGGTTTATAAGTCACATCCGGATTGCGGTTCAACGAATTCAGGAAATATTTAATGCGGGGCTCAACGTTTAACGTTATATGGCCGAAAAGCGAGTAACTGATGCCGACCCCGAGCGAACCACTATAATTTACGGCCTGCATATCCTGCGTTTTTCCAACCCGGTCGCGCCCCGACTCATTTTCGACATACACCCTGTTCCCAACCAAAAAATTTGTACTGACCCCGCCTGTCAGTTGCAGTCCCAACTTCGAGTCGATAACCGCATAACTGACCATTAGCGGGACTTCAACGTACTCAAAATTCTGGGAGAAATCGCTGGCCGACATCAGCAGTGTGCTATTCGTACCATAATATTCATTCGTGATAGACGAAACAACGTTCGAATTTTCAGGCAGGCTGGAAAATTCGACAACGCCAGCCACGGCATTCATATAAGCCGAATTCGATTTTTGGGTAACAGCTGTGGTTACTAAGTTGGTTGCATAATCAAGCCCGGCCAGGTCATATAATTTCGACGAGGGCACATTTGACGACGACTGCTCCAATTGTGCCATATACACCCCGCTCTGAATGCTCCACTTTTTATGGGCTTTATATTCCAGCGAAATTCCACTGCTTAAATTGGGTTGCCCCTTATTGGTTGAATACGACATATTCCGTGCGTATGCTTGTGAATGCGACGATTGGTTAACCTGTACCCCGGGAGCTACCCGTGCGCCAAGCGACCATCGTCGGGGTTCACCACCGGTTTCCCCGGCAGACGCCAGCAAGGCCTGGTTCCGGTTAGCGATCATCCGGTCGGCTTCGGTTAACTGATCAATTCCACGATCGAATACTCGTGCATTCACAGGCTCAAGCGTTCGGGTGTATTCCGGATTTTTATCCAGCAACCGTTCAAGCCGCGACATGAATGCCAGCGATTCGGTTGTCCGTACCTGATGATCTGTCGCTTTTACTGCTTCGCTGATTTGAGTCTCCGCCACCGAAATATGTCCACTCCGACTGCCTTTTTCGGGCAATACCGGTGTCTGTCGAATGGCTGCTTCCTCCTGATTATCCTGAAATTGTACAGGAGAGGCCGCTTCTTTTATTTCGCTCTGGGCCGGGATTGTATTTGTTTGGTCGGCCATCTGCGGCATTTCCCCCTTTCCCGGGAAAAAACGGTTGATTTGCCATCCGGCAACAAAAGCCAGCATCAAAGCTGCAGCAACACCTGCGACCCGATACCAAAAAACGCGTTTCTTCTGTTTCTCAGCATCAAGCTCTTGCCTGATATTTTCCCAGACAAAAGCAGGCGGTTCCTTTTCGAAACCATCCAGCTTCGTCCGAAACAGTTGATCCATATTTTTGTCTTCCCTAATCATGCAGTGCTATTATTTTTCGTTGCCACATCTCCATAACTCTCCATCACTTTTTTTTGCAGGATCATCCGGGCCCGGGCCAAATTCGATTTTGAAGTCCCAACCGTAATATCCATCTCTTTGGCTATTTCCTGATGGTTCATTCCTTCCATCACGTACAGGTTAAAAACCATCCGGTACCGGGGTGGTAAGTCCTGGATCATCTCTATCAATTCGTCGGCCGACAGCATTGCCAGGGCATCGTCCCGGTCAACAACTTTGTCATAGACGGTTACATCCTCGACCGGGTACATTACTTGCTGCTTCCTGAATTTCTCGAGCGACACATTTACCATGATGCGCCTCACCCAACCTTCAAAAGAACCTTCATCGCGAAACGATTTCAAATTGGTAAAAACCTTGATAAACCCTTCCTGCAGATTATCTTCAGCCTCGGTCGAATCTTTGGCATACCGCAAACAAACCCCATACATTTTCGGGGCAAGTAGCTGGTATATTTTTGCCTGGGCTTTCGACTTTCCGGCAACGCTGTCTGCTATGAGTTCTTTTAAATCTTCCAACGTTCTGCGTTTATTTCTCCTCCAAAGTTACAGGTTTAAAGTTCATGGTCACCAGTTTATTGCAAAGCCGTAAAATCGTCTCGTCCCAATCTTAATTCAACCTTCCGGCGGTATGACACTACCACCAAACCCATCCAATTTCCATTTTTCAGGCTCCTGACGAACTTTATCCTGAAGGAATCCCGGCATGTAGATGGAAAACCAGGACGAACAGTTGCGTGAAAAACGATAAAACTGTTTAGAGACTGTTTAAATTTTATTTTTGAATTCTATTAAGCATTAGTTTAATCATAGCAAATTGAATCATGGCCTCGCTTGTATCTGTTAGATATTCAAAGTCTTTACTAAGCCTTCGATAGCTTTCAAACCAAGCAAACG
>JAJUGZ010000039.1 GCA_029265715.1 Bacteroidota bacterium
CAATTAGAGCGACTAAATTAATTTTACAATCAGACCCGGACAGCAAAGCTGACAAGACTGCACTGTTTTGTCAGCTTTGTTTTTTTTCATTTTTCCTATATTTTTGGCATCAGCATAGTGCAGGATAATATCCTTACTTTAACAATTAATAACCACTAAACAAATAACCATGAAGCAGAATTTTCTCGCTGCTGCATGCCTTGCATTGGGTTTGCTCAGTTCTTCGTGTAATAAACCTGTTTTACCACCGGAACCTGTTTTGCCGGTCCCGACCGAGCGCCAACTGGCTTGGCACGAAATGGAGCAATACGCCTTTGTCCATTTTACGACTAACACATTTACCAATAAAGAATGGGGATATGGCGATGAAAATCCTTCTGTTTTTAATCCGACAGAACTGGATGCAACACAATGGGCCCGGGTCATTAAAGAAGCCGGACTGAAAGGGATTGTCCTTACATGCAAACATCATGATGGATTTTGTTTGTGGCCCAGCCAGTACACCGAGCATTCGGTAAAAAACAGCCCATATAAAAACGGGCAAGGCGATGTTGTTGCAGAAGTTGAAAAAGCTTGCCGGGAACAAGGCCTTAAATTCGGTGTATATCTTTCACCTTGGGACCGAAACCGCGCCGACTATGGGCAGCCATCGTACATTGAGTACTACCGGAACCAGTTAAAAGAACTATTTACCGCCCATGCTCCGATTTTCGAAATGTGGTTCGACGGAGCCAATGGCGGCGATGGCTTTTACGGCGGAGCCAGAGAAAAACGCAGCATCGATGGCCGGAATTATTATGACTGGCCGACTACCCTGGCGATGATCCGGGGAATGGAACCCAACGTGATTTTCTTCAGCGATGCCGGACCGGATATCCGCTGGTGTGGAAACGAACGTGGGTTTGTTGATGAAACAAACTGGGCAACAATTACTCCAGACACATTGTATGCAGGCAAATCGGGCATCAGCGATTTGTTGCAAACGGGCTCAGAAAATGGAACGCACTGGATCCCGGCTGAAGTTGATGTTTCGATTCGCCCCGGATGGTTCTATCATCCGGAGGAAGACGACAAAGTAAAAACGCCGGAACAGCTGTTCGATATTTATTTATCGTCGGTGGGACGAGGGGCCAATCTGATTTTAAACATCCCTCCCGACCGTCGTGGGCTGATCAATGAGATTGACGTGGCTGCCTTGCAGGGCTGGAAAAAGCTGATCGACGAACGGCTGTCAAACAATCTGGCCCTGAACAAACCGGTCGAAGCCAGCTCTGTGCGGGGAAAAGCTCCGACATACACAGCCGCCAACGTGACCGATGGCAATAAAGATACCTATTGGGCAACCAACGACGACGTGACAACCGGCTCGCTCGTTGTCGATCTCGGAAGCAGGCAAAAAGTCGGCTATGTCCTGGTTCAGGAATATATCCGGTTAGGCCAGCGGGTAAAAGCGTTTTCTGTCGAGGTTGAAAAAGATGGGCAATGGGTTGAAGTTGCCTCCGGAACAACCATTGGCTATAAGCGGATTGTACGTTTTGCTCCGGTCGAAACACAAAAAGTCCGCATATCAATTTCGGACTCAAAGGCTTGCCCGGTAATTTCGAACCTGGAGGTATACTGATCCGAAAATATTGCATAGAAAGAATGTTATTCAACCGTCGTCAATCGATGCATTGGCGACGGTTTTTTGCTTTTTATGTCCGCCCCGGCAAGTCAGTCTGCTGACAAGCTGACACAATGTCTGCCAATGTCAGTCGCCCGATATCGTCTGTTTTTCAAACCATTGAGAAAACCTACCTGACAAACCCGGTTAAAATCCGGCGCAAAAATGTCGTTAGACAAGTCCGGGAAAGCGGTCAGCCCTTTTTGGCACAAAATTCGATAAGCAAGGATGTCAAAACAAAAAAAAATGAATGTCTAACCAATTAAATAATTCGAAAAATGGCAGAGTTAAAAGGTAAAATTCTTGCAGGAAAAATTTTAGTACAACCGAAGGCAGCAGAACAAAAAACTGCAAGCGGAATTATCATCCCTGATTCAGCAAAAGAAAAACCTCAGGTTGGAACCGTGGTTTTAGTTGGTGCCCCTAAGAAAGACGAAGCAATGGAAGTGAAAGTTGGCGATACGGTGTTCTACGGAAAATATTCGGGAACAGAACTGAACATCGACGGAACGGATTATCTGTTGATGTCGCAGACTGATGTGTTGTTCATTGCATAATTTTTATAAGTAAAATCATAAAAACGTATACAAAATGGCTAAAGAAATCAAATTTGAAATTGAAGCCCGCGACCTTCTTAAAAAAGGCGTAGATAAATTGGCTGATGCAGTAAAAGTAACCCTTGGCCCTAAAGGCCGTAACGTGGTAATTGAGAAAAAATTTGGCGCCCCCCAGATTACCAAAGATGGCGTGAGTGTCGCTAAAGAAATCGAGCTCTCAAACCCATACGAAAACATCGGGGCCCAGATGGTAAAAGAAGTTGCCAGCAAAACAGGAGATGACGCCGGCGACGGAACAACTACAGCTACTGTTCTGGCCCAGGCAATCATTTCAGTTGGTTTGAAAAACGTAACGGCCGGTGCAAACCCGATGGATTTGAAACGCGGTATCGACAAAGCAGTGGCCAAAGTTGTTGAACACATCAAAACCCAGGCTCATAAAGTTGGCGACGACTACAAAAAAATTGAGCAGGTCGCTAAAGTTTCGGCAAACAACGACAGCGAAATCGGGAGCCTGATTGCCGAAGCCATGGAAAAAGTAAATAAAGAAGGCGTGATCACCGTTGAAGAATCAAAAGGTACCGATACGTATGTTGACGTAGTAGAAGGTATGCAGTTCGACCGTGGTTACATTTCGCCCTATTTCATTACCGACGGAGAAAAAATGGCCGCCGAACTCGATCATCCGTACATCCTGATCCACGACAAGAAGATCAGCACCATGAAAGAATTGCTTCCAATTTTGGAACAAACGGCACAAACTGGCCGTCCGTTGATGATCGTTGCTGAAGATGTCGATGGCGAAGCATTGGCGACATTGGTCGTTAACCGCCTGCGTGGTTCATTGAAAGTTTGCGCCGTGAAAGCTCCCGGCTTTGGCGACCGTCGCAAAGAAATGCTCGAAGACCTCGCTATCCTGACTGGCGGTACTGTTGTTACCGAAGAAAAAGGCATGAAACTGGAAGACACAACATTAGACATGCTCGGTAAATGCGAAAAAATTTCGGTCAACAAAGAAAATACAACGGTTGTTGCCGGCGCTGGTTCTCAGGAAGCCATCAACATTCGCGTTGCCCAGATCAAAAAACAAATCGAAACAACTACTTCTGATTACGATAAAGAAAAACTTCAGGAACGTCTGGCAAAATTAGCCGGCGGCGTTGCTGTACTTTATGTTGGCGCTGCTTCTGAAGTTGAAATGAAAGAAAAGAAAGACCGCGTTGACGATGCTCTGAGCGCAACCCGTGCAGCTGTTGAAGAAGGTATCGTTCCCGGCGGCGGCGTTGCCTATATCCGTGCAATTTCTGCACTGGAAAACCTGACTGGCGAAAACGACGATGAAACAACCGGTATCGAAATCGTAAAACGTGCCATCGAAGAACCGTTGCGCCAGATTGTATTCAACGCCGGAAAAGAAGGCGCTGTTGTTGTTCAGAAAGTTCGTGAAGGCGAAGGCGACTTTGGATATAATGCCCGTACGGATGAATACCAGAACCTGTACGAATCAGGCGTTATCGACCCGGCCAAAGTAACCCGTATTGCTTTGGAAAATGCAGCTTCGATTGCCGGTATGTTCCTGACAACTGAATGTGTTTTGGTTGAAGAAAAAGAAGAAAAAGCTCCGGCAATGCCTCCGATGGGCGGCGGAATGGGCGGCATGATGTAATCTGAGCTAAACGCAAATAGGATTTCAGTACAGTATAATCAATCACTTACTGAAAGGATTTAGGATACAAGCAGCGCGGTAATTTCTATCGCGCTGCTTCTTTTTTTATTTTCCGTTGCCCAGGCCCTTGAAGCCAAAAGGCAGGTTATAGTAAATTGAATAGGTGAAATCCATATTAAAACCCCGGGAAGCCCTTCCGTAACCCGGGATAAAAAATACAGGCGGCATCGTGTATTCTTTGCTGTTGAGCTTAACCTTCCCGCGAACAGTCCATCCCATGTAAATGTTTTTCACAATTTCCCCTTTAATTCCCAGTAAAATCTCGCCCCAGTGCGCAAAGTAGTTTTGCTGCGGAAAACCATGGTTTTCAGTGCCCCAATACGAGTCGATCGTATAACGCTCAACCTGTTGGTTCCCCAGAGTAAAACCATACCGAAGGCCGGCGATTAAGATGTCTTTATCTTTAGGTGTTTCGGCAACCAACAAATTATAATCGATCCCGAACCTGCTGTATGGTCCGGTGCTGTTATATTTCACACTTGCCTGATCAATTTTCAGTTTTTCCCAGCCGGTTTCAAAAACAGGGAACAAATTGGGGCACAACTCCATATCGAACGACAACTCTGAACCATAACGATCGCCATTGTTCCAGTACTTCTGAAACGGACGAGACAAGTCCATTCCTACCCGGATACCTTTCATCCGAATGAAATTGTCGGTCCGCTTGGGCTTAATCTTTTTTTGAGGTTCTTGGCCGAAGCTAACTCCCGCTACCAGACAAAGTATGAAGATAAAATTTAAGATTTTCATTCCATTCAGTTGTTACCAGGGTGTCAGCAATTAATATTGAATCGATCCGATGGTTGGTAAACCATACTTCTTTCAAGGTATATTCGTTATAAAAGCCCGTCATCATCGACTCGTATTTCAGCCTTGTCTCATGAATCAGCACGACCGTATCGGTTATATTGTCGAATGTCAGCCTATAGGATGTGGTATCTCCGGATGACAACGGGAGATAAACTGTGTTCAACGTATCCTTGTTAATCCATAAGCTGTCGGCACCAAACCCGTATGCCGAAACAACCGAGGTAGTCGATTTACCAGTCGAGGAATTGAATAATGATATTTGCAGCTGAGACTGCGGCGGAGCATCGTAGGTGTCTTCACAGGCAGCCAAAATCATCAGCACAAAAACAATCAGCAACAATCGTTTCATAATGGTTTTTTCGAGGAAGGTAAAGGTATGTATTCTCTGCTGATATGAAAAAAAACACTTCTTTTTTTTCGGCGCCTGGTTGATAAACCGGGTTATCCAGTAGAAATGATTTTTACCCGGAGGTGAAAATTAGTCCGAAGTTTTTTCATCCACCCGGTAGGTGATTGGGGCAACAAATTGTAATACTTCCGGAATTCAATCAGAGAAGATCTTATAAATAGCTATGCGCCAACGTTCGCATCAATCGGAAAAATGAATAACTGGCTATTCGCTTGGCGGGTTTCGCTGCGTGGATCTTTGCTGCATTCCGATTCGCAAGCTTTGTTTCACTCCGGTGCTAGCTTGGTTGAAAAGTAAACGCTGTTACGAAAATTTTATGAACCTGCTTTGAAAATTTATACGCACCGAAATAACCATAAAAGCCATCGCTCATACAAACCGAAAAGGAATTAACGGTGTTAACCTTTACATATGACTCTGGCTATGTCGACGAAATTGATATATATGAACCCAATACCTTTACTTCGTCAGTATTCAGTACCCCCCAAGCAGCTATAGCGCAAAGCATTGCAAAAAACATGCGCGCTCGTTTATCAAAAGAAGGTCTCCTGAAAATCAGAAAATACACCCCAAAACCATGAACTAAAATAAGTTATTGTTGGTTTTTCACAAATTGACCGCCTTATACCACGCCACAAAATTCTCCACCCCTTTCCGGAACGAATACTGTGGGTTGTATCCAAACAATTGCCGGGCCCGGTCGATGTTCGCAAAGGTTATATTAACATCGCCCTGCTGCATGGGAAATTGCTTAATTGCTGGCCGAACGCCGCAAACATCGGCAATGGTCGCAATCATATCTTTCAATGTCACGGGCTGATTATTGCCCAGGTTTACAATCTCGTACACGCCGGAATGCGCGAACAAGTAATTGCAGGCCCCCACAATCCCGTCAACGGTATCTTCGTAATAGGTATAATCGCGCGAGGTACTTCCATCGCCAAACATCGGGATTTCCTCGCCATTCAACATCATGCGGGTAAACTTGTGTATCGCCAGGTCGGGACGCTGGCGCGGACCGAATACCGTGAAAAAACGCAAGTTGACAATATCGAGGCCAAACAAATTGTGATACGTGTAATTGATCAGCTCGCAGGCTTTTTTGGTAAAGGCATACGGCGAAATCGGATTCGAAACATCCATCCTTTCGTGATACGGTGTCACCGGGGTATTTCCATAGACCGACGATGAGGAGGCAAAGGCCAGCTTACGGATTCCGCGCTCTTTCATCAGGTCGAGAATATTTTGCGTGGCAATAATGTTTGCCCTGATATATCCCTGCGGGTCCTGAATGGATGGTCGAACCCCGGCTTTCCCTGCCAGATGAACTATCAGGTCGATTGACAACCCGTCGAGACCGTTTTTTAATGCGGACATATCGGCCAAGTCAAGTTCCCGAAATATAAAATTCGGGTTGCTTACAAAGCCTTGAAGGTTCCGGAGTTTGATGGATTTGTCGTAAAACGGGTCAAAATTATCGATCCCGATAACCTGATTCCCGGAGGCCAGTAACTTTTCGGAAAGATGAGAACCTATAAAGCCCGCACATCCGGTTACAAGAATATTTGCCATAGGTTTCTGTTTAAAGTATTTCTGAACAATAATGTTGTATGCCTCTGTTATGGATGGCTGGGCTGCCATAAACCGACATCCCCGAGTTATTTTATTTTCCCTGAAATAGTTTTAATCACTTTGTTTACAACGGGGATGTCGACCTTATCGAACAACGAACCCCGGTTCATACTTAGCATCAGGTTCCGGAAATAAAGAAACAGGCCAATGCTGTGGGCCATCATCAAAACCGGGTCAAGACGGAAAATGGCATACGAAAAAATCATGGCCGATCCAACAAGGCTGATGATCCAGAAGCCCATAGGCAATACCGATTCCTTTTGGCTCTCGGAGTAAATCCACTGATAAAAAAAGCGGCTGAGAAAAAGCAACTGCCCGCAAATTCCCCAAGTCATCAAAACCGTACTGATGTCGTCGTTATGAATAATCTCAGACAAACTGGCCGATTCGTCCCAAATAAGCCAGGCCGGAAAGGCAAGTGGCAGAATGAAAAAGAAAATACGCAGCCAGAGCGGGAAAATCCGCCAGGCATCCTTTAATTGCAAGTTCCGGATATAGATGAAGTAGGTAAAAAACTGCCCGATCAGAATGGCTGCATCGCGCCGTAAGATACCGTAAATAAACATCATGATCGCGGCAAACAGGCTCATGTGCCAAAACAGCGTGGGCGAAGTTACTTTACCTTCCTGCTCCGACTTAAACCACTGAACGATCGTGCGTCCAAGAAATAAAATCTGAGCTAAAAAGCCTATCCCGAAAATAAAAATGTTCTTCATGCGGTAAAAATTGAGCGCATCAAATATAGAGAATCTGAATATCCGTGATCGAAATTTTAATCTTTTTGTTTGACCCGGATGTTTAGATTTAACGCAAAAGATAAAGTTCTTCGGAGGCTTGGCTTGGCGCCGCTGTCATTTGTAAAATTTAGATATCTTTGCGCGAAAATCAACAGGAGTATTTGATTAGTAAGCTTTTTGAAACCTATCAGGAATGAAGAATATCCGGAATTTTTGTATCATCGCACACATCGATCATGGGAAGAGTACCCTGGCCGACCGTCTGTTGGAATATACCAAAACGATTGACCAGCGCGACATGCACGCGCAGGTGCTTGACAGTATGGACCTTGAGCAAGAACGAGGCATTACCATTAAAAGCCATGCAATTCAGATGGTATATAATTCAGGAGGGCAGGATTACACGCTAAACCTGATCGATACTCCCGGGCACGTCGACTTTTCATACGAAGTTTCCCGATCGATTGCCGCCTGCGAAGGCGCTTTGCTCATTATTGATGCAACCCAGGGAATTCAGGCACAAACCATCTCTAACCTTTATCTGGCACTTGAGCATGATCTGGAAATTATTCCGGTACTCAATAAAATGGACCTCCCAAACGCGATGCCCGAAATCGTGGAAGATCAGATCATTGACCTGATTGGCTGCAAGCGGACTGACATTATCCGCGCCAGTGGAAAAACCGGCGAAGGAGTTACCGAAATTCTCGAACGGATTATTCATGTTATCCCGCCTCCGGAAGGCGATCCGGAAGCGCCGCTGCAGGCTTTGATCTTCGACTCGGTTTTCAACTCGTTCCGTGGGGTTATTGCTTATTTTAAAGTGGTGAACGGCGAAATCCGCAAAGGCGACCGGGTAAAATTTGTAAACACCCGCAAAGAATATGTGGCCGACGAAGTAGGCGTTCTTAAGCTGAATATGATTGAGCGCGATGTGCTGAAAACCGGCGATGTAGGGTACATCATCTCTGGGATCAAGACGGCCCGCGAAGTAAAAGTGGGCGATACCATTACCCATGTGGCGCGTCCGTGCGATAAAGCCATATCCGGATTTGAAGAGGTTAAGCCGATGGTGTTTGCCGGAGTTTATCCGATTGACTCGGAAGATTATGAAGAACTCCGCGCATCGATGGAAAAACTCCAGCTAAACGATGCGTCGCTGACTTACGAGCCAGAATCGTCGGCAGCGCTGGGCTTTGGGTTCCGCTGCGGGTTCCTGGGACTGCTGCACATGGAGATTATACAGGAACGGTTGGACCGCGAATTCGACATGAACGTAATCACCACCGTGCCGAACGTTTCGTACAAGGTACACACCACCAAAGGCGAAACCATTGATGTTTACAATCCTTCCGGATTACCAGCCGCAACCCTGATCGATCAGATCGACGAACCTTATATCCGGGCAAACATTATTACCCAGAGCGATTATATCGGGGTAATCATGCGTCTTTGCTTAGATAAACGCGGGATCCTGATTAAACAGGATTACCTGACTACCGACCGGGTGGAATTAGTTTTCGATATGCCACTGGGCGAAATTGTATTCGACTTTTACGACAAACTAAAGAGCATTTCGCGCGGATATGCCTCGTTCGACTATCATATCCTGGATTTCCGCCCGGCCAAATTGGTCCGTCTGGATATCCTCCTGAACGGTGAAATGGTAGACGCTCTTTCAACGCTGATTCATTTTGACAATGCCTACAATTTTGGCCGCCGCATGTGCGAAAAACTAAAAGAACTGATTCCGCGCCAGCAATTCGACATAGCGATCCAAGCCGCTATCGGGGCCAAGATTATCGCCCGGGAAACAATCAAGGCCGTTCGAAAAGACGTAACGGCCAAATGTTACGGAGGCGATATTACCCGAAAACGAAAATTGCTTGAGAAACAGAAAAAAGGTAAAAAGCGAATGAAACAGGTCGGCAACGTGGAAGTGCCTCAAAATGCGTTCCTGGCTGTTTTAAAGCTCGATTAACATCATCCCAAATAAAACGATATTGGCCCGATGGCTTCAGGTCATCGGGCCAATCAGTTATTTTTCCTCAAGCCGTTTTAGCCTCGGCAGCACAGCCTTCCTTGTACTCGGCAATAATTTTATGTACCTGCTGCGGCGACACGCGGCCATACACTTTTTCGCCGACCATCACCACCGGGGCCAAACCACAGGCGCCGACGCAACGCAGGCAACTCAGTGAAAAGCGGCCATCGGGCGTAGTCTCTCCCACCTCGATGCTCAGTTGTCGTTTGATTTCGCTTAAAACCTGCTCAGCACCCCGAACATAACAGGCCGTCCCCATGCAAACCGAGATCGGGTGCTGTCCCTTGGGTAACATAGTAAAAAACGAATAGAACGTAACTACGCCATACACTTTGGCCACCGAGATATTCAGTTCGCGGGCAATCACTTCCTGCACTTCGGCAGGCAGATAGCCCAGTTTGCTTTGTACCTGGTGAAGGACGTTGATCAGCTCGCCTTCGTCGTTATTGAATTTTGTGCAGATTTCCCTAATCAGGTCAACAGCTTTCTCTGCTAATTTTATTTTTGGCATTTTCGAACGATTTTCATTTTTAATACAGATTCAATTAATTTTCTGTGTGAAACTCGGCGAGAGAACTCTGTGGTAAATAACCCACAGAGAACACGAAGTACCCACAGAGATTTTCATGACGATCCATCGCTAGCTTCTGTCAAAATATTGAGTATGCAGCAGATGATGCGACTTTTCGCTCAACGGGGCACCCAGGAACTCTTCGTACAGTTTTTTTATGTACGGGTTTTCATGCGATTTCCGGAGTTTCTTGTTTTTATCTTCTGCATAAATAGCCTTCTGTCGTTTTTTCAGGATCTCTGCATTTCCGTGGTGATACGGCTGGCCTCCTCCCCCGATACAACCACCCGGGCACGACATAATTTCAATGGCATGGAACTCGCTGGTACCAGCCTGAATTTCTTCGAGCAACTTGCGGGCATTCCCCAATCCGTGGGCAATACCAATATTGATCGGCGTTCCGTTGAAATCGATCGTTGCTTTACGCAAACCGTCCATCCCGCGCAGTTCTTCGAAATCGAGACGAGGCAACGATTTTCCGGTAAATACTTCGTAAGCCGTACGGACAGCCGCTTCAATTACGCCACCGGTTGTACCGAAAATAACCCCGGCTCCGGTCGATTCGCCCAATGGCTGGTCAAAATCTTCATCGGGCAGCGAACGGAAATCAAGATTGGCCAGCTTAATCAGCTGTGCCAGTTCGCGAGTAGTCAAAGCATAATCGACATCTGGATTCCCGTTCACAGCAAACTCTTCGCGACTGCTCTCGTATTTTTTTGCTACACACGGCATGATCGAAACCACTACCAGGTCTTCGCGTTTCACTCCCAGTTTCCCGGCAAAATACGTTTTGGCTATCGAGCCAAACATTTGCTGGGGCGAACGGGCTGTCGACGGAATATCTTTCAACTCCGGAAACTGGTGTTCGAAGAATTTCACCCAGGCCGGGCAACAACTGGTCAGGATTGGCAACTTGACATTCTTGTCGCCTTCCATGAAAGCCGATAAGCGGCCCAGCAACTCGGTCCCTTCTTCCATGATGGTCAGATCGGCAGCAAAATCGGTGTCGAACACATAATCGAACCCCAGACGGCGCAAAGCAGCGGCCATTTTGCCGGTCACCAGCGTACCGGCAGGCATGCCAAATTCTTCGCCCAACGCCGCACGCACAGCCGGAGCCGTTTGCACAATGACGGTTTTGGTCGGGTCAGACAACGCGCGGATCACTGCGCCAGTTTCGTCCACTTCGGTCAAAGCGCCGGTAGGACAAACGGCCACACACTGCCCGCAATAGGTACATACCGAGTGGTCGAGGTTCATCTCGAAAGCCGGGGCCACCACCGCGTTAAAACCGCGATTTACAGCCGACAGTACACCAACGGTCTGCACTTCGTTGCACATGGTTTCGCAGCGACGGCACATAACACATTTGTTCACTTCGCGAATAATAGCCGGCGATGTGTCTTCGCGGTAGGTCGACTGCTCACCTTTGTAATGAATCTCCCGGATTCCGAGACGGGTTGCCAAATCCTGCAACTCGCAATTGCCCGATTTGGCGCAGATCAAACAATCGGCCGGGTGATCGGAAAGGATCAACTCAACCACTGTGCGGCGGGCATTTACCACGCGCATGGTGTGCGTGCTCACCTCCATGCCTTCGGTAGCTTCGGTGCAGCAGGCCGGGGCCAGGTTGCGGCGCCCTTTTACTTCAACCACGCAAACACGGCACCCGCCCGGCTTATTTTCGATGTTCAGATCGTCCAACTTCATGTGGCACAACGTCGGGATATCGATGCCGATGCTTTCGGCAGCTTTCAGTACGGTAGTCCCTTTTTTTACAACTACCGGTTTATTGTCGATTTTTAAATTGATTATTTCCATGGCTTATCCGATAATTATGGCGTCAAACTTACATTTCTCGTAGCAGACCCCGCATTTGATACACAGCGACTGGTCGATGTAGTGCGGGCTGCGCTTTTCTCCGGAAATTGCTCCGACCGGGCAATTACGGAAACAGAGCGTACAGCCGGTACACTTGTCTTCGAGAATAGTATATTTCAGCAGTGCTTTACATTGTCCTGACGGGCATGTTTTGGAATCGACATGCGCCAGGTATTCGTCATAAAAATGGTCAAGCGTAGAAAGGACCGGGTTGGGCGAAGTTTGTCCCAATCCGCACAGCGAGGCATCTTTGATCACGGTGCTCAACATGCGCAGACGGTCGAGATCTTCCTTGGTCCCATTTCCTTCGGTAATGCGTTCCAGAATTTCGTGCAGGCGTTTGTTGCCAATGCGGCACGGCGCGCATTTTCCGCACGATTCGTCGAGGGTAAACTCCAGGTAGAACTTGGCAATCGAGACCATGCAGTCGGTTTCGTCCATCACGATCATCCCTCCGGAGCCCATCATCGAGCCGGCAGCCAGCAGGTTGTCGTAGTCGATCGGTGTATCCAGAAAATCTTTGGTCAAACAACCTCCGGAAGGACCCCCGGTTTGAACGGCCTTGAATTCTCTCCCGTCTTTGATGCCGCCGCCAATGTCGTAAATTACTTCGCGCAGGGTAGTTCCCATCGGAACTTCGATCAGCCCCACGTTGTTGATTTTCCCGGCGAGCGCAAACACTTTGGTCCCCTTCGATTTTTCAGTTCCGATTGCTGCAAACCATCCTGCCCCTTTGTTGATAATCGGCGGGATGTTGGCAAAAGTTTCCACGTTGTTCACATTGGTGGGTTTACCTTTGTAGCCCGACTCGGCCGGGAACGGAGGTTTAACGGTAGGTTCGCCGCGCAAACCTTCCATCGAATGGATCAGCGCGGTTTCTTCGCCGCACACAAAAGCGCCGGCGCCGTAACGGATCTCGATATCGAAATTAAAGCCGCTGCCCATGATATCCTCGCCCAACAAACCATACTCGCGGGCTTGTTTGATGGCAATCTTCAGTCGTTCTACGGCCAGCGGGTATTCGGCACGAATGTAAACCAAACCTTTGTCGGCACCAATGCAGTAGCCGCAAATAGCCATGGCTTCGATCACCGAATGCGGGTCGCCTTCCAAAATCGAGCGGTCCATGAAAGCGCCCGGGTCGCCTTCGTCAGCGTTGCAAACCACATACTTCTGGTCGCTCACCGATTTACGGGTAATTTCCCATTTCAGCCCGGTCGGGAAGCCACCGCCTCCACGCCCGCGCAGACCCGAGTCTTTAATGATCCGGATCGTTTCTTCCGGGGTTTTCTCCAGCAGGCACGACCCCAGGGCCGCATAACCATCACGGGCAATGTACTCATCGATGTTTTCAGGATTAATAAAACCGCAGTTGCGCAAGGCGATACGCACCTGTTTTTTGTAGAACTCCATACCTTTGGCATCGTGCACCGAAGCCTGGGTCTCCGGATCGACATAAAGCAAGCGCTCTACTTTGCGCCCCTTCACGATGTGCTCCTCGACCAGTTCGGTCACATCTTCCGGAGTAACATGCACATAGAACGTGTTGTCGGGAAGAATTTTAACGATTGGCCCTTTTTCGCAAAAACCGAAGCAACCGGTCATAACCACCTGGACTTCGTCGGAAAGCCCAAGTTCACTGAGCCGGTTCTGAAAATTCAGTTTGATTAACTCACTCTGGGAGGCCTTGCATCCGGTCCCACCGCACACAAGGACATGCATTGTATAATCAGCCATCTGCTCCGTCGGTTTATGGGTTATCGATCTGTTTATAATTCACCGGAATAATTCCGTCAACCAATTGATTGAGCTTGATGTGTTTCTCGATGATTTCCTGGGCCTTGGCACGATTGACATAACCATAAACCACCGGTTCGCTGCCCGGCATGGTCAGCTCGATGGTTGGTTCGGCATAGCAATAGCCCATGCAGCCAGTTTGGGTCACCACGGCATCGATCCCCTGATGTTCGAGTTCTTCAATCAGGTAAGTCATCGTTTCCTTTGCTCCGGAAGCGATACCGCAAGTGGCCATCGAAACCCTGATCTGGATCAGATTTTCGGGATGGTCGCCCTTTTCCCTCAGTTTAATTTTCGACTGAACTTCTGCCTTTAATTGCTTCAGGTCAGCCAATGATTTAATTTTTGTCATACGAATTAAGGTTGCTTAATAACAGGTTGTTTATCTATAATAAGTGTTTGTCATTTCTCATTTTTACCACAGGGGCCACTGGGTTATATACAGTGTTTAAGCTACGGCCTAATGCCTATGTGTACTCTATCTATCAAGGCCTTACACTGTAAATTTCCGGAGTTTCACATTGAAAACCGCTAATATTTGTCATTATCTGCTAATTTGTATCTGTTCCAAATTCTCTTGAATCAATTCTTTAAGAAATTTTCGGATATCCGGATGATTGATTGGCACCTCGTCCAAGTTTTGCTTCACTTCGCGGGTATCAATCTGGTAATGCCCGCTGGGAGTGTGATGAGAATAAACAAAGTCGATACCGGGATATGAGCTAAAAAGCAAAACCAATGTTTCGGCGATATTGCCCAAAACAGGGCGGTCGAGGTGGCTTAAGCCAAAGTCGGCTGTGACCTGCGTTCCTTCGCCGGGTTTTGATTGTATGGAAAACCGGCCTCCGGTACTTTCTGCATTTTGTTTAAACAGGGGAATTCCCAACCCCACTTTTCTTGTTGTTCGTGATGTATAAAACGGACTAACGACCTTTTCGAGTGTTTCATTGTCCATTCCGGAACCATTGTCAGTAATGCAAATTCGGTAAATATCTTTTCCGGGGTCTTCGATAATTTCAATGTTTATCAGCCCGGCGCTGGCGCGAACAGAGTTCTGGACAATGTCGAGAATATGCATCGAAAGATCTTTCATTTGGGTGTTGTGTTGTTCGTTCGTTGTGTATTTGTGTATTGAGTGTGTCCTTGTAGCGATGTCTATAAACTATCCAAGCGAGTCAATCGCCCATCCTGACGGGTCAGGGCTTTTTTTATTTCAGAAAACGAAGGTTTGTCCATTTCAAACCAAGTATAGGTTGAACCCAGGTCATCGGGGTAATGCGCATCAGAAAAGCGGACCAGCGTGATTTCTCCGGGGACAAAAAACTGTTCCCGAACGGCTTGTTCATCAGCATACTTCGAGATTTGAAGGGCATCAATCGTCAACCCATTCGGTAAAAAGCCTAATTGGCTAAACAAGCTGTTCCGTGGGCGATCGACATGAGCCGGAATAAACAACCCGCCCAGCTCGTGTACTTTTTGTTCCAGTTCATCGATGCTGACATCGAGCGCCACGCCCAGGTAACGTTCTTCGGTTTCCGAGATCAGGTCGTTCTCGTCGACCAGGACCTGGTACCCAAACAGATCGTCCCGGTTGGGAATTACCGGGAGATGCCGGTCAAGAAAAGTCTGAAAACTATCCAGTATTTCCAAATCAGGGAAAATACACAGACAATGAACCTCTTCGGACGAGCAGGCTTCGGCGCCTGGCAAAACCAACAGGCCACCCTGCTTTTCAGCAATCTCGATAACCTTAGCACATTGCCGCGTTGTATTGTGATCGGTTACAGCAATCACATCCAGTCCATTTTGCCGGGCCAGCTTTACAATATTCGAAGGGCTCATTTCAAGGTCGCCACACGGCGAAAAGACCGAATGAATATGCAGATCGACCTTGAATTGATGCATCGTTACTGCTGCTTAAGAAGTTGATATAACTTACCTGAAATCTCGAATGTCGACAGATCGGTCCCCAAGATCGGGATGTTTTCGTCGTTACTGTGCTGCACCGTACTTTCGTGTGGCTGAAACCCTTTCACCAGGATAACGGCAGCCAGTTCTTTCAATGAAGCAATAGCCATTACATTCTGGTGTACCTGAAGGGTCACCCAAACCTGGCCTTCCTGCGAAAAGCCCATCACATCGCTCAACAGGTCGGAAACATATCCGCCCGAAACTTCGCGGTCGAGCCCGCTATGTCCTGAAAATACTTTCAGTCCTAATTTTTCTACAATTTCAGAAACCTTCATTTCGTCGTCCTCTTTTATTACAATCAGCTTTAAACCGGTCGATCCCCCACTTTTTCTCTAAGTTCCGGTAAGCTTTTCCGGTTTGTATTTTTCCTTCGTCTTCCCACATTTGTTGCAGAAAAACGCAATCAGACATTTTCGCCTTTCCATTTACCATGTCTTCGGCCAAAGCATGACAATTGGGGGCACCACAGGCCCCACAATCGATACCAGGCAAAAAACAAATAATCCGCTGGACCTTGTTCATCTTGTCCATGGCTCTTGTACGGTCGCTCCCAAAAATATAGACTGGCTTGGGATTGATACGTTCGATGATTAATTTCTTCTGAAGGACAGCCGTATCGACCCGGATCTGGTTTTTGTTGATCGACTGGGCTGCCGGATAGCGCTTAGCCCGGCGTTCGAGCCGTTCGACGGTCATAAAGCGGTTACCGGTCAGCAGGATACCTCCGGCGCAACTCTGATCGCAGGCCCGCATTTCCAAAAAATCGATGCCATGCACCTGATCGTCTTCCAACCGTTCCAAGAACCGGATTACATTGTGCATCCCATCAACCGCCATACTGCGGGAACCAAAATGACATGCTTCGCCACGGGTCAGGCTCCATAAAACCCCATCGCGTGTCAGATTTTCGCGTTGACTACTGGTATCTTCTTCCGGCCCTCCTTCTTCAATGATTTTCATCACCCGGTTATACAGCTCATTCATGTTGATTACCCCGTCAACAATCGATTCTTTCTCTCCCACCGGACTTTTCACCGAGGCAATCTTTGCACTGCAGGGGGTTACATAAAACAACCCGATTTCATCCTCACCAGCCCCTTCTTTCTTCAAGCGCTCAATCGCGTAGTGGGCAGCCAGATCGTGTGGTGCTTTCCGGAGCAACAAATTCTCGGTCAGCGCCGGATAACGGTTTTGGATCAAGCGCACCACCGATGGGCAAAAAGTCGATATAACCGGTTTGGGGGTATCTTGCGCTGCCAGATATTCTTTGATCGAATTAATCAGAAGCTTAATTGGCTGTTCAATCTCAAAAACATGGGTAAATCCAATTTTAAGCAGGCTGCTGTATATCTGGTTTTCAGAGATCTTTTCGGGAAACTGCCCGATCATGACTGACGGGAACAAAACCACCCGATATTTAAAATTCCGTATTTTTTGAATGTCGTCCTGCTCGATATAAAAAGCATTGGTCGGGCAGCTGCGATGGCAATATCCGCAATCGACACAGCGTTCGTGATCGATTACAGCTTTACCGTTTATCACGCGGATAGCCTCGGTTGGACACGATTTCATGCAATGTGTACACCCGATGCATTTGGCTTCATCAATTTTCAGTGCGTGATATTTGGGTAATCCACTCATTTGAAAAAATTGACCATTTTTACAGTTGTTCCTTTCCCCACTTCACTTTCAATCAACAGCTCGTCGGTATTTTTCTTGATATTGGGCAGCCCCATTCCGGCGCCAAACCCCATATCGCGTACCTCCTTGCTGGCCGTTGAGTATCCTTCCTGCATGGCCAGGTTGATGTCCGGGATACCAGGGCCCTCGTCTTCCAGCAGCATGGTAATTTTGGTATCATCGATCATGATGGTAGCTTTGCCCCGGTAGGCATGCGCTACCACATTGACTTCGGCTTCGTACAAAGCGATCACGATACTTTTAATAGTGCGGGCGTCGATACCTAATTGTTTCAAGACCTTTTTCACCTCGCTGGATGGATGTCCGGCCCGGGTAAAATCGCCTCCGACGATATCATACGTTAGGGTCATATTTAATAAACAGGTTTTAATCCGGCCTGAAACAACAACCCACTCGACCGGAACATCGACAGAGGCGACTCTAAAATGCACATCCCGTTCTCACAGGCCAATTTAACCATTTCAGGAGTTGCACGTTTGTTGCGCACAAAAACAATGCACTGAACATCGGCCATCTCGGCGGTACGAATGGTTTGCAGGTTCGACAGGCCTGTC
Organism: Bacteroidota bacterium; assembly: GCA_029265715.1. Lineage (GTDB taxonomy): Bacteria > Bacteroidota > Bacteroidia > Bacteroidales > Prolixibacteraceae > Aquipluma. Next base: position 18,054 of record JAJUGZ010000039.1, read on the forward strand.
AGCAAAACCATGTTCTCGGTATCTAAGGTCAATACGTCGCTCATCAGGTCGGAGCTATAACCTTTATCGATTTCCCGTTCGAGCCCATCGGCCCCACACACAACGTCAGCATTCAGCAAAGCAGCAATTTCTTTAATCTTCATCCGGTTAATTGGTCATTGGGGGATTTACAAATAACCATACTGTTGACGGGCCAACCCTTCTGGTCCGTCGCAACAACAGCACGTGCTTTGCAAATTTCATAAAAATTTTGGTTGTCAAAACGGGAGTACCCTGTTTTTGCGCTATTTAAAATGGTTATACGAAACAGCACACGAATCCTCTATCACGGAGAAATAAAAAAGCCATCAGGGAACTCCCGATGGCCATATCGTATTGAGCTTATAAACAAGACCTACTCTTTGTCGATCACGGCCGGATGCAAAAAGATCAGAAAGAAAATAAACGCGAATGAAAGCTCGTGCAGCTCACTTTCTTTGACGCGGTGAATAGAAACAATCATCAGGGTAACGATGAGCATAACCACAATATGTTGGACGCGTGGCAGTGGAACCCGGAACATGTTGACCAGGTTGCGGAACCATTTTACTTTCCAGGCCAGCAAGCGGGCAAAAACTAAATAAAAAATCAAAACCACAAACATAAGCCGGGAGAAAATCAGGATATTCAAATCTTCTCCGTCAACAACCAGGTTGTGCAGGTTGGTTTCGCCCTGTTTGTTGTGTTCGAGGAAGTACTCTCCGCTCTGAATATTGAAAATCCGCTGCCCCCAGCTAATTTCCTCTCCTGCGGCAAAAAAGAACAAAATGCCAAGCATAACGGCTGTAAAAATCCAGAGCTTCTTCTTACTGTTGCGATATTCGTAAACACGGTAGAAACTTACCACACTGGCAGCCAACAGCGACAAAGCGGTCAGATTCTCAACCAGTCCGTCTTCCTGAACAAAGGGATAAAAAACTTCCTGTCCCTGACTTCCGAGGTACATGCCATATCCGGTGAAAATAAACAGCGCTGCGAACAAGATCCATTCAAGGCCTTTAAATAATTTTTCCTTTTCCATACGTGATCAATGATTTTCTTTTTGTTTTTTGTCCTCTATGAATATTACAATTAGATTGCAATATTATTGCGGGGCGTAAAAATAATATTAAATATTCAGCACAATCTTAATTGCCACAAAATCTTGGCCGGGATCATGAATTAGGTCCGTGAAACAATTTATTGTTGTATTATGGGCCCCACGTCAACTGGCAGACACCCCCTCTACGAGGGTCGGGGGCAAAGCAAACTTGGGGGTAGATCAATAACAATCAAAAAAAGATGCAACACTTCTCTTTTCTTATTCCTTAAACTCCTGATCATCGAACAAGCAACTGCCTGACTGATGTTTTTACATGCAGATAAGTCGGGATGTTTGCGAGTTAATTGTACATTTGCCTTCAGCTTAATAAGAAAATATGCAGAACTTTAAAAAGTCGGGCTGGCTGATCGCCATTATTGCCCTGTACCTTCTTGTCAATATTCCCGGAATATTTCTTCCGATGGTTGTCAATGCAGCCAAATATGCCCAGGTTGGGCGCGAAATACTCGATAATCACGACTGGATAAACTTAACAGTTGGCGGCGATGCCTACGACCAAAAACCACCCCTGTTGTTCTGGCTGGCTGCCATTGTTTTCAAAGTATTCGGGCTGCATCCGGAGATTTACAAACTAGCCGTGTTGCTGGTTTCGCTCATTGGTGTTTATGGAACCTACAAACTCGGAGAGCTGCTTTACGACAAACGGACCGGCAAGCTGGCTGCCTTTTTCTGGGCTACCAGCCTGGGTTACGTCCATTTCCATAATGACATTCATACCGACACGATGCTGGTTGTCCCGGTTATCCTGTCGATCTGGCAATATGCAGCGTATTACAAATTCAGGAAAGATTATCATTTTTATCTGGGGACTGTCTTTGTCGGGCTGGCTATGCTGACCAAGGGACCTGTGGGAATGGTCATTCCCGGTGCAGCGGTTGGCCTGCACCTGCTGATGACCCGCAATTACCGCGATATTTTCAACTACCGCTGGCTGATAGCAAGCCCGATTGTGGCGATCCTGATCTTACCGGCACTCTGGGGCCTGTATGCCCAGTTCGGTATGGAAGGCATCAAATTTTACTTCTGGACCAACAACATGGGCCGTATCACCGGGAGCTACCACGGCAGTAACAGCGACCCGATTTTTTATATTCATACCACGCTTTACACCATCGCACCGTGGGCCATTTTAGGCTTCGCCGGAATTTATTTCCAGATTCGTGAAAAGATTCAAAAGCGCTGGAAATACGCGAACGCCGACGAGTTTTTCACCCTTGGCGGAACGTTCTTTTACCTGATCGTTCTATCGACCGCCAAAGCCAAAAACCCGCACTACGAACTGGCCGTCCTTCCGCTAATCCTGATTATTGCCGCACGTTGGGCTTACCTGATCTTCGACAACCCGGCATCGGTTAAACTGCAAAAGGTATTGGGGTATATCCACCTGGTTATGAGCGTCGTGCTCTGGCCGCTGATTTTCGTTTTCCTAACCTGGTTTTTCCCTGAAAAAAACATCCTGATCTGGGTCGTGGTTGTTGCGTTGTTTGCCGCTTACATTTTTATCCTGACCTGGAGACGCAGTTTCGAGAAGCAACTGGCGTACCTGCTTGTATCGATCAGCGCATTCCTGTTTACGCTCAACACCAACATCCTTGCAACGATGAACCAGTATCACTCAACCTTCGAGGCCTGTCGCATTTTTAATGAAAAAGCCGACCAGGGAGCAAAACTGCACATCTTTACCGATCAGGCCCGTTACTGGGATATCTTTTTGTATTCGAAAGGATACGGCCATTACTTAGTTACTCCGGAAGATTTTCAAAAAAGAACCCCACCGGCAAACGACTGGATTTATACCGGCCCGCAAGGAGTGAAAGATCTTAAAGAAATGAACGTTGCCGTGGATACGATGCAGGTGATGAAATTCCGGAGCCTTTCGCGCATGTCGCTCAAATTTCTGAACCCGAAAAGCCGTGAATCGAAACTCGAAACACGGTACTTGCTGCGGATGAAATAGCCATGATTTGCAAACACCAACAGATAATGAAAATAATAACCGGATCATGGCTATTCCATCTGACAACTTAAAAACAAATTATTTACAGATGAAATAGCCATAAAAGCTGAAGCTTATACCAACCGGGAATGTATATAAATGGCTATTCCATCTCGTTGAAAAACTAGTTTGAAAAACAGAAATAGATACGAAAATTGTAAGTAACAACTTTGAAAATTTATACGGATGAAATAGGGATAATACAAATCACAGAAACCAATACCTCCGGAGGTTCGCGCTTCGGAGGTATTTTTTTATGATGCCCGAACACCAGTGACAACCGTTTCATCGGCAGCAAACTAACATAGCGCCCCAAGCTATAAGCAAAAGCACCCGGTCAGATATCGCATTTCAGCATCCTGCGGCCATTTCAGCTGCAACATAAGCGAACAAACAGCATGAACGGTTGAAAAAGCCCCAGAAGCAAGCGGTTAAACAATGAACTGTTTCGAGATAAATCAGGAAAGAAAATTTGATTGAAACAGTGCAAAAGTATTACAAGATAATTGCAACAAGGAGGAGGGTAAACCATTAATCCGATGAACTCAACGTCAGCGGATTAAAAATATCCAAAACAAAAAGCCTCCGGGATCTTATGATTCCGAAGGCCTTTAAGTATATTTTTTGACCAGATAGTCTCGGATTATTTAGTGCTGTCAGGCGTTGTAGTTGTTGTTGCAGCTGGTTTTTCCTGTGCAGCATTGGGGAAACTGGGAACCTGATTCGGATCAACGGCCTGTTCAACCTGTTCTTTAATTGCAGACTGACCACCGTTCTGAGTTTCGCGCGGGATGAATGCACTGCCTAAAACCGACAGGAACAACAGCGCACCGGCCAATGCCCAGGTTGCCTTTTCAAGGAAATCGGCTGTTTTACGAACACCCATAATCTGAGTTGAAGCCTGGAAATTGCTGGCCAAACCTCCGCCTTTTGAGTTCTGAACCAACACAATCAGGATCAGCAAAATGCAAATGATAAATATTAAAACGGTTATCAGTGTGTACATGACTTACGAGAATTAATTATTCAATAATTTTTTGATTTTTTCAATCTGCCCGGCAAAGTAAATATTTTTTTCCGGATATTTCAAACTTAATTTTTCCATCACTCCAATAGCTTTCTGGTAATGCCCCTGGTTTAGATAAATTCTTGCCAGCGTTTCGGTTACAAGCTCTTCGGTGTCATCGCTCTCGGCATTTTGCGCCCGTTCTTCCCTGATTTTTTTAATCTCTGAACGTTCAATGGCTTCGCGCGCCAGCTGGAAATTATCCAACAACCGCGTCTTCCGGCTGATTGATCTTGCAATTTCTCCCAACGATTCACCGGAGGTCTCGTCCGAAGCAGCCGGACTTTCAAGCTGATAGCCGGTAGGGACATCCATTCCTGCAATTACCGGCTTCTCGACGGTCGATGTATTCAGCAACTGAAACAAACGTCCGCGTTCCTGGACATGAATTGAAGCCAGGCGAAGCGCATTTTCAAACTCGGCCAGGTTCAGCTTTTTCAGATTTTGCAGATACAAAACCCAGGCAGCCTCAAACGAGGGATAACTCGCAACAATTTCCTTCAATGGCTGAACGGTTTCAGCGGTCAGCAAGCCGGGATTCCGGAAATATCGGTAAAACTCAGTGATGGTCATCATTACCAGTTTGCTATTGATGCGTTAAAAATGTCGTCGGTAAGCTTTTCAATAATCAGCTTCATCAGTTCATCTTCGACGGCGCTAAGCGACTGCGAGCTTTCGTAGTCTTCGTAAGCGGTAAACGATTTGTCCCAGTCGTCGTCGTGATTTTTGTTGTTTACGTATTTAACCTTGACAGTCACCGTCAGGCGGTTCTGGGCGGCTTTGTCTTTCTCCTGAATATTGATCGGTTTAACATCGTAGCCGGTAATTTGTCCGGAGAACTCCAGATCGCCTCCTTCGCGCAACTGGTTCAACGAGGTTTGTTTGACCAGCTTATCCTGAAGCCCCTCTGTGAATTGCTGACTCAGATTCGGGTTAACCAGCGGAGCCCTGTTCGGGAAGTAATAAACAGAAAATGTTCTCACTGCCGGGGATATGGAAGCTCCGGTAAACGAGTAACTAACCTTACAAGCAGGAATCAGCACAACGGACAAAAGCAATATGGTCAGACTGATTAGTGCGAATTTAATCTTCATAAATCGTTATTCGATGTTGTATTCTTTGATTTTTCGATAGAGCGTACGTTCGGAAATCCCCAGTTCCTGAGCGGCATGTTTCCGTTTGCCCTTGTGCTTTTCAAGCGCTTTCCGGATCAGCTCAATCTCTTTATCTTCGAGCGAAAGCGATTCTTCCACAAACTCTTCGGTATCCAAAATATCGTTCGATTCAACCGGATGATTTATGGTTGTCACACGGTTCACCATCGACTGATCGGGAACAACCGTACTTTTTGATTTTTCAGACTGATAAAGATTGTGAATCAACTGGGCATTATCGGCATGTAAGTCTTCGACATTGGTCCCATGCTGCAACATATCGAAAACCAGTTTTTTCAGGTCGTTCATGTCTTTTTTCATGTCGAAAAGAATCTGATAGAGAATCTCCCGTTCCGAGGCAAATGTCTTTTCATCCACTCCGTGATAAACCGCCGGCAGATGCGTTGCCTGGGCCGACGGGATATAATGGCGCAAGGTATTAGCGTCGATGATCCGGGCTTTCTCAATAATTGAAAGCTGCTCGGTGATATTTTTGAGTTGCCTGATGTTTCCGGGCCAGGTATACGACATTAGCACCTGAACAGCCTCGTCATCGAGCCTGACCGGGGGCATCCGGTAACGCTCGGCAAAGTCCGAAGCAAATTTCCGGAACAGCAGATGAATATCTTCCATCCGGTCGCGCAGAGGTAAAACCCGGATCGGCACGGTATTTAAACGATAATACAAATCTTCGCGAAACTTTCCTTCGCTGATGGCCTTCGGGATATCCACATTCGTTGCGGCCACAACACGCACATTGGTCTTCAAGACTTTCGACGAACCCACTTTGATAAACTCGCCGGCTTCGAGCACACGCAACAGACGTACCTGCGTTGCAAGCGGCAACTCACCGATTTCGTCCAGGAAGATGGTGCCGCCGTCGGCCTCTTCAAAATACCCTTTCCGGTCGGCCAGAGCACCAGTGAACGAACCTTTTTCGTGGCCAAACAATTCGGAGTCGATGGTCCCCTCAGGAATAGCGCCGCAATTTACCGCTATGTATTTTCCATGTTTTCGGGCCGAAAACTGATGGATGATCTGAGGGAAAGACTCTTTCCCGGTTCCGCTTTCCCCGGTAATCAGCACCGACAAATCGGTTGGGGCTACCTGAACGGCCACCTCAATTGCCCTGTTTAGCCCCGGCGAATTCCCAATAATGCCAAATCGTTGTTTTATTTCCTGAACATCCATATTGTAGCCAATCGATTAATCGTGCAAATTTACAATTTTAAGCGTTAACGCTGCTTTCAAAATTAAATTAACTTTAGTTTCAAAGCCTTAAGCTATCTTTGTTTTAACAAGATTTAGCTTTTTTTGTGCATCAAAAAAATAACAAAACACAATGATCAACTTTATTGGAATTATACCGGCGCGTTACCAATCGACCCGCTTCCCCGGCAAACCGCTGGCCATGCTTGCAGACAAGCCAATCATTCAATGGGTTTACGAAAATGCCGCACAAACACTCGATCAGGTTTTTGTGGCTACCGACGATGAACGAATTTTCAATGCGGTTGAACAATTCGGGGGCAAAGCCATTTACACATTGCCAACCCATCAGAGCGGAACCGACCGTTGCGCCGAGGCTGCCCGAAAAGTAGCAGGGCAGTTTCCGACCGATGTGATCATTAATATTCAGGGCGACGAACCGTTTATCAGGGAGGAACAAATTGAAGCATTGAAAACCTGTTTCGACGGTCCGGAAACCGAAATTGCCACCCTGATTAAACCAATTACTGATCCGGCCGAGATACGAAATATCAACCGTCCGAAAGTGGTAGTGAACAACCGGAACGAAGCGCTTTATTTCAGCCGCTCTCCCATCCCGTTTGTCCGCGACAGCCAGCCCGACGAGTGGATCGGCAAGACCCGTTTTTTTGCCCATATCGGCCTGTATGCTTACCGGTTCGATGTGCTTCAACAGCTCACCCGGTTACCGGTAGGAGTACTTGAAAAGGCCGAATCGCTTGAACAGTTACGCTGGCTCGAAAACGGGTTCCGGATTAAAACAGCCGTTACAACGTTCGAAAACATAGGGATTGATACCCCGGAAGATCTGGAAAACGCAAAAATCTTCCTTCAGTCGCAAAAGATGTAATCCGTTACAGGTTGATGGAGGCGATCATGTCTTTAAAGGCACTTTTGTAGTTTTCGCCAACCGGCACAAACGTTTTCCCGATTACAATGCGGCTTCGCTGGATGGAGTCGATTTTGGGCAAAGCTACAATGAACGAACGGTGGACCCTGACAAAGCGGCTTTCAGGCAAGATCTCCTGAAGCTTTTTCAAACTGTTCAGCGTTAAAATGGTTTTCCCGGGGGTATGTATCTTGATGTAGTCTTTCAACCCTTCGATGTATAAAATATCATCGAGGTTCACCTTCAGGGTATTATACCCGGTTTTCACCATGATAAAATCGGGCTGATGATCTTTTTCTGTAGCCGTGTTTTCTTTGGCCTCGCTGCCTTTTCGACTCAACTTATTGATGTTATAAGCTTTGTTTACTGCCTTCAGGAAACGTTCGAACATGATCGGTTTAACCAGATAATCGGTGATCTCCAGATCGTAACCCGCCAGGGCATATTTATCGTAAGCGGTGGTAAAAATAACCTGGGGCCTCGACTGAAGACATTTCACAAATTCGATCCCGTTGACATACGGGAGCTCAACATCCAAAAAAACCAAGTCTACTTTGTTTTCCTGAAGATAGCTGAGACCTTCAATCGGATTGGTGAAGGTACGCTGCAGTTTCAGGAACGGAATTTTTTCGATATAATCCTTTAACAAATCAAGGGCCAGTGGCTCATCGTCGATTGCTATGCAGTTCATTGTTTCTGAGTTTAATTGAAAGATTGATCTGATATCTGTTCCCCTTACGGGCGTTTTCTATTTCGTAGTTGCCGGGGTAGCAAAGTTCAAGCCGGCGAATCACATTATTCACCCCGATTCCCATGCTGTTCACTTCGCTCAGTTTTTCCTGAATGACCGGGTTACTGACCTTAAAATGCAGCCAGTCGCCAACCATTCGCAAGTGAATGTTGATCACTGATCCAACGCCGGCAATTGTTCCATACTTAAAAGCATTTTCGACCAGCGGGTTCAGGATAAACGGTTCGATGTTGTGACTGTCTTTCACATTTTCGGCTATAAAATCGACTGTTATCCCATTTTTCAGCCACAATTTTTGAAGGTCGATATAGTTTCTGATAAGGTCGATTTCGCGCGTTAACGGTATTTCATTTTCCGGATGCTCGCTGAGCATATACCGCAATATCGAAGAGAGTTTCCCAATGGCTTCCGACGTCTTATCCGATTTTAAGGTTGCCAGAGAATGAATGTTATTTAGCGAATTAAACAGAAAATGCGGGTTCACCTGTTGCCTCAGCATCTTTAATTCGGCAGCCAGTTTTTCATGCCGATACTGACGGTTTAAATCTTCCTCTTTTTTCATCCGCTGAAATATGCGAACCAGCGAAGAGAGCGACAAAACGGACAACAACAAAAAAAACATTCCCTGCGGCCTGCGCGGAGGCGGCAATTGTCTGCCGGGGCGAATAGCCGGAAAACCTTCGGTGAGATGCCGTCCGTTGAAATCAGCCGACTGATTTTGAATCATGTCGCGAACGGCAAACCGATGAATCTGCGGATCGACGACCCAAAACGAAACAACAATCAGTGCGGCCAGCGACAAGGTAAACACGAAATACTTTTTAGATAGCAGCAACCGCGGGGTCAAAAAAAAGTAGTTCAGGTAAAAAATCACAAGCCCATAAAAATAAAGCAGAACCATGAAATACGGAATCCGCTCGTTTCGGCGGATTGATAAAAGAGAAAAAGCCACAAAAAGCATCAGCCACACCGTGACGTGCAAAAGAAGCAACATCCATTGTTCCTTCCTGACATTCCGAATGGCTTTCACTACATGGTTAAATTGCGTCATTGTCTGTTTGTCGATTTATTCCGGCGCTTCATAGATGCAAAAACTGTCATAATAGTTGCTTGCATTAATTTGTCCCTTATACATCCAGAACCGGATTTACCCGAACTTTTTCTCACTATTTTTTTTTACAAACCACCACAAATATCAACAACAATCAGATAATCTGAAAGTTAAAGATTTGAGAAAAAAGTTAAAGATTGATAAACAAACCGACAGCGAAATACCCGTCCCTTCGTTGCTATAACTGAAAAAAAAGAGCTGCCCTCCTCTGAGGAACAGCTCTAAGCCTTAATTATCAAAATTGGATACGGGTCTTCTACTCTTCTGTGCCAGTTGATTATGATTGTTTATTTTCAATACAAGCTCTGGTACCGTCATTGTTTTTTCGAATATGATACAACCCAATCCATATTTACCCCACTTTTCTGATGCTTTTTTTAGAAAATATTTTTCCCTGCCGGACAAATGGCCCACCCCGTATTATCCGGAGAAAAAGAACCAATTAATTAACCAACGTTTTCCCCAAGCGCATTGAAAAAAAGAAGCTGTCCCCATTCAGGAAACAGCCTCAAGCCTTAATTATCAAAATTGGATACGGGTTTTTCTTATTGTAAGTGACTATTTAAATTTAGGTTATCGGAAAATTTTAAACTCAATTTTATCATTTTTCACTCTCCCCACGCCCGGTAAACCGGTCTTTTCCCCGCTCTATGCTAGAGCGGGGCGGCGCATCAAAGATGCGACAGGAGTAAGTATGGAGGACAAATAAAATTTAAACAGTTTCTAAGCTATTCCGGGTTAATCTTCGTCGTCGTATTCTTCCCACGGTTTGAATTCATAAACGTCGTCGAAATAGGTACTGCCACTCTCTCCTGTTGCAACAAATGCCTTCCCGTTCACTACAAAAGAAACGGCATTATAGCGCCCGGTTTTTTCAAACGGAGTTTTTTCAGTCCATAAATCGGTCGTGAAGTCATATTCCCAAACATCTAGAATAGTTCCTGATTTCTGGCCTAATGCCACATACGCTTTGTTGTCCAAAACAAACGCGCAACCAGCCTTTCGCATGATGGTCCAATTATCATCATCATCTAACAGCGTTTTCTTAGTCCAGGTATCTGCAGTCGGGTCATATTCATACATATCATTCAGATAACCTCCGCTTGTTTTATTATACCCGGCAAAAACATATCCTTTGCCATTGTAGGTAAAAGCCATTGCGTCTTCACGCTTTTCTCCACCCAAACTGCGAACTTTCGTCCATTGGCTCCCCGATGCAGCCGTCGGATCAAACCGATAGAAGTCAGTATTGTCTATCAATCCGTCGCCATAGCCAGTCCCGACATAACCATAGTTACCAATAGCAAAGGCACAAGCCGAATAACGTCCGCCACCCGGAAAATCATCCATCTTTTTCCAGGTATTCGTGGCGGGGTCATATTCCCAGAAGTCGCTTAATCGTTTACTGTTTTCACCATCGTACCCGGTTCCGACATACCCTTTGCCGTTAACTGAAAAAGCTACTGCTTCTGTTCTGCCAATTCCCGGGAACGATTTAACGGAAGTTGTATTCCAACTATCAGTCGATGAATCATAAATCGAAAAATCAGTCAAATATTCATCATCCGCATCGTCATAATAGCCCAAGCCAACATACGCCTGATTGTCAATAACAAAACAAACTGCTCCTCCACGGGGATATGCCTCGAAAGCATTTTTCTTCACCCAGTTTCCCAGCGGATCGTCATCGTCGTTGCACCCCGCCAGCAGAAACAAGACTAACACTACTACTTTCCACAACGTTTTCATAGCTTTTCTATTTTTCAATTTTTGAGCCTCAAAACTACGTGGCATTGCGATGCATTAAAAACAAATTCATTCAGACTGCTCCTTGTGATCGACAAACAGGATTTTTTTATAGACAAACACAATTTATCGAAGATGAAACCAAAACAGTTCCCGCAAAACACACACGCTTCTTACTATATATCAACACATTAACACACATGCTCTTTATAATCAAAATCCGATTGATCGACACATTCAAGCCTTCGGTATATTTTAATTCCTGAAATTAAGATTCCCACCTACATTCGCTCCAAGTTTTTTAAAGCCATGAGTAGGGAAATATGCTTTTCGTAACCGGTGTTCCACATTTAATGACCAGTAAACGAACGCATATTTTCGGGTTTACATTAAAACAATGAACGACTGAATGAAAAAGATTAAAATCCTGAGTTTCCTGCTTGCTATTTTGTCGGTTTCCTGCTCTGTATCCTCTATCGAGGATTTTGTGGTGGGTGAAAACTTTATGAAAGACCAAACTGGTATTGCGATGCTTGATACGTTCACGTTGAACGCATCGACAGTCATGTTTGACTCGATTATTACCAATTCTCCAAGCCGCTTGTTGATTGGCAGCAACTACAACCGATTTACCGGCTATAAATCGTCAAATGCGTTCATGGAAATGAAATTTGACGACGACATTGATTACACCGATTTTGTATTTGACTCTCTATGCCTGGTCATGTATTACGACACTCATTATTTTGGTGACACAACGGTTGCTCAGACCTTTACCGTTCACCAACTTCAGGAAGAAATGGAGCTAAATGATGATAACTATTTATATTCAACCAGCAGTTTCGCGTACAACAATACGCCATTAGGATCGATTACACTGAAACCCCGCCCGACCACACACAAGAAAACCAATAAAATAAACATCAGGCTAGATGACAAATTAGGCCAGCGTTTTGCCGACATGATCATGAACAGCAAACGAAGAGACACCATCACCTCGCAGAGTAAGTTTAAAAAATTCTTTAACGGGATCATCATTAAAACCCAGCCCAACATTGCTGGCGCCACGTTTGGCATCCGTACCTCCGATTCCGGATCGACTGATGATGGGACAAAAGCTGAAGATATTGAAACCAAACCCGAATTTCGTCTGTATTATCACCTCAGGCCAAACCCTGACAATTTGAAAGATCTTTACTATAAATTTTCATTTTATAGCGACGGCATTTATTTCAACCAGATATCCGGGAACAACACGGGAAGTTTAATCGAAGGAATCGAACAATCGGACAATGAAAAAAGTTCGACATTGACCGAAAACACATTAATTGTACAATCGGGGGTTCAGATTTTCTCGAAATTCAAGATCCCTTACATCGAAAACCTGCTGATGCTGGGCGAGAATACCGCCTATATCGGAGCGACCTTAACGCTATACCCGGTTAAAGGGACATATAATACCGTCGACGACCTGCCCGATTCGCTTTATGTATATAGCGCAAACCGTAAAAATAAACTGAGCGGCCAGATAACCATTCCCGGAACAAGCGACGGAGTTTATGCCCGCCTGACAACCAGCAGCGATATTGAAAAAACAGTTTCCTACATTATGGACGTAAGCACGTTTATCGACAACGAGCTGAAGTCAGATATCCAAACCAACCTTTCGTTGATGATTGGCTATGGCTCGACAAAAGCGAAACAATCAGCCGACCATGTCATGTTAGGGGCCCCCGGTTCAGGAAGATATTCTCCGAAATTGAACGTTTACTATTACCACAATTAATATATTATTGGGAATGAACCTTAAAATCACCATACTCATCCTTGTGCTGATCATTCAGGGAAGTTTAACCTATGCGCAAAACAACACCAGTTCGCCTTACTCCGGATTTGGGATTGGAGAACTGGAAATGTCGAGCGGCGGCAGAAACAGCGCCATGGGACAAACTGGGATTGCCCTGCGCTCGAATTTATTTTTGAACCTGGGCAACCCGGCCTCGCTGACCGCAATCGAGCGTCAAAGCTTTCTGTTCGATATTGGCGTGAACATGGAATATACCAATCTGGCAAACTCATCGAAAAGCGTTGACGTAATTGACGGGAACCTAAGCTGGGTCCAGATGGGGTTCCCGATTTCCAAAAAACTTTTCGGGGGCCTTTCCATCAATCCGCGAAGCAGTGTCGGCTATAATGTATATACAACCAACACAATCGATGGCACTTTAACGCCCTATTCGTCCCTGTACGAAGGAACCGGCGGTTTGAGCGAAGCATCCGGCTTACTTGCCCTGAAAGTTTCGCCCTATATCTCGCTGGGCGTCAAAGCTGGTTATTTGTGGGGAAATGTGGCCCAAACAATCAATCAGTCAGTCACGATTTTCTCTACTTCATACACTCTGATTCAGGAAGATAATATTTCGTATTCAGGAGGCTATGTAAACTTGGGGACTCAAATCAGTATCCCGGTAACCAAGAAAGCAAGCTTTGTTTTAGGAGGAGTAGCCGGCCTAACCAGCCGATTAAATTCTGAAACATCGACAACCATTACCAAAACGTACGAAAGCTCGTCGGAAGTGATGGCCAGCGATGTAAAATCGAACAACTCGATGAAATTGCCCATCGACCTCGGCGGCGGGATCAGCTTCCTGTACGGCCCGAAATGGGTTGCATCGTTCGATTTTAAACAGAGCAACTGGGAAAATGCCTCGCTGAACATCAGTTCCCGCAAACTGAGCACCAACTCGAGCTACCGCGGGGGATTGGAGTTTGCTCCCAAAAACGACCCGTCCCTCTTCCGGAATGTGGCCCGTTACCGGATTGGCTACCGTTACGACAGCGGGTACCTGAAGTTGTACAACAACGAAATCCACGAACAAGCAGCAACCTTTGGGGTCGGCCTGCCAATCAAGAAAGGGCGGAGCTATGCCAATGTTTCGTTTGAAGTTGGATCGCGCGGGACCAAACAGTCTGGCCTGGTAAAAGAAAACTTTGTAAAACTGAACTGCAGTTTTAGCCTCTGGGAAAACTGGTTCTCCAAACGTCAGTACGATTAGTCGCATCACCCTGCGGCCGGAGCCTGTTCGAACCACCGGATACGCCTGGCCGTTCCAGATACCGGGTCGTTGAGCTACATACAACCGCAGTGTTCAACGACCCTGCTTTTTTAGGCAAAGCTTGCTTATGCGTCATCTTTTTGTAAATAACTGGTTATCTTATTCAGGCACCGGTCGAAGTCTTTTTTTAATTCAGTTTCCCAAAAACGGATTACATGCCAGCCAGAATCTCTCAAAAGTTGGTTATTCTGTCTATCCCTTTGAATATTCCGTTCGATTTTAGGGATCCAAAACTCCCGGTTTGTTTTAATCTTTGACCTTTTTTCAGCCCAATTATAACCATGCCAAAATTCGCCATCAACAAATATTGCCAACTTGTGCTTAGGATAAACAATGTCTGGACAACCAGGTAATTTCTTATAATTCTTCCTGTATCGATACCCAAGGTTCCATAGTGCCTTTCTTAGCTTAAGCTCTGGCGTTGTATTTTGGGATTTGATTTTCCCCATCAATTCAGATCTTTGCTTGGTTGTATAAAAACCATTTGTTTCATTAAACCTTGGCACAACAATGTGGTTTTCAATATACTTCTTCAACTTTAAGATTGTTAATAAATATCTACAAATTAAAGTATAATAGACTAAAAATAAAACTATATTTGTAACCATGTGTAATGTTGCACAATATGGTTATAAAATGAAAAAATATTACTCAATCGCTGAAGTCGCAGATTTACTTTCGGTTAGTAAAGAAACCTTACGTCGTTGGGATAGAAGTGGAAAGCTTACTGCAGTCCGAGAACCAATGAGTAATTACAGGGTTTATCATAAAGACCAACTAAAAATATTTGAAAGTTTGGATTTTTTATTTACCCCAACAGAAAGCGAAAATGCTATCAAACCAAACCGGGATTTTAATTCAATTGAGCTTTTTGCTGGAGCAGGTGGCTTGGCCATAGGGTTAGAAGAAGCAGGAATAAAATGTTTGGCACTCAACGAATTTGACCATTGGGCCTGCGAAACTTTGAAAAAGAACCGTCCTGATTGGAATGTTATTGAAGATGATGTCAAAAATGTCTCTTTTTCTAATTTTAGAGGAATCGTAGATATTGTAACCGGAGGGTTTCCATGTCAGGCTTTTAGTTATGCCGGGAAAAAACTTGGGCTCCAGGATGCGAGAGGCACATTGTTTTACGAATTTGCAAGAGTTGTACAAGAAACAATGCCTGCAATTTGTGTCGGAGAGAATGTGAGGGGGTTATTGACACATGAAAATGGGAAAACAATTGAAGGTATGATTTCTATCCTCGATGAAATTGGATATAACGTAATTACGCCAAGAATTTTTAAAACCATTTTTTATAAAGTACCCCAAAAAAGAGAACGCGTATTAATTGTTGGCATTAGAAAAGATTTGAACCATCACTTATATGAATTCCCAAAACCATTTAAAAAAGTTTATACCCTCCGGGATGCATTAAAAAAAGGGGAACTATATAATTGTGATGTGCCTGAATCTATCGGGTCTAAATACCCTAAAAGTAAAAAAGAAGTATTAGAGTTGGTTCCGGAAGGTGGCTACTGGAGAGATTTGCCAATAGACATACAAAAGAAATATATGGGAGGTAGTTATTATTTAGGCGGAGGAAAAACAGGAATGGCAAGACGTATGAGTTGGTCAGAACCTTGCCTAACTTTAACTTGCAGCCCGGCACAAAAACAAACAGAACGTTGTCACCCCGAAGAAACAAGACCTTTTACAGTCAAAGAATATGCCCGAATCCAAACATTCCCTGATGATTGGGAATTTGCTGGATCAGTCTCCCAGCAATACAAACAAATAGGCAATGCAGTCCCTGTAAATTTTGCGAAAGAAGTAGGCTATTCAATCATACGGTTTCTAAATAAGGTTTATCCAAATCAAGAATGATATATTGTAAAATTGTTTTATTTTTATGGCTTAAATAAAATGTAAAAATTGAGCCAATGTCCTTTTTATCTTGGATTTCTGATATCAACCTTATAAACGAAGTATCCCAATTGCTTTCAATTGCAAAGGACGCAAAAAAAACGACAGTAGCAAAATTCGGCAAAAATGTAATTGATCCTTTTTCTGCACTATTTGAAATGTCTGGTTTTGAGATTGATTACGACACATGGATAAAAAGTGAAACCACCCGGCAAGCCCAAAAAACGTTGCAAAACCATATTGGCGATTTTCACCAAAATATCCTTGGCTACGCCAAAGGATGGACAAATATGAAAGTTGGGAATGTTATTGACCTTGTTTCTGATGATAACAAAGCAATTGCAGAGATTAAAAACAAGTACAACACGATCTCTGGCGGTAAACTCTCTGATTTGTATTATTCACTTGACAAATTAATTAGTCCAAAGTCAAGTATTTATAAAGGTTATACAGCATATTACGTTGCTGTCATCCCGAAAAAAGGGGAACGTTACAACAAACCATTTACTCCATCTGATAAAGATAAGGGCGAAAAGTGCCCTCAAAATGAACACATACGAGAAATCGACGGGGCAAGCTTTTATAGCCTAGTAACTGGGTCTGATAATGCATTAGAAGATTTATTTGATATCTTGCCTGAAGTCATAAAAATTTGTTCTGAAGGGAGATATCAAATTAGAGACAAAGAGAAACTCAAAAATTTTTTCAATTTGG
>JAJUGZ010000182.1 GCA_029265715.1 Bacteroidota bacterium
GTTTAGTAATTTGTAATCATACACGCTTCCGTAGTGGTTCATTTCCAATTTTAAGATGTCATTCTCGAAATCATAGACGTATATTTTTTTCTTTGAATGGGAAACAAGCAGCATGTTGTGAGTTACAGGGTCTATATTAATGGGGTTGGCATAAAACCGATTAACCGTTTTTTCCGTTTGGAGAGTTGAACAATCAAAGACTTTAAAGTCGTCGGGACAGTTCAGAATCAGTTTATCCGGATATTTAGGGTCGAAAAAACAGCCATAATATGTATTCGAATCCTGATATATGGCTACTAATTTTTTGTTGTCAATGTTTTTGAAGAGCATTAACCCCGATCTGCCTGTTGATACGGCATATTTACCGTCTGCGGATATGTCATAATTGTAGTTTTGCTGGACAGAATTTAATAAAACCGTCTGATCGATAACCGTTTGATTTTTTCGATTGTACAGAACGAAGTACGAATCATATCCAATAAGCAGCATTGTGTCATTCAGGTTTTTAATAGCCCTCATGTTTGCAGCGTGGTCATTTGTAAAAGACAGTTTTTTTGATTCAACTAACTGTAATGTTTTTGAGTTCAGGCAAACAAGATTATTAAAAACAGATGTTATAACAAGCTCGTTGTTTGCAGAGAAATCCAAGGTGCAATTATCGTAATAGTCCCATGCGTAGTCATAGCCTGCGAGTTGTTCAATGGCTCTGTTTGACGATTTAATGTGCATTTCGTTTTTGAAGTAAAATACGTTCAAAGCAGGATTGTAAACTACATTTTTATGTTTGATCTGATCGTTGTCGCCCAATGAGTAGTTTATATAATTGTGGTATATAGAACCGCTTAAATAATGAGATGACTTTATGGTTTGAAATGCAATGTCGTAGGTTTTCTGATACCCCAGGCCCGGAGCTGGTAGTGTAATTAATGTATCGGTTACAGGTATCTGCGTTCCGGTTCCTACATCAGAATAATAGGTTGTGCAATTAAACGGATTCTTATTCCAGGAGAATGTCAAATTCTGCAAGTCTTCGTGCACTGAAATTGAAATAGGATATTCGTAGATGTAATCTTTCTTGGCTATCTGAGTTGAACCATTCTCGTCGTAATAACGAATCCACAAACTCAGTTTTATCTTTCCACCTACAAACAAAGAATCGATATACGATGTGGTGTTTTTATCGGTAATCTTCGTCTCATAGTTATACGACAAACCTTCATTGTAAAAGTACAGGTTGTATGAATGAAAATAGTCTTGTTTCATTTTATTCCAGGAAAATTTTAGAAAGCCGTTCTCGATTTTGGAAGTGATTGTGATATCCGGGGCTTTGGGTTTCTCAATAAGCAAGACCCAATCATTTTCAAATTTGTATCCTTCAGCGCCAACTTTATCTGCCAGACTTCCGGTTCCGGAGTGAGTGTAAACTTTTATTTTGAGGGTATAAGTTCCCTCGGGCAATGCCTCGGGGTTGATATCAAAACTTCCCTTACCACCCTCAAAATTTATCTCTGTATCTCGATAGGTGATTGTGGTATTGGTAATTTCTTGCTTGCTTGATGTCAGATCGAAGTTGAACTTTGTGTATTTCCAGACATGAAGCGTGTCTGAGTTTAGATCAAGGGTTTGATTGTTAATTTGGGGTGCTTCAGTGTTTTGATCGACTTCAACGAAATTTTCTTTTTCAGGAGAAAAAACACATGAAAAAAGGATCGTTGACAGTAGGATGGCAAGTGTGAAAAAATTTTTCATAGCAGTCTGGATTATCACTGTTGTGGCACAATTAGTTCAACCTAAATTTCTCGATAGCCCAGTAATTCTTGTTGTAACTCGCTTTTAGGTTTTTTATGGCATAGAGTTCTGTTCCTTCTTTGTTTACAAAAAGGTATTTCACGCTTGTGTCATAAAGAGCCCCGCTTCCGTTTTCTTTGATATAGATCGGAGAAATATCAAACTCATTGATTTTGTTTAAATTAGTCAGGTCGAACTGCTCGATTTTGGATGGGGTCTCTTCCCAATAGTCGCTCGAAGCGGCAAAACACCTGTTTCTGGCGGGACATTCATCAAACGCGGTAATAGCCTGCTCGCTGGTTTCAATCCGGCCATAGATGGCTGGTTGATCCGGGTGGAACTCGCCATCATACTGTGTCATTCGGTAAACATTCTTATATCCGGTAAACAGTTTGGACCCATCGCTCGAAATCCAGAATTTACCAATAGACTCATGCCAATATGTAATGGTATCGCTGGCAATGCCTTTTGTGACATCAATTAATAAAATGCCGGTCGGGCTAAGATTCATTCGTGAACCCACCAGAGATGGTTTGCCCGGGATCTTTTTGATCATGGTTTTTTCGTAAATCATGCTCCAATTTTTGCCTACTGTTATTTCTCCGGAGGTTAAATTCAAAGTTCTGAAATAAACCCACTGATCGATCGACGGGGTGATATAGCACCAAGGCGCATCGCCTAAAACAATATCGTAGGGCAAACAGTCCAGATCGTAATCTTTAATAATCTCATTTTTATCCAGGTCAATTAAGCTGGCCGAAGCAACCGAATAACCAATGGCCGCGCGATGTCCATCTTCCGAGATGCTGATGCATTGCGGTGTCTTGCTTAGTGAAAGCGTTTGGGAAGTGTTTGTTTTTGTGTTGTATAGTACAAGAGCATTGGGCCATTTGGTGCAAATAGCCATTAACCCAGACTCTTTGAAATATTCTGCATCTGTTACTGTTCCGGCGCTTTGACTAAGCATTGGCGGGATAAAGGAGCTGGCATTCAGGTATACCGAAATGGCAAAATCTCCGGAGATGGAATTGCTCGAGAAAAGAAGTGTTGCCGAAAGATTTTCGGTTGGGACAGGCAGGCTATAATTCCACGATACAGAGATTGTTTCCGATTGTGCGGCGTACAGCGATCCGGATGTTTTTGACAGTATCAGCCAATCCGGGACATTGTTGATTTTCCAGTTCAATAAGCCGTCGCCGGTATTTGTTATGGTCAGCATTTTGGAGTTGAGTGATTCAAAATTCAGGGTGCCGGGAGAACAGAATAAATTGGGTTTTCCGTAGTTGGCGTACGAAACAACCAGCGAAACAAACCCGATTTTTTCCACATCCAAAATCAGGGTACCCTGGCAGGTTCGATATTCCGATGTTGAAAACGGGAGATTATCTTTATTTGATGGCGAACGACAGTTGGATTGTCCCATTGGTCATTTCCCCATTCATTGAGTTGAACGACAACCATGTGGGAAACATGTAGATCGAATAGTTGCAGCTTTCACTTGATGGAAGTGTATAGGTGATATTCGCTGTTTCCATCGAATTATTTAAAAACAACGTATCGGTAGCCGAATACATGGCTCGCTGGTTTTTATCCAGAAAATCATCGTTGCACGAGGTTATTGCAAGGATAAAACCAAGTATGATGGTGAAATATAAAAGTCTTTTCATCCGTATAAA
>JAJUGZ010000056.1 GCA_029265715.1 Bacteroidota bacterium
ATAAAGTGGCTGACAAATTCAGGAGCCTGAAACATTTTCAAACATTCGTATTTTATACCAAAATTTAATCTGGAACAGGTCGGTCAGAAAAAATGGTTTAGCTATTTTATTGTTTCCTAACCGGTTTTGGATTCTCGTGGTTTTGTTTCAAAAAAATGATGAAGCATTTGTTTGGAGATATAAAAAGGTTTCCTATTTTTGCAACGCTTTTGAAAAACAAAGCGAGTTCTTTTTCGGGGTGTGGCGCAGTTGGCTAGCGCACCTGCTTTGGGAGCAGGGGGTCCTCCGTTCGAGTCGGAGTACCCCGACCGTTTAAAAAAGATCGCAATCGTCAATACAGATGCTTGCGATCTTTTTTTTTGCCCGTTGTGGGCGAATGATGATGGACGGGAAGAAGCTCTCCGGATCAGAGAATTCGTTTAAAGTGATTTTCCAAGTGTTTTCTCATTGCCATCCGGAATTCATCGGCATCTCCTTTCTTTAATATCTCGACAAGATCTTTGTGTGATACATACCGTTTATTGGGCGCTGGTTTATTTATAAGGCCGCTTGAATACACGTACTGAAAGATGGGCAGTAATAACTTCTGGAACCCTTTCAATGTTTCGTTGCCGCTCATTTCATATAACTTTCCGTGAAATTGAATCTCGTAATCGACGTCGAAGAGGGTATCCTCCGACGGCGATATTTCATTCTTCACAATTTCATAGAGTTCCTGAATATCTTTTGCTGTTGCACGTTTGGTGACCAGGTCGGCCATGCCGACCTCTATAACAAGCCGCATTTCGAACACGTCTCGTAATGTGTTTTGGTCCAAAATATTGGGCAGTAGCGATTTCTGTAGAATTTCGGCAATATCAGGACTTTTGATGATGGCCCCTTTGTGTTTTTTTGATTCGATGACCCCCATTGTTTTCAATCTTGTCAGTGATTCGCGTATCACGGTCCGGCTAACGCCCATAGCTTCAGCTAATTCAAGCTCTTTGGGGATCGAATCGCCTGGTTGGAGGTTTTTTGCCTTAAAAAATTCCATCAGGTTCATTTCAACTTTCTCAACCAGACTTCGGGTATCGATTATAGGGAGCATACTTTTCAGATCCTGCGTATTCATTGGGTTTCTGTTTGTAAGTAAATTATGATTCCTCAAATTTTTCTGTTGCAAATTTCTGAAAAGTTTTGGAATAAAAAATTAATCCGTATTTTTGTTGCATTAAGTATGACATAAGTATTTAATGCAATCCAAAACTAAAACGTTTACTTATGAGAAAAATGATTCGAAAATTGTTGTTTATTAGTGTATTATCGGCATGGATACTTGCCTCTGGAAGTATTTTTGCCCAACGAAGTGTTACCGGACATATTACCGAAGCTGCGACCGGGATGGAGATGCCCGGAGTTGCTGTTGTGGTTAAAGGAACTACAATTGGCACCATCTCGTCGTTTGATGGAACCTATGCTATCGAAGTTCCGGCTCAGGGAAAAGAACTTGAATTTTCAATGATTGGTTATAATAAGGTTGTTGTGGCTATTGGAAATTCAACGGTTATTGATGTTGCTTTGGAGCAAACAACAACGGCCATTGATGAAGTTGTTGTTACCGGTTACGGTGGGACGCAAAAACGCTCGAAGTTAACCAACTCCATATCGTCGGTAAAAGAAGAAACACTGAAGAACGGCGTTTACTCAAACCCGGCACAAGCTCTTTCCGGGGCCGTTTCCGGTCTTAAAGTAACCCAGGTCTCGGGAAAACCCGGATCTGTCCCTTCCATTGTGCTCCGTGGGGGTACCAACCTCGATGGCTCCGGCTCACCTTTAGTGATTGTTGACGGGCAGGTGCGTACAATCAGCGATTTAAACCCGGAAGATATCGAATCAATGGAGGTGTTAAAAGATGCCGGCGCTACGGCTCTTTATGGGGCCCGTGCCAATAACGGCGTTTTGCTGATTACGACCAAACGAGGGAAAAAAGGCGCCTCAGAAATATCGGTAAAAGTTAAAACCGCCCTGAATTATATGAATGAACCTTACAAATTTTTGAAAGCAGCAGATTATTTGTATTGGGTGCGAACAGGTGTTTATAATTCAGGGCATGAGTGGCAAAATTCGGCAGGTGCCTGGCAAGGGCACGGGGCCGGGGTTCAGGCAAACCTGAGCGGGGCACAGCCTTTTGGTACCGGAAATAAATATTGGGACGCCAATGGCGTGCCCCTGGATGGCAATAAAACAGCCTTGGCTATCTGGAGCCCGATGTTTCTGGATGAAACAAATAAAGTACTGTTGGATAAAGGTTATCAGGTGATGACAGACCCGGTAACCGGGAACGACATTATTTATTCCGAATTCGATCGGTCATCGACTGCATTTAATAACCCAGCGCTCTCGCAGGACTATAACCTGTCGATGTCGGGGGGAAATGAACGGGGCAATTATTACGCCGGACTGGGATTTCACCATGACAAAGGATTGCCGGTAAAAACATGGTACCAACGCTTGAATTTCACGTTTAACGGTGATTATAAAATTAACGATTGGCTAACTTCCTTCAGCTCGTTTGGATTTAATGATGCCCGCTGGTACGATATTACAAATACCAGCGAAGGCAACTATTTTGCGCGTATGCTTAGTGCTCCGCCAACCATGAGGGAATACAACGATGCGGGTGAACTGATCTTGGGAAACAATTCTGGCGATGGAAATCCGTTGTACAATATCGACAAGTTTATCCGGAAAAACCAGACCGATAAATTTACAATGGGGCAGAGCTTCAAAATTGATTTCACAAAAGAACTGTTCCTGAAAATCAATGCAAACTGGATGTTCGACGAAGGGTTCTACGAAGCCTTTAATAAGGATTACAAAACTTCGCCAACGGCCATGAACACAACCCGTAGCTCATCGGCCAGTTTCGACCGGACATTACGTCAAACCTATAATGCGGTGCTTAACTACAGTAAAACCTTTGCCGAAGCTCACACTGTCAGTGGCTTGATTGGCTCGGAATTCTATGATGTTTATTCGAAAGGGTTCAGTGCAGCAGGGTCTGGTGCTCCAACCGACGATTTTATGGATCTGTCGTACACATCGACGAAAGAGAATCTGCGCTCAATCGATTCATACCATACACGCAATCGTATTTTATCGTTTTTCAGTCGTGTGAACTACGATTATAAAGAAAAATACCTTGTTGCTTTGACTGCCCGTCAGGACGGATACTCTGTTTTGATTGATAACCGCTGGGGGTTCTTTCCAGGGGTCTCAGCCGGGTGGGTTATTTCAAAAGAGAAGTTTATGGAAAAATATGGCAATCTGGTTTCGTTCCTGAAACTGAGGGCCAGTTATGGGTTGAACGGAAATGTTTCCGGAATTGGGGATTACACCCTTCAGGGTAGTTACGGATCGTCGTTGTATGGCGGAAATGTTGGCTACTCGTTAGGAAGTTTGCCAAACCCAACGTTGAAGTGGGAGCGTTCGAATACCGCTGAAGGTGGGCTTGATATTGGCGTTCTTCAGAATAAAGTAAACATGAACTTTACTTACTATAATCGATTGACCCTCGATAAATATGCAAGCATTCCGCTCCCGATTACATCCGGATATTCAGGAATTACTTCTAATAACGGAGAATTCAGGAACAAAGGGATTGAAGTGGATTTAAGCATTAAAGCGTTGCGCAAGAAAGACTTTACCTGGGACTTGAACATCAATGCGACTTACAATAAAAACATAGTTGAAAAACTTCCCAGCAACGGGCTCGAACGGAACCGCCAAAGCGCTTATCAGGTGTACGATCCCAAAACGAAAGAACTTATTTGGGTAGGTGGTTATCAGGAAGGACAAACACCCGGGGGAATCTGGGCATTCCAGGCTGAAGGGATTTTTAAAGACGAAGCAGAAGTGGCTGCTATTGCCGGCGACCGTATTGATATTACCACCGGGAACAATGGCAGTAACGGAAAGAAACTGGTTGGCCCGAATATTTTCAACGCGATGACCGATGCCCAGAAAGCCGGCGTACTACCCATTCAGCCCGGAGATGTGAATTGGAAAGACGTAAACGGAGATGGGACAATTGATAACTTCGACCAGGTTTATGTCGGGCAGAGTACTCCCAAATGGTTTGGCGGGATTAACACCACCTTCGGGTGGAAAGGGTTTAGCCTGTCGGCTCGCATGGACTATGGCCTGGGCTTTAAACAGGTCGACGCCATTCTTCCCTGGTTCATGGGAATGATGCAGGGCTCGTATAACACCGTTAAAGAAGTAAAAGATACCTGGACCCCGGAACATACCAACGCAAAATATCCGGTTTATACCTGGGCCGATCAGCTAGGGAAACGCAACTATGCCCGTAATTCGACCATGTTTGTTTATGATGCAAGTTATTTGTCATTCCGGGAAATCTCTCTGTCTTATATTTTGCCTAAAAACATGCTTGAACCAACAGGCATCAAATCGTGCGAAGTATCGGTAACAGGCCAGAATTTAGGATACTGGACCGCGTCTAAACTGTATACTCCCGAACTGGGCGGTAGCGTGGGCGGAGGCTACAACCTGCCTATTACCGTGATTTTTGGTTTGAACCTGAAATTTTGATCTGGGTAAAAAGATTATAATCGATTTTAAATGAGATGTATATGAAAAAGATAAAATATTATATCCTGTTACTGCTTGTTGCAACAATTGCCCTGACATCGTGTGATTCGTTGGATTTATCTCCTGAAGATTATTACGGCAGCAACAATTTCTGGAACAATGAGGCTCAGGTAAAAGGATTTATTGTCGGGGCCCATTCTCAGTTGCGGAGCGCTCATTCAACACTATGGCTGATGGGAGAAGCGCGTGGGGGGCTTCAGAAGAGCGGAACATCTTCGCTGGCCACGAGTTTGGATTATTCAAGCCCGTATAAAGATCAGGATTTTACCAAAGATAAAACGGGTTTGACTTCCTGGGCCGGTTTTTACGGACGGATACTGAACTTGAACCTGGCCATAAAGAAGGTCGAAACCGAATGCGTTTTTCTGTCAGAATCGAGCCGAAAATATTATTTAGGACAGTTATACGGGTTGAGGGCATTCAATTATTTCTGGTTGTACCGCACGTATGGCGGAGTCCCGATCAATAAAGAGACCAAGGTTATTGAGGGTACGACCACGGCCGAGCCGCTCTACCTGGCCCGCTCGTCGGCAAAAGAAACACTCGATTTTATTAAAGACGATATCAGTAAATCGGAGTCAAATTTTGGCTCAGATGTGTCGATGCCTTATGGCCCGTCTGTTTGGTCGAAATATGCAACCCTGATGTTGAAGGCCGAAGTTTATTTGTGGTCGGCCAAGGTTACAACCGGCGACCAGTCGCCAGCCAGCGCTGATCTGTCCACTGCCGAATCGGCATTGAATGGAGTAAAAGGTAAATTTTCGCTTCAGCCAAAATTTTCGGATGTATTTGCCTATACAAAGAAAAACAACAGCGAAATAATCTTTGCGCTCCGGTTTCAGGATCAGGAAGCGACTAATTTTGCCAACAACTTTACCTATTCTGATATCCTTATCGGGACCAAATACAGCAAAGAGTTGAAGTTGCTGGAAGATACGCTGAACCTGAAGAGCAATGGTATTTTGCGTAACGAGTATGTTTTCCCGTTTTTTGAAAGCTTCGACGACCTGGATACCCGAAAAACAGCCACCTTCCTTGATTTTTACAACAAAAGCGCAACCACTCCGCCAATGCCGGTAAACGGAGGGCTGGTCTTGCGGAAGTTCCTCGGTACGATCAACTCAACCGGGAACCGGGTTTATGCCGATGATGTTCCGGTTTACCGCTATGCCGATGTTCTGCTGATGCTCGCCGAAGTTGAAAATAAAAAGGGCGGAGATCCGGCCCCGTACATCAACGAAATCCGGAAACGCGCTTACGGAGCAAATTACGATCCGGCAATTCATGGGTATGTTAACGCAAGTTTTGCCGCAAATGAATTGGCAATTCTGAAAGAGCGCGACAAGGAATTCGTGTGGGAAATGAAACGTTGGTTCGACGTGCTAAGGTTGCAGGATGCCAACGGGAAACCCTTGGTCTTTTCGAATACTCTTCCGTATGGCTATAAAGTGCCAATTCTGGACGAAGCAACCGAAGCACACAAAAAATTGTGGCCGGTCGACCTGGCAACGTTGAATGCTGACCCCACTCTGGTGCAAACTCCTGGTTATTGATATTGGATGTTTTAGGTTTGAAATTGATAGAGTTGGATTAGGTGAAGTGTTCCCTTCAATACGAAGGGGACACTCATCTGCTCCGGCACAAAGGATGTCTGTTCTGAGAGATAGAATTGTTTTTAGTTCAAACATTTCAGACCTTTTCATTAACTTATCACGAACGATATTTTTTATGAAACTTAGTTTTATTCCTATTCTCGTTGCGTTAGTTTTTTTTCAATGCAAAGAAGCAGCTTCTGTTCCCGAAACGGACGGAGTTCTTTCTGATGTTCGGCTTGTTCAGCATAAACTGCCTTTATTGGTTGGACGGGACGAAAACCGGCTGCTTGAACTACGGCTCAATGTTTCTGCCGGAAAAGATTCGGTTAAAATTAACCACATAACCGTATCGTTTACTCCGGAAAGTAACCTGGATTGTATTTCCGAAGTGTCGATCTGGCATAGCGAAGGTACTAAATCGGTCATGGTGGGAACTGCGACAAGCATCAGAAGAACACTGAAAATCAAGGGCTCTTGTAAGGTTGGGACAGGAGTCAATTCGTTTCAGCTTCGTTTCAACGGAAAAGCAGGCGCAAACCTGTTGGCGACATTCAAAATTAGCCGTGTCGGAATTTCGTATGACGGCGGCCATTTTTTATCGGTTACACCTGAAGAACCTCACACGTATCGGTTGGCGCAAGTTGTCCGGGCTGCCGGACAGGACGGTTGCGATACCTACCGGATCCCCGGGTTGGTTACTACCCAGAGCGGTTCATTAATCGCTGTTTATGATAATCGCTATCATAACAGCAAAGACCTTCAGGAAGATATCAATATCGGGATGAGCCGAAGCACCGATGGTGGCCAGACCTGGGAGCCCATGAAAGTAATCATGGACATGGGAGAATGGGGAGGCCTGCCAGAAGAACTGAATGGCGTTGGCGACCCGTGTGTGCTGTACGATCCGGAAACTCATACCATCTGGGTCGCGGCCTTGTGGTTGCATGGGTACAGTAAAGAACAGATGGCTTGGTGGGTTTCGCGTCCGGGCATGGGCCCCGAAGTAACCGGGCAGTTTATGCTTGTGAAAAGTACAGACGATGGACTGACCTGGTCGCAGCCGGAGAATATTACAGCCCAGATAAAAGATCCGGCCTGGCAACTTTTACTGCAAGGGCCTGGCAGGGGTATTTGTACAAGCAATGGAACCTTGGTTTTCCCGGCCCAGTTCAAGGAAGACATCGGGACAAAAGCCCTCGACGGCGGACAATATACTTGCCACTCAACGATTGTATACAGTCAGGATCACGGGAAAACATGGAAAATTGGCACCGGCGCTAAGTCGAATACAACCGAATCGCAGGTTGTTGAACTTACCGACGGACGTTTGATGCTAAACATGCGCGACGACAGAAACCGGATGGAGAAAGGTGCGGGCAATGGCCGGGCTGTAGCTACGACCAGCGATTGGGGGAAAACCTGGATAATGCATCCTTCTTCAAATTCGGCTTTGCCCGAATCAAATTGTATGGCCAGTATTATCAGTGCCGACGTGACTCTTGATGGAAAAATCCGGAGAATGTTATTTTTCTCAAATCCTAGCAATAAAACCCAGCGAACAAATATGACGATAAAAGCCAGTCTGGACGAAGGAATGACCTGGCCGGAAAACTATCAATTGGAGTTGAACGAAGCGCCTGGCTACGGTTATTCATGCCTGACTATGATTGATCCCGGTACGGTGGGTATTTTATATGAGGGAGTTAAAGAACTATATTTTCAAAAGGTCTCGGTTACTGATTTAGTCGGGGAATAGAAACATAAAACCTGAATTTTGAACAAGGACCCAATGCAATATCGATTATTGGCAGTACAGCTCGCCTTCGGGCTGCTTCTTTCATGCAGCACTGAAAAAAACTTTATTCCTGCTTTGATTCCCATGCCCCAACAAGTGGAATGGAGCTCGCAGCATTTTGATATGGCCGACAGCAGCGCCCGTTTTGTGCAGCGTCTGGTCACTGATATCCCTCAGGTTGAGTTTAACCGCGATGAAGCTTATAAATTGAAGGTTTTCCCCGATTCAGTAATTCTGGAAGCGACAACCGAAACAGGAATTTTTCGCGGTTTGCAAACCATAAAACAGCTTGTTTTTGAAAAAAACGGGAAACGTTACCTGAAAGGTTGTTCCATTGTTGACTGGCCGGCTTTTGCAGTGCGTGGCTTTATGCAGGATGTGGGCCGGAATTTTCAAAGTATGAAAATGCTAAAGGAGCAAATCGATGTGCTGGCGGCTTATAAATTCAATGTTTTTCATTTTCATGTTACTGAAAATCAAGGTTGGCGGCTGGAAAGCAAAATCTATCCGCAACTGAATTCGCCGGAAAGCATGACGCGTCAAAAAGGCAAATTCTATACACAGGAAGATTTTAAAGACCTGGTGGCTTACTGTCAGGAACGAAAAATTACGCTGATCACCGAGTTCGATATTCCCGGGCATAGCGAGGCCTTTCGCAAAGCGATGGGCTTTGGTGCGATGAGCGATCCCCGCGTGCAGCAGGTATTAATCGATCTGGTTGATGAACTTTGCAGTTTGGCTCCGGCAGAGGTGATGCCCTACATTCACTTGGGGGCCGATGAGGTTTGGCACGACTACGAAGAACCGGCGCCAACATTGTTACCGGCTCTTCTCGAGCGGGTAACTCAATATCACGGTCGCGAACTCATTGTCTGGCGGCCGGGACAAAAAATTGAGGGAGATTCGGTTTCCATCACGCAACTATGGTCGTCAAACGGCTCTCCGAGGCCGGGGCACCGCTGCATCGACAGCCGCTTAAATTATCTCAATCATCTCGACCCGCTTGCCGGTATTTCCCAGTTATACTTTGATCGCATTAACGGCGTTGCCCATGGCGACTCGTTACGAATGGGGGGTATTTTGTGTTGTTGGAACGACAATAACGTGAATGATGAGTATGACATTATCAGACAGAATCCTGTTTATCCGGGAATACTAACTTATAGTGAAACTTCGTGGACCGGCCAAACAAAAGACATTGGCGAAAACTACCTCGCGAAACTTCCAGAAGTAGGGAGCCAGCTTTTTAATGAATTCAGCGCTTTCGAAGACCGGATGATTCAGCATCGCGATAAGTATTTTACAGGCAAACCCTTTCCATTTGTGAAACAAACAAACATCGAATGGAAGATCTTGGGGCCAATCGATAATCACGGAGATGTTGATGCCAAATTTGCAGTAGAAGATGAACTCAGGGAAACTTATCAAATTGATGGTGCCAGTTATACCTGGAAGGGACCTTTAAGGGGAGGAACCATTCATCTGACCCATTTTTTTGGGTACCCGTCTTATTACCCCAACGAAGAGGGAACTTATTACGCCTATACCCAAATTTGGTCGCCAAAAGAACAAACGGTCGGTGTGTGGATTGGTTTTCACGACTGGTCGCGCTCGGCTGGTCGCAGGGGTGGCCCGTTCCCGAAGGACGGAGAATGGCACAATACTCATCCCAACGTTTGGTTGAATGGCGAACTGCTTGCCGCACCAAAATGGGATAAGCCCGGATTGGCAAGCAATACTGAAGAAATTCCGTTTACCGACGAAAATTATTTTTTCAGACAACCCAGTTCCATTCACCTGAAGAAAGGTTGGAATGAGGTGTTGCTGAAAATTCCGGTGAAAAAAGATACCTGGAAACGCATGTTCACTTTTGTGCCGGTTCAAGGGCACAAGGGCTCGGTGCAGGAAGTACATGATTTGAAGTATTCAACCAACATTCAGAAGATTCGTTAAAAAATGCGAGCTGGTTTTGTTTACACTTTTTTCTCTGATGTGTTCAAATTATCATCAGAATAACCAAGGGTTGTTCGGGGCGTTCGGCATGGATGGGAACCGTGTTCGCGGGTTAACCTGGCAAGTCAAAAAAACTGAACAGCTTCAACATGGCAGGAGGAATGTCCTTTCCTGTCTGTTTTAATGAAATAGCCATGATTTGCAGACAGATAATGAAAATAATAACCGGATCATGGCTATTCCATGAGTACGTGCCAAAGTTCAATAGGGAAAAGAAAATTTATACGGATAAAACATAAGATAACACACGAGTAAATCAACTAACACGATGGATACAAAAATGAATAAGATTGAAGGGCTCATTGCTGCGCCATTTGCGCCAATGTTCGAAAATGGAGAAATTAATTACGATAAAATTCCGGTTTATTACGATTTTCTTCAGAAGAATGGGGTTGTCGGAGCTTTTATCAACGGGTCGACCGGAGAAGGGGTTTCTTTATCGCAAAGGGAAAAACTGCAGATTACCCAGGCCTGGACTTCCCGGAATAAAGAAAAAACAGCGTTAAAGATTATCAATCTGGTTGGGGGGACTTCCTATTCCGAATGTATTGAATTGGCACAAAGTTCGGCCGAGTTCGGGGTTGATGCTATTGCAATTCTTGCCCCATTTTATTTTAAACCGGGCGGAGCAGGTCAGTTGGCCGAGTTTTGTGCCAAAATAGCTGAGACTGTTCCCGAATTGCCTGTTTATTTTTACCACATTCCGGTACTCACGGGGTGTAATGTGGCGATGTACGATTTTTTAAAGGAGGCCGCATCGATGATCCCTAATCTGGCAGGAATAAAATACACGCACGAAGATTTTATGGATTTTCTGAGTTGTCTTCATTTCAACAACGGGAAATATGACATGCTTTGGGGGCGCGACGAAAACATGTTATCGGCATTGGTGCTGGGGGCGCGTGGCAGTGTTGGAAGTACGTTTAATTATGCAGCACCACTTTATCATAGGTTAATAAAAGCGTATGACGAAGGAAATATCGTTGAAGCCCGTCAGCTTCAGCAGCTCTCGATTGATATGATCCGATTGCTTGGCAAATATGGAGGCATTGCGACCGGGAAAGCATATTTGCGCTATGTCGGGCTGGAGTGCGGGGGATTTCGCTTGCCGGTAAAAAATATGACTGCTGAAGCATACAAAGCATTCGAAGCTGATGTGCGTGCCTTGAATATGGAAGATTTATTCTCAAAGCTTTAACCAGTGAAAGTCGTTGGATGGGGGATGATTGCCGGTTTGCTTCTGCTGGCCTGTAAGTATCCCCGAAATTTAAAAAGTAAAATACTGAAAATCAATTGGGATACATTGGCTGTTATTCCTCCGGCTGCCGGAACCGATGTGCAGTATGGACTGGCTGGTCCGGTTTCTGGGGTTTTTCGTGATGTGTTGTTTGTTGGTGGCGGATCAAACTTTGAAGATGCGATGCCCTGGGAGGGTGGGGAAAAGCGTTATCATGATGATATATATCTTTTAAAGCGGGATAAAAACGACGAGGTGCACTGGACTCAGTCGGAGAGGAAACTGCCATTTCCGATGGCATATAGCGCTTGTTTGTCAATTCCTGAAGGAATTGTGAGCATGGGAGGTGAATCCGGGCAGGGCCCTGTCCCAAACGTGTTTTTGTTGTCTGTTGATGATGATTCGCTGCGGATTGAAGATTGGCCCGATCTGCCGGTTCCTCTTACCAGCGCAGGGGCAGCCCGGATTGAGTCGACGATTTATCTGGCTGGGGGCTTAACTTTCTCTGGGGCAACCCGTAATTTTTTTGCCATGGATCTGGAACGGCCTGAGGCCGGGTGGCAGGTTTTACCCGATTTGCCGATAGCCCTGTCGCACGCGGTGGTCGCAGCCCAATCGGATGGCACGGAAATATGCATCTACGTTTTGGGTGGACGGAATAAGTCGGGCATTACTTCTTCCTTTTTAAGCGATATCTGGAAATACAGTCCATCAGCGAAAATCTGGCAGAAGGCGGGTAAATTAAAACTGGCCCGACAATCGGTATTTGGGCTATCGGCCGGAACCGGCCTGGCATATGGCGACCATGCGATCCTGATTTTTGGCGGCGACAAAGGCGCTGTTTTTAACGAAACAGAGCGTTTAACCAATGCGGCCGGTAAAACAAAGTCTGTCGGGAAGCGGGAGAAACTTCAGCAGCAAAAAATCAAAAACCTGACCAATCATCCCGGTTTTTGCCGGGATGTGTATCTTTTCGATACGTTGACCGGTGTATTGAGCCTTGTTGGTGAAACTGAAGGTATGGCTCAGGTAACAACCAATGCGTTTTGGTGGAACCGGCAAATTATTATTCCCGGAGGAGAGATATGGCCTGGTGTCCGTACCGATAAAATTAGCAGAGGTATAATTATTTCCGATAAACAAGTAAACGAAAACTTTAAATGAAGAATTATGGCAGTTGATTTTAGTCTATTGGCCAGTCAGTATAAATCGGAATTGTTTGAAAACGTGATTCCTTTTTGGCAGAAACATTCAAAAGATGAGGAGTACGGTGGTTATTATACGTGCCTCGATCGTACCGGGAACGTATTTGACACCGATAAGTTTGTTTGGTTGCAAGGCCGTGAGGTTTGGATGTTTTCTTCGCTTTATAATCAGGGTGAGAAAAGGCCAGACTGGCTTGAAATGGCCAGACATGGAGCCTCTTTTTTGCAGAAATATGGTCGCGATGATCAGGGGAACTGGTATTTTTCGCTGACACGGGATGGGAAACCCCTGGTTCAGCCGTATAACATTTTTTCAGATTGCTTTGCTACGATGGCGTTCGGGCAGTTGTGTAAAGCAACTGGCGACGAAATGTATGGGCAGATTGCAAAGGATACGTTTGATAATATCCTTGTCCGGAGCACAAATCCAAAGGGGCGCTACAATAAGGCATTCCCAGGGACGCGACCCTTGAAAGGTTTCTCTCTGCCTATGATTTTGTGCAACTTGTCGCTCGAGATCGAGCATCTATTGCCGCCCCGGCTGGTTGCTGAAACAATCGGGACCTGCATTGATGAAGTGATGAACGTATTTTATGATCCGGAATCGGGCTTAATACGGGAAAATGTCAATCCGGACGGAAGTTTTTCCGATTCGTTTGAGGGGCGGTTGTTAAACCCGGGTCATGCCATTGAGGCCATGTGGTTTATAATGGATTTGGCCGAGCGTCAAAACGATCAGGCGTTAATGGAAAAAGCAGTCCAGATTGTGCTTCGAACGCTCAATCTGGGCTGGGACCACGAATTTGGGGGCATATACTATTTCCTCGATATCAAGGGCAATCCGCCACAACAATTGGAATGGGACCAAAAACTGTGGTGGGTCCACATTGAAACGCTGATAAGCCTGATTAAAGGATATGCTCATACCGGGAACCCGGAATGTCTGGATTGGTTTGAAAAAGTCCATCAGTACACGTGGTCGCATTTTGTCGATACGGAATACGATGAATGGTTTGGCTATTTAAACCGGAGAGGCGAAGTGTTACTGCCACTGAAGGGTGGAAAGTGGAAAGGTTGTTTTCACGTTCCGCGCGGATTATATCAGGTTTGGCAAACACTGGAACGAATAAAAAAACGGGAAGGCTTGTTTTAACCTATTTGTAAAATAGTAACTTAACCAATTATAACCAGATTATGAACCCGACAAAACTAAAACACATTTATCCGTGGGTGGTTGTAGGACTTCTTTGGATGGTAGCCCTGCTGAATTATATGGACCGGCAGATGCTTTCGACCATGAAAAATTCAATGATGGGCGATATCAAAGAACTGGAAACGGCTGAAAACTTTGGTCGGTTAATGGCCGTGTTCTTGTGGATTTACGGGTTAATGAGCCCGGTCGCAGGGGCTATTGCCGACCGGGTAAACCGGAAGTGGCTTATTGTTGGCAGTTTGGGAGTGTGGTCTGGCGTGACGCTGGCCATGGGGTATGCCCACGATTTCGGGGTGCTTTATGTTTTACGCGCAATTATGGGTGTCAGCGAGGCATTGTACATTCCGGCAGGCCTGGCTTTGATAGCTGATTATCACAAGGGCAATACCCGTTCGCTGGCGATCGGGATCCACATGACTGGCTTGTATTTGGGTCAGGCGCTGGGGGGATTTGGAGCTACTATTGCCAGTCATTTTTCCTGGCACACGGCCTTTCAAGCATTCGGGATCGTCGGGGTTGCTTACAGTTTCGTACTGATATTCTTTTTGAGAGAATCCCCTGAACGAATCAGCATCCGGGAAAGCTCTGTCAATAAATCGAAAACGGGCGCATTCTCATCTGTTTACAAGAGCATGAGTTTGCTGTTTGGAACAATCAGCTTTTGGGTGATTTTGTTCTATTTTGCCGCCCCGAGTTTCCCGGGATGGGCAACAAAAAACTGGTTGCCAACCTTGTTTTCCGAGAGTCTGGGAATAGGCATGTCGGTAGCCGGGCCCATGTCTACAATAACCATAGCCGCTGCGTCTTTTATTGGCGTAATATCCGGAGGTTTATTGGCCGATTGGTGGATTCAGCGCAACCTGCGCGGTCGGATTTATACCGGGGCAATCGGATTGAGTTTAATGATCCCGGCTTTATTGTTCCTGGGTTTTGGGCAGAAGCTATGGGGCATTGGCGGAGGTGCGGTTTTGTTCGGCATTGGCTACGGGATGTTCGACGCCAACAACATGCCCATTCTTTGTCAGTTTGTATCTTCTCGTCATCGGGCCGCCGGATACGGTCTGATGAATATGACCGGCGTATTTGCGGGCGCCCTGATAACTGATTTGCTCGGTAAATCGACAGATTCGGGCCATTTGGGGCGCGACATCGCGCTGCTGGCCATTCCGGTTGCCATGGCGGTGTTGTTGCAGTTGCTCACACTGAAACCACAGGTTGTCAATAAAACCAACGATTAATCCTGAGATGTGAAATAGCCATGATTTGCAAATACCAGCAGATAATGAAAATAATAACCGGATCATGGCTATTCCATCTGACAACTTAAAAACAAATTATTTACAGATGAAATAGCCATAAGAGCCATCGCTCATACAAACCGGAAATGTACAAATGGCTATTCCATACCGGTGCGAATTTTATTGAAAAGCAAAAGCTGTTACGAAAATTGTAAGAAACAACTTTGAAAATTTATACAGATGAAACCTCTTTTCTTCTTTTTCCTGTTTTTGAGCTTCCCTGGAGCTTTTGCTCAATCGGATAAGTTTTCGACTTATTACAATCAGAGACGAACCTTGTTTGAAATGCTTCCGGACACAAAACATGAAGTAATCTTTCTGGGCAATAGCATTACCGACGGGGGCGAATGGGCCGAATTGTTCTCAAATGTACATGTCAAAAACCGTGGGATCAGCGGAGATACAACCGAAGGCGTATTATACCGGTTGAATGAAGTAACCCGATCGAAACCTGACAAAATATTCCTGCTGATTGGAATTAATGATCTTGCCGGGGGTATTCCTAAAGACTCCGTTTTTAAAAATATTTGTAAGATCGCCCGGTCAGTGCGCGAATTGTCTCCTAAGACGAAATTGTATATCCAGAGCATTCTCCCCGTGAATAGTTCATATCAGAAATTCCCGAATCATACCAATAAAACAGAACCTGTTTTGTGGATCAACGATCAGCTAAAAAATTGGTGCAGTGCGAATAACTTCGGTTATATAAATTTATATGACCGTTTTGTTCTTCCAGACAGCCATATGCTGAATCCGGAATATACGAACGACGGCCTTCATCTGGTTGGGTGTGGATACCTGGTATGGGCGCAGATAATTCGGCCCTATCTAAAATAGAGGGGATGGGTTTTACGCATCAGGCTCTTAACTATTCAGTAACGAAAAGGCGATTTCCGGGCATTTGGTCCCTGTTGAAGTAAGATTTTTTATCTTTGCTAGGCTTTCAATAAAAGCCACAACAAATCACAGTTATTAACTCATTTATTGCTCGATAAAATGTCTGAATTCATTTACCAAAAACCATTTCCGATCCAAAAGGATACGACTAACTATCGTTTGTTGACAAAAGAATATGTATCAACTGTCGAGTTCGACGGCCGCAAGATCTTAAAAGTAGCTCCTGAAGGGCTGGAATTACTTGCCCGTGAAGCTTTCGCCGATGTGTCGTTTTACCTGCGTGCATCTCATCTTGAAAAAGTTGCTAAAATTCTGGAAGACCCGGAAGCAACCGATAACGATCGCTTTGTGGCATATACCATGTTGCTAAATCAGGTGGTAGCGGCCGAAGGTGAACTTCCAACTTGTCAGGATACCGGAACCGCGATTGTGATCGGCAAAAAAGGAGAAAATGTTTATACGGGCGTAATTGATGCCAAACACCTTTCAAAAGGTATTTTTGATACCTATCAGGAACGTAACCTGCGTTATTCCCAGGTTGTTGCTTTCAATATGCTGGATGAAAAAAATACCGGAACAAACCTGCCGGCTCAGATTGATATATATGCCGAAGAAGGAAATAAATACGAATTCCTGTTCCTGACCAAAGGCGGCGGCTCCGGGAACAAAACTTATTTGTACCAGCAAACCAAATCGTTGCTCACCGAAGAAAATCTGACTAAGTTCATTAAAGAAAAAATCAAAGATTTAGGAACTTCTGCATGTCCTCCGTATCACTTGGCTGTAGTTATTGGCGGAACATCGGCCGAAGCGAACCTGGCAACGGTGAAAAAGGCCTCAGCTGGTTACCTGGACCATCTTCCAACCGAGGGAAATATAGGCGGGCAGGCTTTCCGTGATCTGGAATGGGAAAAGAAAATCGAAGAAATTTGCCAGCAGAGCGGTATTGGCGCTCAGTTTGGCGGTAAATATTTTGTACACGATGTAAAAGTTATCCGCCTGCCGCGTCATGCTGCATCTTGTCCGGTTGGCATTGGCGTTAGTTGTA
The DNA here is from genome assembly GCA_029265715.1 of Bacteroidota bacterium. Lineage (GTDB taxonomy): Bacteria > Bacteroidota > Bacteroidia > Bacteroidales > Prolixibacteraceae > Aquipluma. The sequence goes on from JAJUGZ010000056.1 coordinate 16,955, forward strand.
GCGCCGATCGCAACATCAAGGCAAAAATTACCGAAGATGGTATCTTCCTCGAAGAACTTGAAAAGAACCCGGCCCGTTTCTTGCCTAAAGAAGCGCCGTATCTGCAGCCTGCAGTGAATATCGATTTGGATCAACCTATGGAAGAAATTTTGAAAACGTTGACCAAATATCCGATCAAAACGCGATTGAATCTGTCCGGAACATTAATTGTTGCACGCGACATGGCCCATGCCCGTTTGAAAGAAATGATCGATGCCGGTCAGCCCATGCCTGATTATTTCAAGAATCATCCGGTATATTATGCAGGGCCGGCAAAAACTCCGAAAGGAATGCCATCCGGAAGTTTTGGCCCGACAACAGCCGGACGTATGGATGTGTATGTCGATTTCTTCCAGCAATTGGGTGGCTCGATGGTCATGGTTGCAAAAGGAAACCGTAGTAAGGCCGTTACCGAAGCCTGTAAGAAAAATGGAGGGTTCTATCTGGGATCGATTGGAGGTCCGGCTGCAATTCTTGCCAAAGACAGTATTAAATCGGTCGAAGTTGTAGATATGCCCGAATTAGGAATGGAAGCAGTTCGTAAAATCCGGGTCGAAAACTTCCCTGCCTTTATTATTGTCGATGATAAAGGGAACGATTTCTTTGCTGAATTATAAAATTACCGAATAAGTAATACAGCAAAAGAGCCGGACACCCCGGCTCTTTTTTTATTATTACTATTTTGAAAATCAAATCGGTATTGCGATGGTTTTAAAAGTCGGACTCCGCTCTAAACTTGCTGGGTCGGGCTTTTTAGGTTGTCGATAGTTGTTTGGGATAAACGGGTTGTTTGCGGGCCGTTTGGGCGTTTTGCTGAATTTCTAATCTTAGTATATCTGTTTTCTGAAATTAAATGATTAACTTATAGCTAATTATCGTTTTTAAAAGCTCATCTTTTTTATAGAAACAATAAAACAACCTTAAATCCAAAATGTATGTACAAATTTATTACGGGTGTTCTGCTGACATGCTTGCTTGGTTTGGCAGCCTGTCAGCCTAAAATGAAAACAGCGCCACAAATTCCGCTGGAAGATTTCTTTAGAAATCCGGATAAAACGGCTTTTCAGCTTTCACCCAATGGTGAGTATTTCTCGTATTTAGCCCCTTGGCAATCAAGGCTTAATGTTTTTGTACAGAAAGTCGGGGCCGATTCAGCTATTCGTGTTACATCTGAAACTGCACGCGATATTGCAGGCTATTTATGGAAAGGAAATAATCGGATCTTGTTTTTGAAAGATACGGGCGGAGATGAGAATTTTCAACTGTATGGTGTGAATATCGATGGTACCGACCTAAAGGGATTAACCGTTTTTGAAAAAGTCAGGACCAACTTGATTGATGACCTGAAAGATGTTGATGACGAGATTATTGTTGGCCTGAACAAACGGAACCCCCAGGTTTTTGATCCATTCCGCCTAAATGTTGTAACCGGTGAAATGACCCAGTTGGCCGAGAACCCCGGCAATATAGTGGGCTGGATGACCGATCACGAAGGAAAACTCCGTATGGCTTTTGTTTCTGACGGCGTCAATCAAACAATTTTGTACCGGGATACCGAGCAGGAGCCGTTTCGGGCCGTTTTAACAACCAGTTTTAAAGAATCGGTAAGTCCATATTTGTTTACGTTTGACAATAAAATGGTTTACGCCGGATCGAACCTGAACCGGGACAAAACAGCTCTGGTTGTTTTTGACCCGGCAACTGGAAAGGAACAACAGGTACTGTTTGAGACCCCCGATGCTGATATTGATGGGGTCAATTATTCCAGGAAAGATAAAAAACTACTATCGGTTTTATGGACCACTGATTTGGACCACGAGCATTTTTTTGACCCCGAAGCCGAAGCAATGAAAAAGAACCTTGATAAAAAGTTAGCCGGTTATCAGGTTGTTATAACGAACGAAAATAAAGCCGAAGATAAATTTATGATCCGGACGTACAGCGATAAAAGCCGTGGTGCCTATTATCTTTTTGATAAAGCGAACGGCAATTTAACGAAGCTGGCCGATTTAAGCCCATGGTTAAAAGAAGCTGATTTATGCGAAATGGAACCAATTACATACCAATCGCGCGACGGGCTTACCATTCATGGCTATCTAACCTTACCTCGGGGTTACGAACCTAAAAATTTGCCGGTGGTTATCAATCCGCACGGAGGTCCCTGGGCCCGTGATTACTGGGGCTTTAATCCGGAAGTGCAATTTTTGGCCAATAACGGATATGCGGTATTACAGATGAATTTCCGTGGCTCAACTGGTTTTGGGCGGGCTTTTTGGGAAGCTTCATTTAAACAGTGGGGGAGAACGATGCAGGATGATATCTCGGACGGCGTTAAATGGTTGATCGATCAGGGGATTGCCGATCCCAAACGAATTGCGATCTATGGTGGCAGCTATGGCGGATATGCAACCCTGGCCGGGTTGACCATTACCCCGGAGCTGTATGCCGCGGGTGTTGACTATGTTGGTGTATCGAATATGTTTACATTTATGAACACGATCCCTCCTTATTGGGAACCGTTGCGCGATATGTTCTACGAAATGGTAGGAAATCCGAAGACCGATAGTTTGATGTTGGCTGAGGTTTCGCCGGTGAATTTGGTCGACAAGATTAAGGCTCCGTTGTTCGTGGCCCAAGGGGCGAATGATCCGCGCGTCAATAAAGCTGAATCAGATCAGATCGTTCAGGCTTTAAAAGACAGGGGCATAGCAGTGGAATACATGGTGAAAGACAACGAAGGACATGGGTTCCGAAATGAAGAGAACCGGTTTGATTTTTATCGTGCCATGTTGACATTCTTAGACAAACATCTTAAACCTTCACAGCAATAATCTGGTTGAAGGCATAAAAAAAAGAGGCTGTTCAGAGATCCTGAACAGCCTTTGTATTTAATTGTAATGCATTTATTACAACTGAGGACCAGCCGAAATTAAGGCTCTTGCATCGTCGTTGTCGCAATATTGTTCGAAGTTTTTGATATACTTCGCAGCGAGCGATTTGGCTTTTGCTTCCCATTCGGCAACATCGGCATACGTGTTGCGTGGATCGAGGATTTCAGTGTCGACGTTGTTCAACGCTTTTGGAGCAGTCAGGTTCAGGATCGGAATGTGGATTGTTTCTGCTTTTTCGATCGAACCGTCGATGATGGCATCAATGATGGCGCGTGTATTTTTCAGCGAAATACGTTTGCCCGTTCCGTTCCATCCCGTGTTGACTAAGTAAACTTTAGCATTGTGTTTCTGAGCTTTGCCAATCAATGTTTTTGCATACATCGTTGGGTGCAAAGTCAGGAAGGCTTCGCCGAATGCAGGAGAGAACGAAGGAACTGGCTCGGTAATACCGCGTTCTGTTCCGGCTAATTTTGAAGTAAAGCCCGACAGGAAGTGGTATTGAGCTTGTTTGTCATCCAGAATTGAAACCGGAGGCAATACTCCGAATGCGTCAGCCGACAAGTAGATGATTTTGCTGGCGTGGCCTGCGCGTGAAGGAGAAACAATTTTGCTGATGTGGTAGATTGGATACGAAACGCGTGTGTTCTCGGTTTTTGAAGCAGCAGCTGAATAATCAGGTGTGCCATCTTCTTTAACGGTTACGTTTTCCAATAAGGCATCGCGACGGATAGCTCTCCAGATATCTGGTTCTTTGTCTTTTTCCAGGTCGATAACCTTGGCGTAGCAACCACCTTCGTAGTTGAATACTCCGTGATCGTCCCAGCCGTGTTCGTCGTCGCCAATCAGGTAGCGTTTTGGGTCAGCCGAAAGGGTTGTTTTACCTGTTCCCGACAAACCGAAGAAAATTGCTACATCGCCATCAGTTCCTACGTTAGCCGAGCAGTGCATCGAAGCAATGCCTTTCAATGGCAAGTAGTAGTTCATCAGGGCGAAAATACCTTTTTTCATTTCACCGCCGTACCAGGTGCCACCGATAACCTGCATTTTGCGGGTCAGGTCAAACAGCGTGAAAACTTCCGAGTTCAGGCCTTGTTCTTTCCAGTTCGGGTTTACTGTTTTTGAACCGTTCAAACATACGAAATCAGGTTCGCCATAGTTGGCCAATTCGTAGTGTGAAGGCCGAATGAACATGTTTGTTACAAAGTGAGCTTGCCATGCAACTTCCATCACGAAGCGTACTTTCATGCGGGTGTCTTCGTTTGTTCCGCAGAAGGTATCAACAACGTAGAGTGTTTTTGCTGTAGAAAGTTGTTTTGTTACAAGGTTTTTACAGTGGTCAAATACTTCGGGAGTTGTAGGTTTATTAATATTACCATCCCACCACATTGTATCACGAGTTGTGTCATCCAGTACGATGAATTTATCTTTAGGCGAACGACCGGTAAATTTACCGGTGTCAACTGCAACAGCGCCTGTAGTGGTCAATACTCCTTTTTCAAACCCTTCGTTTGCCGGATCGATCTCGGCCTGGAAAAGTTCTTCGTAAGTTGGATTGTGTAATACTTTAAAATTTCCGGTAATACCGTACTTTGATAAATCTAAATTTGCCATAGTAAACATTTAAAAATTAACATTTTCAACAATACCAAATTTTCTCGCACACAAAATTAACCTTTTTTCAAAGCAGGGGCAGGCCGCTTTTTTTTATTTGCCTGGATTTGGCGCCGGGATACGGTTATCAAATGTTTTGATGAGGATAATTGGCTGGCTCGTAGCTGGTTAGTTGGGTATGGACAAAAAAAAAGAATGTTAAGAAATCTTTAATTTCCTAACATTCAATTATTCAGTGTTTTAAACCTTATGACCGAGGATGAAACTGGTTCAATGTTGATTTTAAATAATCACGGTCGAGGTGTGTGTAAATTTCGGTTGTTAAAATCGATTCATGCCCAAGCATTTCCTGTACGGCCCGCAAATCGGCGCCTCCGCTGATCAGGTGCGTGGCAAATGAGTGACGGAAGGTATGAGGACTGATTTTTTTCTCCAATCCAACTTTTTGAGCCAGATTTTTGATAATCGTAAAAATCATAACCCGGCTTAACTTCTTGCCGCGTCGGTTCAGGAAAAGGATATTTTCACTGTCTTTGGCAATCTTAAGCGTTTTTCGATATACATTCAGGTATTTTGTGATTTCTTCAATTGCTTTTTCGCTAATTGGAACAAGCCGTTCTTTATCGGCTTTACCTTCGATTTTTACAAATCCCTGATCAAAAAACAGATTTGTGACTTTCAGGTTGACCAGCTCCGAAACACGTAGCCCGCAGCTATACAACGTTTCGAGCATGGCTTTGTTTCGTTGGCCTTCAGCTTTGGTCAGGTCGACTGAATCAATGAGCAGGTCTATTTCTTCCATCGACAGAACATCTGGCAGTTTACGCCCGATTTTAGGAGACTCAAGTAATGTTGTCGGATCACTGTTGATTTTTCCCTCCATCAACAGGTACTTAAAGAACGACTTGATTCCGGAAATAGTCCTGGCTTGTGTGCGTGGAGATACTCCTTTTTCATTGATCCATTCAACAAACTTTTTCAGATGAACTAATTTTACTTTCTCCGGCCCAAGTTTTTTAAAGTTCTCGTCCAAAAACAGCATCAATTTGTTGATGTCGTTGATGTAAGCGGCTACTGAATTTTGCGACAATGACTTTTCAAGCCGTAAAAATGATTCAAAACCCTTTTTGCTATCTTCCCATTTCATAATAAAAAAATACTTTAGATTTTATTCTATAACAAAATTTAAATAATTTTGAGCTCTGTAATTGCCTATAAATGTTGTACTTATCATGATTATAAATGCAACTCCTAGATGTTACATAATTTTAAATACGCACTTTGATGGGTTTAAGTTACTAATTTTTTGAAATAAACTAAAAAAACATGAAAATTCTGTTAATAAACGGTCCAAATCTAAATCTTTTAGGAATTAGAGAAAAGGGGATTTATGGTGATTTGTCGTTCGAATCGTATTTCCCGCTCTTAAAAGCTCGATTCCCGGAGATCACTTTTGAATATTTTCAGTCGAACGTGGAAGGCGAGCTGATAAATAAATTGCATGAAGTTGGATTTAGTTATGACGGAGTTGTAATGAATGCCGGAGCGTATACGCACACCTCGGTCGCAATTCGGGATGCCATTGCCGGAATCAAGGCTCCGGTTGTCGAGGTTCATCTTTCTAACATTTTGACCCGTGAGAGTTTTCGGCACGAATCGCTCATTGGCCCGGTTTGTTGCGGAAGTATAATGGGGTTTGGTCTTGATTCGTATCGACTTGGGGTTGAGGCACTTATTGGGAAGGTTAAGCCATGGTGAACTTTTTATCCCCGGGGTTGTAATTATACCTGTAGTTTTGAAAAAATACCTATTTTTGCCGCCCTCATGCCAAATAAAAATGTTATGAAACATACGAAAATAGTAGCCACGGTTTCGGACCAGCGCTGCGATGTTGAGTTCATCAGAGCTCTTTATAATGCCGGAGTTAATGTTGTGCGTATGAATACGGCACATATTTCTCCTGAGAGTGGGTTAGCCTTGTTAAAGAATGTACGTGAAGTCTCGGATGAAATTGGTATTTTGGTCGATACCAAAGGCCCGGAAATCAGGACATGCGGTATTGCCGAGCCGATTACCGTTACAGAAGGGCAAATCATAAAAATTGCCGGAGGTGATGGTGTAGCTTCCAACGAAATTTTTTACGTGAGCTACTCCAAATTTCATCAGGAAATTCCGGTTGGAAATCAGGTTTTGATTGATGATGGCGAACTGGGCTTGCGGGTAGTTGATAAAACCAATGATTTTCTGGTTTGTAAAGTTGAAAATTCAGGGTTCATAAAAAACCGTAAGAGTATTAATACGCCCGGGGTCAGTGTCAATTTGCCTTCGGTGAATGATAAAGACCGTGAGTTTATCCGTTTTGCCGCCGAAAATGAAGTTGATTTTATCGCGCATTCATTTGTTCGGAACAAGGAAGATGTTCTTGCAGTCCAGCGAATTCTGGACGAATATAACAGTCCGGCTAAAATCATTGCCAAAATTGAAAACCTGGATGGGGTAAAAAATATCGATGAAATATTGGAACATGCATACGGGATTATGGTTGCCCGTGGTGATCTGGGTATTGAAGTTGCTGCCGAACGAATTCCGGGGATTCAGCGGACATTGATAAAAAAAGCAGTTCAGCAGAAAAAACCGGTTATTATTGCTACCCAGATGCTTCACACAATGATTGATAATCCAAGGCCAACCAGGGCTGAGGTCAGCGATGTTGCCAATGCGATATACTCACGGACTGATGCGATTATGCTGAGCGGCGAAACAGCTTATGGAAAATATCCGGTAGAGGCCGTTGAATACATGGCCCGGATTGCCCGTGAAGTAGAAGCAAACAAAGATAAACGCAACGATATAACCATTCCGTTGCTCGAAAATGAAGTTCCGGCCTATTTGGCCGAAGCGGCTATTCAGGCATCTGTTGAATTGAAAACAAAAGCCATTGTTACCAATACCCTTACAGGCCGGACTGCTCGTTATCTGGCAGCTTTTCGTGGTGAGAACCCGGTTTATGCCAAGTGTTACGAGAAACGTGTTGTCCGTGAGTTGGCTTTGTCTTATGGCGTTTTCCCAAGCCTTTTGCTTCCGAAGAAAAGCAAATTCAAAATGGTGCGTTCGGCTGTTAAATCGTTGTTAAAAGAAAATGTTTTACAAAATGACGATTTGATTATTTATGTAGGAGGCAGTTTCGGAATTGGTGGCGGATCAACCTTTATGGAAATTTCGACTGCAGAAAAACTGACTTTTAAAGAGGACGAAGAAGACAGACCTTAATCGTTCCGATAGTGAATATTGGACGGGCAATTCAGTTTTTTGGATTGCCCGTTTCTTTTTCAGGTTACCAGTTTTGCCGGCATAGTTCGTCGGTAATTCGATAAACTACCGGACAAACCTCACAGTTTTTGTGTGTTAAATTGAGTATCTGGTAAAATCTTTTTCGGTCGGTATGCGGGTATTCGCGGCAAGCTTTGGGGCGTTGCTCGTAAACCATGCAATAATTGTCAGGCATTAAAAAAGGGCAGGGAGTTTGCTGAAAAACATAGTCTTTATCTTCGTCGACATACAGATATTGAGAAATAAACTCACTGGGCTTCATCTTGAGGTATTTGGCCAGCTTTTCGATATCTTTTCCTGTAACAATCGGACTAATCGTCGAACAACAATTGGCGCAGGTCAGACAATCAAACTGATCAAAAGCTTCTTCATGCAATTGCTGAACCGCATCATCGAGATTTTGTGGTTTCTTTTTCCTGAGTTTGGCAAACAGTGATGAAAACTCTGCTTTCCTGTTTGCTGTAAGTTCTCGTAATTTTTCGGGCTTGATATACGGGATTTGATCCATTTTATTTTTCCGGGTTTGTAACTCAATAGTTTGTTATAATGTTAAGTTGTTGATAATCAGGAATATAATTGATATTTTTTAGGTAAATCCTTTATAATCAACGTTTTTAATTGATTTTGATAAACTCTGTACAAGTATGATTACACGGGAATGCAAATTCTGTAATAAATTAGTTGTTAATGTTTTGTCTAAAATATCATATGTCGGCAAGCGCAGAAATGACTTCTTTTGTGAAGGAATGATACCCTTCTTGTGCATAAAAGGCCGGATCGACTTCCTGCAGCCTGGCCGTTACGGTTCTTCCGGCGGGCAAAGATACAGACAACAGTTTGAAAAACCATTCAACTTTTTGGTTTTAATGTGAGCCCAAATATAGGGGTGCAATTGCTTTTCTGTCAATGATATCGATGTTCAGTGGCGGTATTTTAGGTAAGAAAGAGTAGGCAAGTCTTAACTAGCTGGTAGCAAAGGGGTTAAAAGCACAAAACCCTGTAATACGACAAAGAACGTTATCCCATTTTTAACACTTCAAAAACCCAAAATCGGTCGCTAAGTGCATAGCCCCAGTTCCGGAGGGTGTAGTTCAACCGGGAATAATCGCTGGGCGCTGTACGCCACTCATATTTTATTGTAGGGCGTTTTTATTTTCTTGAATCAATCATGGTTTCAATTATCAATCCGACCTTTTTTGCTCTATTCTCACTCCAACCGCCAGTAAGTACCAATTGGTTGCGAGCGAAAAGAGCTGGAAATCACTTAAGG
>JAJUGZ010000049.1 GCA_029265715.1 Bacteroidota bacterium
AATCGGCTGTCCGACAAATTTTATTTCCGTATTTTTACCCATGTTGTGATTTTTGTGTGCAAAACAAATCTACAACATGGGGCCAAACCTTCGGGGAGTAACCCCTATCTTTTAATTTTTTACTCGTTCAGTAGTGAAAAGAAATTTAAACAGACTCTGACTTTTAACCTTCAGACTTTTAACTTTTAACTAAAAAACTCATAAATGATTATCCAACATCCCGTGTCGTTTACTTGAGCCACCGACAGGTTGATAACCACTGCCGGGGCAATCGAAAACCTTGTTGGTGGGTTTAAACCCCGATGGTGGTTAACCCATAAAAAAACCGACTAAATGAAATAGCCATAAGAGCCATCGCTCATACAAACCGAAAATGTACAACTGGCTATTCGCTTCGCGGATTTCACTGTGTGGATCTTTGCTGCGCTCCGATTCGCAAGCTCAATTCCATGTCGGTGCTAATTTTATTGAAAAGCAAAAGCTGTTACGAAAATTGTACGAACCAACATTGAAAATTTATACGGATGAAACTACCAGTAATCGATCTGATTGTCTTTTTAGTTTACATGGCCGGAATTGTGTTTTTCGGGAGTATGTTTTTCTTCCGGAACCGTAATCCGGAGCAATATACCTCCGGAGGAGGGCAACTGCCTTCGTGGGTGGTCGGGATGTCGATCTTTGCCACGTTCGTGAGCAGTATCAGTTTCCTGGCATTGCCGGGTAAAGCGTACCAGACCGACTGGAATGCTTTTGTCTTTAGTCTGTCGATTCCGGTGGCTGCCTATTTTGCCGTACGTTTTTTTGTGCCCCTGTACCGGAGCATCAACAGCATTTCGGCCTATACATACCTCGAGATGCGTTTCGGCCCCTGGGCGCGGACCTACGCCTCGGCTTGTTATATTCTGACCCAGCTGATGCGCACCGGCTCGATCCTTTACCTGATGGCCCTCCCGCTGAATGCCCTGTTTGGATGGAACATCGGGCTGATTATCGCGGTAACCGGCCTTTCGGTGGTCATCTACTCCATGTTGGGTGGCATCCAGGCCGTTATCTGGACCGATGCCATTCAGGGAATTGTGCTGATCGGAGGGGCCCTGGTCTGTGCATTGGTGCTAATTTTTTCCATGCCGGAAGGGGCCGGGCAGATATTTGAAATAGCTCACGATCATCATAAATTCGGGCTTGGGAGTTTTGGTGGTAGCGTTTCCGATTCTACTTTCTGGGTGATGCTGGTTTACGGACTGTTCATCAACCTGCAGAATTACGGGATCGACCAAAATTATGTGCAACGGTATATGACCACCAAAACCCTGCGCGACGCACAACGTTCGGCTTTATTCGGCTCGCTGCTGTACGTACCGGTTTCGCTGCTTTTCTTTTTTATCGGGACTTCGCTGTTTGCCTATTATACCGCCCGGCCCGATTTACTTCCCATCGAACTGCGCGACCTTTCGGCTGCCGATAAAGTGTTTCCGTATTTTATGGTGAACGGGTTGCCGGTTGGTCTGACCGGTTTGTTGATTGCCTCGGTTTTTGCAGCCGGCATGAGCACCATCTCAACCAGTGTGAACGGGACGGCCACCATTGTGATGTCGGATTATTACCGGCGATACATCAACCCGCAGGCAACCGAACGCCGGCAGATGAACGTACTTTACCTGTCGTCGCTGACATTTGGCGTACTGGGAATCCTGGTGGCCATGGCCATGACCCGGGTGAAAAGTGCCCTGGATGCCTGGTGGATGCTGGCCTCAATCTTCAGTGGCGGGATGTTGGGCCTTTTCCTACTGGGGTATGTTGCCCGCAAAGCCAGTAAAATCAGTGCAGTTATCGGGGTTATTTCCGGCGTGCTGGTGATATGTTGGATGAGCCTGTCGCCCATCTATTTTACAGAAGGCTGCTTACTTCGGTTCCGCAGCCCGTTTCATGCCAACCTGACCATCGTGATCGGGACAACCGTCATTTTTCTGGTCGGGTTCCTGATCTCAAAACTGATTGCCGATAGGGGAAGGACATCAGATACTAAATCCTAAAACTTACGATATGAATGTTAGATCAACAAAATTTCCGGTTGGATAAAGACCGATGTTCGGCTGGTAACGGGCGGCTAAAGATTGATTAATGATTGTGGGCAGACTGAGACAATTCTAATCCCTTAATCGTCAATCAATGTCGTTAAACCATGAATCGAAACAGGGTCGAATCGTTGAGAAACTGTTTAAAATTCGTTCATTGAAAAATTTTAAACTCAATTTTATCATTTTTCACTCACCCAGCGTCGCATTGAAGATGCGACGGGGGTGAGTATGGGGGACAAATAAAATTTAAACAGTCTCTTCCTCTTTTCATTATTTACTTACCGGCAGCCAAACGCTCATGTCGCCTTTGCCCCGGTTTCCCCAGGCATAATACGGAACGAGCCGGAGTTTCACCGCGTTCTTTTTTGTGCTTACCGGACGATACAACTGGCCGCTCCATGATTCATTGGGCATTAACTCAACGGTTCCTTCCAGTGCAATGATCCGGCTGTCGGAGATGGTGGTTTCTTTCGGCTTAAAGGAGGTATTTACCGGAATAGTGTATTCAAAAATCCTGCGGTTTGCCGGAATGTCGGTCGACTCGATACAATAAACCACTGGTCCGCGTTTTACGGCTACCTGGTTGCGGGCTTCTTCAACCAGCGGATTGGCCTCGATGAGTTGTGCTTCCATCGGGAGGTTTAACTCAATCAGGTCTCCTTTTTTCCAGTTGCCGGACAATTCGGCATAAGTTCCGGGTTGAGCAGCGATGTTTTGCTGTTTACCATTCACTTTTATTTCTGCTTTAGTAGCCCACCCGGGAATGCGCAGGAAGATGGAAAAGGGCTTGACGGGGCATTCCTGCAGCTCGACGACTATCTTTCCATTCCACGGGTAATCGGTTTTTTGTTCCAGTCGGATCGGTTCGCCGCCGCTGAGTTTCGATTCCAGTTTATTGGCCCCGTACAGGTTGATCCAGAGCCCTTTCTCCGAAGTTGTGTACACGTAGTTACTGATTTCGGCAATGGTCCGGATCGTGTTTGGAGGACAGCAGTTACAGAAACTGATGTATTCTTCGCGCTGTTTCGACCATCGGAGTGTAAAGGGGATGTCGTGGTTAACACAAAGCGGGTTGGTGTAAAAATAACCTTTCCCGTCGAGGCTGACGCCGGCCAGCAAGCTGTTGTACATGGTCAGTTCCATCACGTCGGCAAAGCGGGCTTCGCCAGTTGCCAGAAACATGCGCCAGTTCCAGAGAATGTTCCCGATGTTGGCGCACGATTCGTTGTGGGCGGTCAGGTTGGGTAATTGATAATCGCGCCCATAAGCCTGGTGCACTTTCTGGTTGTATTCCGGAACGTATGATGTCCCGTCAGGAGAAACGCCATCGTATAACGCGCCACATCCGCCGGTGATATACATCTTGCTTTCGGTCAGGTTATGCCAGATTTTGTCGAGCGTAACCATCAGCGAATCGTCGCCGGTTTCGGTGTATATGTCGGCAACTCCGGCGTACAGGTAATTGGCACGGACGGCATGCCCGATGGCTTTGTCCATTTTCAGGAACGGGACGCGGTCCTGGTTGTCATCGGTCCCATTTTCAACCAAACTCCGGATGGCAATCAGGTTTTTGGCCAGTTCCAGGTAGCGCGGGTCGCGGGTGGTGCGGTACATTTCAACCACCCCCATGTAATGCGACGGGCAGATGGCATTTCGCGCCAGTTCGGCCGATGCCCGCTTATAAAAGTCGTACAGGAAATCGGTTGCCTTGATGGCCACATCCAACAGGTTTTTTTTGCCGGTCAGGCGATAATGCAGGCAGGCAGCCGTCATCAGGTGACCCATATTGTACGTTTCGAAGTCGAGCCGTTCGCCAAATGCTTTTTTATCCTGACTATTCTGAAGTTCTTTGATGACCACAGGCGTGTGGATGTACCCGTCGGGGCGTTGCGACCGGGCAATGGTTTCGATGATCGAATCAATTTGTTTCTCCGTTTGGGCATCTCTCGACGACGACCAAACCATGATCATGCCCTCGAGCATTTTGTAAAAATCGCCATCGTGAAAGGCCGGCCCGGCATGGTCGCCGTGTTCCTTGCCGGCGGCAATCTCGAAATTCCGGTAGGCATGGCTGACATCCGGGTCCAGATATTTGCCCATCATGTGCGGTACCATCGATTCTTTACACACCCGAAACCGTTCGGCCCAGAAGCCGGTTGTCCATTGCACGTCGCCCATGTCCAGCGTTTTTAGTTTGGCATACGGGCTTTGCGAGGTGTTTACCAACGATTTATCCTGGGCAAACGTTTGTTTGCTCAAAAGCAGGCTTGCGGCGAGCATCAGTGAAAAAAATGTCTTCATCAATGTTGTATTTTTAATTTTTTGTGTCAGGAAGTCCGGCTAACTCCCTGCCACCCGGATAATACATTCCGAAAACAGGATATACGTAATTTCTCCTGAATTAATTTTTGGTGTATCAAAAAGCAAAAATAAGATCCAATGCGGCTTCTTGCAATAAAACGTTTGCATATATTTGTAGTTTTATAGCATGTAAATATCTTGTAAATATTAATGTTTGTTTGCAGAAAACGTTTACATTTTGAAACATTATTTTTGTTCCGGACAGAACGACCGGTTTAAATTAGCCGGTTGAACCAGGCATTAGTAAATATCTTTAAGATGCCGGAGGCATCAAATGTTTATAGTTATTAATAAGCGTAAGAGGGGATTCGACCCCATCCGGGGGCGCATGTATTTACCCCAATCTATTTTCTATAAACATTTAGAAGTGACTGTTTAAATTTAGGTTATCGAAAAATTTTAAACTCAATTTTATCATTTTTCACTCATCCCTGTCGCATCGAAGATGCGACAGGGATGAGTATGGGGGACAAATAAAATTTAAATAGTTTCTTAAACCCTCCGGGTTTATAGTCAGTATCTCACATTAATGAGATGCCTGGTTCAATTAGTCGGAAAGGTTTTACGTGAACCGGTCGTTTAATTTGTAAATGCTGTAAACAGACCAATAAACGTACACACATGAGACATGTTTTTGTGGCCATCGGGCTTTTGTTGCTTGTTGTTTCCTGCGTTCAGGAAAAAAGCGTTCGTTCCAGGATTGATTTTACCGAAGACTGGAAATTTTCTCTTGGTGATTTTTCTGAAGCCGGCAATCCCGGGTTTGACGATTCGTCGTGGCGGAGCCTGAATTTACCGCACGACTGGAGTATTGAAGGTGCGTTTAGTCAGGATAATCCAACTAAAACAAATGGCGGGGCTTTGCCGGCCGGAATCGGCTGGTACCGGAAAAGCTTCAGGCTCGAAAAATCGTGGCAGCAGAAGCAGGTCTTTATCGATTTTGATGGCGTTTACCGGAATAGCGAAGTGTGGATTAACGGCCATTACGCAGGCAAACGTCCGTACGGGTACAGTTCGTTCCGTTACAACCTGACTCCTTTCCTGAATTTTGGCGACAATGCGAATGTGATTGCCGTGAAAGTCGACAACAGCGCGCAACCCAACTCGCGCTGGTACACCGGCTCGGGCATTTACCGGAATGTGTGGCTGGTGGCAACCTCCGGGATTTATGTCGACCATTGGGGTACGTTTGTTACCACGCCGGAAGTTTCAGAAAAATCGGCTACCGTAAAACTGGAGATTAAAATCAGAAATAAATCCGGAGAAAACCCACCCGTTCGCATTTCAACCTCTCTGATTGACCCGGATGGAAAGCTGGTTACTACCGCTGATTCAGAAGTCAGCCAGGCCGACTCGGTGATGATTTTCGACCAGCAGTTTGCACTTGATTCGCCCCGGTTGTGGTCGGTCGATCAGCCGGTTTTGTACAAGGCTGTCACGAAAATATACGATCGGGGGAAGCTGGCCGATGAGTATGAAACTCCGTTCGGGGTCCGCTCATTGCGGTTCGATCCGGTCAACGGTTTTTTCCTGAACGGAAAGCCGATGAAAATTAAGGGGGTAAACAATCACCACGATTTAGGCGCTTTAGGGGCGGCGTTCAATGTCCGTGCAGCCGAACGGCAATTGGAAATTCTGAAAGCGATGGGCTGCAATGCGATCCGGATGTCGCACAATCCGTCGGCCCCGGAGTTGCTTGATTTGTGCGACCGGATGGGTTTTCTGGTGATGGACGAGGCGTTCGATTGCTGGGCGGTCAAAAAGATGCAGGCCGATTATCACCTGGATTGGGGCGATTGGCATGCCCGCGATTTGACCGACATGGTTTTACGCGACCGCAACCATCCGTCGGTGATCATTTGGAGCATTGGCAACGAGATCCGTGAGCAGTTTGATTCAACCGGGATTCGGATCGGAAAAGAGTTGGTCGGGATCGTAAAAAAAGCCGACCCGACCCGTCCGGTTACCAGTGCGCTGACCGAACAAGATCCGGCGAAAAACTATATCTATCAATCAAAAGCGCTCGACCTGATCAGTTTTAATTACAAGCATCTGCAGTACCTGGATTTCCCGAAAAACTACCCGGGCGAAACGTTGCTGGCCGCCGAGAACATGTCGGCTTTTTCAACCCGCGGGCAATACGATATGCCCTCAGACAGTGTCCGGATTTGGCCCAAAGCGTACGGGCAGCCTTTCGACGGAAACCCGGGCCTGACCGCGCCGGCCTACGACAATTGCCATGCTTACTGGGGCGCTACCCACGAAGAAACCTGGAAGGTGATCAAAAACAACGATTTTATTTCGGGCATGTTCGTGTGGTCGGGATTCGATTTTCTGGGCGAGCCGGAGCCTTACCCGTGGCCGGCCCGCAGTTCGTATTACGGGGTGGTTGATTTATGCGGGTTCCCCAAAGATATGTACTATTTCTACCAGAGCGAATGGAGCGGTAAAACCATGTTGCACCTCTTTCCGCACTGGAACTGGAAGGAAGGACAAACCGTTGATGTGTGGGCGTATTACAACAATGCCGATGAGGTTGAGTTGTTTGTGAACGGCGTTTCGCAGGGCGTTAGCGCGAAAACTGCCGACCGCTTTCATGCCTTCTGGAGGGTAAAATATGTGCCCGGGACCATCAGGGCGGTGTCGCGGAAGAACGGACAAACGGTGCTGGAGAAAGAAATTCGTACGGCCGGGGAGCCTGCCAAAATCGAGCTGATTGCCGACCGTTCTTCCTTGAAAGCCGATGGTAAAGATTTGTCATTCATTACGGTGAGAGTGACCGACAAGGATGGCAATATAGTGCCTGATGCGGCCAATCTGATCCGTTTTAACGTAACAGGGCAGGGTTCGATTGCCGGGGTTGACAATGGGTGCCAGACCTCGATGGAACCATTTAAGGCAAACTACCGGAAAGCCTTTAACGGCATGTGTTTGCTGATTGTGCAGACCGGCAAAAAGGCGGGAAAAATTCAGGTCGAAGCTGCATCGGAAGGGTTGAAACCTGCAAGCATTCAGCTAAATTCGTTGAACTAAGCCTGAAAATCCGATTATGAAAGTTTGGTTCTTATCTTTGGTAACGGTTTTGTTCAAGGTGATAATGGTCAAATAACAGTTACAGGCATTTAAAAAACCGACCCTGAAGCCAAGTCCCGACGGCTCATATTTATTGGCCGTGGTCTTTGGGCTTCAGGGATTCTGTTACCACCATTTATTTTTATTCGCCGCCCCCGGCGATTGTTTTAATCGTTCCATCTTCATTGTATTCCAGTTCCACTACTTTCAGGCTGCGCAACCAGGTTTTGCCGCCCGATGGCACGCTGTCGTGGTGGAATAGGTACCATTTGCCTTTGAACTCGACGATGCAGTGGTGAGTGGTCCAGCCAACCACCGGGGTCAGGATAACACCTTTGTAGGTGAAAGGCCCGTACGGGTTATCGCCCGTGGCATAGCACAGTTTGTGTGTGTCGCCGGTTGAGTACGAGAAATAGTATTTCCCCTGATATTTGTGCATCCACGAAGCTTCGAAGAAACGGCGCTCGTGGTCGCCGGCTTTTAACGGATCGCCGTTCTCGTCTAAGATAATGACATCGCGCGGCGCTTCGCCAAACTCGAGCATGTTGTCGCTCAGCTTCACCACACGCGAAGGCAACGCTGGTTCGTTGTCGTTCGGCTCGTGTCCGCACTCGATGGCTTTGTTGTTGCGGTAACGCTGCAACTGGCCGCCCCACAAACCACCGAAGTACATGTAGTGCGAACCGTCGTCGTCGCGAAAAACGCACGGGTCGATCGAGTAGCTGCCTTTTATCGGTGCATCCTGCGGAACAAAGGGGCCTTCGGGCTTGTTGCTGATGGCCACCCCGATGCGGAAAATATCGGTCTGGTCTTTCAGCGGAAAGTATAGATAATACGTGCCATCTTTGTGTGCACAGTCGCAGTCCCACAACTGTCGGCCGGCCCAGGGGATGTCTTTTACATCCAGACCTACGCCGTGGTCGGTCACTTCGCCGTCAATGTCGTCCATAGAAAAGATGTGGTAGTCGCGCATGTCGAAGTGGTCGCCGTTATCATTTTCAGGAATGCCCGATTCGATGTCGTGCGAGGGATAAATGTACAGTTTGCCATTGAACACGTGTACGGCCGGGTCGGCAGTATAAAGGTGTGGTATCAGGTATTTTGCTTGTTTCATAAGTAAATATTGTTGTTAAAATATTGAAATTTAGGTGTGTACTTATGGAACTCCATGCCATGAAAATTAGCTTCTCTAATAATATTTATATGGCCGTTGGTGTCACCACCATAAATTTTGTTACTGTGGCATGTTCGTTTCATTCGTATAAATTTTCAAAGTTGTTTCTTGCAATTTTCGTAACAGCTTTTGTTTTTTAATCAAGTTAGCACCGGAATGGAATAGCCATTTGTATGTTTTCGGTTTGTATGAGCTATGGCTCTTATGGCTATTTCATGTTTTGTTCGTTTAATTGCCGGATCCGACTCATTGGGCGAAAGGTCAAAAAGAGAACGCCCGCTTTACGGAATCCCGGCATTTTAAAGTTATTTGCTGAGAGACTGTTTAAAATTCGTTCATCGAAAAATTTTAAACTCAATTTTATCATTTTTCACTCATCCCAAGCCTGGTGGAGCGGCGCATTGAAGATGCGACGGGGTGAGTATGGGGGACAAATAAAATTTAAACAGTCTCTTCTTGCCTGATTCAATTGATTGATTATTATCTGTTTTTATAGTTTTGAGTTGCCAGGAAAAGGAGTTTAAATCAGACTTTCTCGCTATTCTCATATCTCACGATTCATTACTCACTACTTCCTTTCTCTGCTTCAGCAATAATTTTTGCCACCACAGGTTTGGGCTGGTAGTGTCGGTCGAAGAGTAGCGGATAATCGGTGCGGCCGCGAACCGGGAAGTTATTTTTCCACGATTGTCCATCATGAACGCCCCAAACAGTCACCCGCGAAACGACATCGGCATGTTTTAAAAACAGTTTAAAGAAGCTGAGCACGCGGTTGTCCCATTCATCCTGTTTTGCTTGGGGGACTATCCCGTCGGCGTAAGGGTTCAACTCGTTCTGGTATTCGAAACTGGTTGCAATGTCAGCCCCCACGTTGGGGTGCGGATTGGGCAAAATCGAGAGGTCGAACTCGGTTATCATCACTTTCACCCCTTCGTTGGCGTAGGCGGTAATAGCTGCTTCATAGTCGGTTATCGACGGGCCATCCAGACCGACATGCGCCTGCATACCAATGCCATCGATACGGACACCTTCAGCCTTCAGCTTACGAATCATCTGAACAATGGCATTGCGCTTGCCGGGGTACCACTCGTTGTAATCGTTGTAATACAATTCGGCATCAGGGTCGGCTTCGTGGGCAAACTGGAAAGCCAGCTTGATAAAGTCTTCGCCAACAATCTGATAAAATTTGCTGTTTCGGAAACTGCCGTCTTCCATAATTGCTTCGTTAACCACATCCCAGCCTTTTACTCGTCCTTTGTAACGGCCAACAACGGTTTGGATGTGTTTTTTCATGCGCCCGATCAGCACTTCGCGCGAAACGTTGTTCCCCAGGCTGTCGGTAAAGAACCATTTGGGAGCCTGCGAATGCCAGATCAGGCAATGACCGGTAACAAACAAACCATTTTGCTCGCCAAAAGCCACAAAGCGGTCAGCCAGATCGAAATTGAACGTTCCTTCTTTGGGCTGAAGGCTTTCGCTTTTCATGCAATTTTCAGCGACAATCGCACTAAATTGTTCTTTCACAACCCTGACCGAAGCCGAATCGCGTCCGGTTATTTGGGGTTCGTTGAGGGCCGTTCCGATGTAGAATTTTCCGGAAAAGGCATCTTTCAGCGTGTTTTTTTTTTCTACCTGTGTTTCTCCCTGGCAGGCTGAAAAGAGCAGGACAAGTACAGACAGGCATAAAAAAGAATGTCTTATTTGCTTCATATCTATATTTGTTTAAGTTGGGTTATTTAGTTGAGTTCCGACGGGCCATTAATTCATTTTGGATCTGTACTTCCATCTTCTTGTTAATCACATAAAAAAATAACAGGCCGGCAGCCAGTAAGAACGGGATGGACGGGTAAACGCTCACCAGCATTTTTACGCCGGAAGTTACAGTCTCGGGCTGAACAATAGGTTGCCCTGCCTCGGCTGCATCTTTGTTTACATAGCCATAAAGCCCCAGTATCCAGGTGACCAGAGCACCGCCAACAGCCAGGCCGGTTTTCAAACCCACCATCATGGCCGAGAAAATAATAGCTGTAGCCCGGCGGTTGTTTTTCCACTCCGAGAAGTCGGCCACATCGGCAATCATGGCCCAAAGTACCGGAATGGTAATGCCATAGAAAAAGCCATGCAGAATTTGCGAGGCAAACATGAGTCCCACACTTTTAGCCGGGAAGAAATAGAAAATCAGGATAAAAACAGTTGATGCAATCAAGGCATACCGGTACACATCGCGCTTGCCATATTTATCGGCCAGGCGTTTTGACAGCGAGATGCCAACAATCATGAAAATAATGCCGCCGGCATTAAACAAGCCAAAGCCTGCCGAGGTGGGGTCGTTCCCGAAAAAGTTGAGCCCGATAGCCGAAAGGCCTGCCAGAATGGGGTTGATGAACCGTTCCAGCGAATCGGGATCGACGTAGTTGTTGAAGTAGTACACATACGAACCACCTTTCATGGCCAGGGTGATGAAGATCAGGATGGTTACAGTAAGCATAATCAACCATGGACGATTTTTTACCAGGTCGGACAGATCTTCCTTCAAGCTCGATTTCTGCTCGGCAGTGGGTACAATTCGTTCGCGGGTAGTCAAAAAGGTAATGATCAGCATCACGGTCCCTACAATGGCCAACCAGGTCATTACGGTTTCCATACCAACTGCTTTGTCGCCTCCTCCGGCATATTCAATAATCGGCAGCATGAAAACCTGCACAAAGAACTGGGCGAACATAACCGCGACGAAGCGGTAGCTCGAAATACTATTTCGTTCGCCCATGTCGCCGGTAATTACCCCGCTTAGAGCCGAGTAGGGCAGGTTGTTCGAGGCATACAGCATGAGCAGCAGCGTGTAGGTTGCCGCCGCATAGAAGAGTTTGCCCTGATACGAGAAGTGCGGTGTAGAAAAGGCCAGCAGGGCCACAACTCCCAGGGGTACTGCGGTGAACAGGATCCACGGGCGGAACTTGCCCCAGCGCGAGTGGGTGCGGTCGGCAATGGCGCCGACAACGGGGTTGAAAACAAATGCAGCAACCAGCCCGACAACAAGCATAATTAGCGAGGCATCGTTATTTTTCAGTCCGTAAATATCGGTGTAGAAAAAGGCCAGGTAAGTAATCAGAGTTTGGAAAACAAGGTTAGCTGCCAGGTCGCCCAGGCTGTAGCCAACTTTCTCCAATACAGAAATTTTCTGTGACGTTGTGTTCATAACGGTTTTTATTAATTGATTTTTATTTCTCGGTTGTAAAAGGCGATGCCGGCAGGCCTTCCTTGTTTTTCAGGTTGGCATTGGCCGGATTGTCTTCCCACGCATAGCGGACAGCAGTTGGCTGGTTCACTTGCGGGCTCCATACTTTCACGGTGTTTTTGTTCAGTACAACAGCGTTGGCCCACACAAACCGGCCATCGGCCCCGGCAACCTGAAAGCCTTTGAGCTGGCTGTTGGCGTCTAATCCGGAGCCTGTCGATTTAAATGAGAGAATGATGCTGTTGGCGTTCACGGTCATTGACTGGAATAGCGGGCCCGAACTGACCACATTTGTGTCCTGATAAGCCACCCGTTCTGCTTCGAGAAACAGGCGTCTGCCAACTTCTTTTTTGTTCAGCGGGTGGATATCGTTCCACTCGCCAATATCGAATGTCACGGCCATTCCGGTCATAGGCAGTTCCAATGCCCGGCGCTGAGCATCGCGCACTTCGGCCCAGCCGCTTTCAACCGGTTGCATTTGTGGTAATCCCAGGTTGGCCAGTTGAACAAACAGAAAGGGCCATTCTGGCTGAGAAAGCTCCGATCTCCAATCCAAAATTAGATCCTGGAAAAGCTGGCGGTATTCCTGCGGCTTTCCCGTGTTGGATTCTCCCTGATACCATATTGCCCCTTTCATCCGGTAATTAAGCAGGGGGTGGATCATGCCGTTATACAAGCCTCCGGATTTGTACTGGAAAAAGGTTTGGGATTGGGATGCCGGCATCTCGGCGCCGGTTTGATAATGCCAATCGCCGCTCAGGTCGATTGTGTCATGTGCAAACCGCAGTTCGTAGGGTTTTTCCGGAACGAAACCACCTTTCCCGGATTGACTGATAACCCGGACCGTTATCCGGTTTTGACCGGCTTTCAAAATGGATCCGGGTACCCGGTAAATGCGGGGTGGGTATTGATAGGTGGTATTTCCGACAAAATGGCCGTTAACAAATACCGAGTCGGCATCGACAATGCAGCCCAGCCGGAGAGTCGCATCTTCGCCGGCTAACTCTTCAGTTAAACCAAAATATTTGCAGAACCAGACCGAGCCGTTTTTCAGAGTCACGTTTTTTTCGTTCCAGTAGCCCGGTAGTGAAATTTCCGGCCAGTCTGAAATATCTGTTGCCGGTTTCGACCAACGCCCTGTTCCCGGGTCTTTTCGGTTCAACTCAGCATGCCAGTTTTTCGAGCGTTCGTTGTCGGCAGCTTTTATACTGTCGACATAAGCCGGATTGGCACATTGTTCAGCCGCTTGCAGGTATTCCGGGTACTTCTTTAACGTGTTTTTGCTTAACCAGGCTTGTGCCGGCGAACCGCCAACTGCCGAATTTATCAGGCCAACCGGAACACCATTTTTACGGTACAGTTCGGCTGCAAAAAAGTAAGCTACTGCCGAAAAATCGAGTATATTTTCCGGAGTTGCCGGCACCCACGCTCCGGATTCGTAGTCGGTTTTTGCCAACCGGAACTCGTAGCGCAAGGGCACCCTGAATTGCCGGATGTATGGGTTGTTTACCTTGTCGATTTCTTGTTTGTAACGGTCTAATACCCTGCGGATGGGCAGCTCCATGTTCGACTGCCCCGAGCATAACCATACGTCGCCAATCAGGATGTCGGTCAGTTCGATTTCGTTTATTTTTAACCTGAATGGCCCGCCAGCCGGGGTTGCCGGAAGGGTAACCATCCAGTTTCCGTTTTTGTCGGCTTTGGTCGGGTAAACTTTTCCCAGGAAATTAACGGTTATTTTTTCAGCAGGATTAGCCCATCCCCAAATTTTCAGGGGTACGTCGCGCTGAAGGACCATCCCGTTACTTACTAAGCGCGGGAGTTTTACAGACGCATTCGCTAAGGGCGAAGAGGCTGTAACCAGGAGCAGGGTCAGTACGATGACGGTGATTACAAAGTGCTTCATGGCTTATAATTTAATCTGGTTACTTTGCGGCGCCCCCAGATAGCTGGGTTTCAGGCCGCCGGTGTTTATCATGATTTTCTGCAATACGATTCCCGGTTCCAGCGCCCGGATGCGCAACCGATGCACCCCGGCAGTTTCAATCCGGTGTTGTGTGGTGGTTTCGATGATCCGGTCGGCCTGCCATTTTCCCAGTTCACCCCGGTACGCACCATTGATGTTAACGATTTGCTCTTCCCCTCCATCAAACGAAACAGCATACCGTAATCCTTTATTGGCATTGAAATTCAATGTTGGCGAAACCAGCACATGTACATCGAACGTACCGGTTGATTTAAAATTGACGGCATACTCGATGTAAACCGAGTCGGTTGCGGTCGGGTAGGCGTTCTGTGGGAAGGTGGTCACGCCCGATCCGGTTTTGCCCAAATCAGGAATCACGTCCCAGTGGATTTTTTCGGTGCCGTTAGCCGCCTGGTAATTGGCAGCTTCAATCGACACGTACCCGTCGGCTTCGTCAAAAGCTAGTTGCGACTGCGGAATTTGCGGCTGTTCGATCCGGAACAGCCTGGGCATTTTCCTGACATTGGGCTGCTGCCAATAGGTATAGCCAATGCGGACCTGGTCCATCTGGTGGTTCCATTTCCCGTTGGCAATTTGTTGGTTGTAGTGCACCGTGAACAGCGAGTCGCGGTCGAAACAGGCTTTGGCCTCATCGGCCCAGCGGTTGGCTTCCGGATTATTTTCGGCCGCCAACTGGTGGTTTTTTGCCACGGCATAATACATTTCGTACAGGTTCGAACAGGCATTGGTCGGGAAAAGCACCAGTTGGTCAAACGCGTCTTTGTACTCATTCGGGATGAAGTTATACAATCGAAGCGCTTCCAGCGTTAAATCGCGGTAATCGTTGCGCACCCGTTCAAACTCGTTGTAGTTTTCGAGGCTGAATGTCTTTTCATTCAGCAATTCCGGAGTTATGCGGTGGTTGTATTTGGTGTACAGGTTGATGATCCGGGCCGATGCTTCGGCGTATTGTTCCCCGAATTGTTCGGCACACCAGTCAACGGTATATTGAAACAGGTTTTGTGAGTTGAACTTCGTGGGGTCCCAGGCCATGTCTAAGAAAAAGCTGATGGGGAATTCCATGGGTTTCAAATCGCCTACGTTCAGAATCCAGATGCGGTCGACACCATGACTGTAGGTAAGGGCCATTTGCTCCCAGATGTGCTGTATCTGGCTGACATTGATAAATTTATAATTCCGGGGGTCGCCTACATAATCGACGTGGTAATACATGCCATATCCGCCCCGGTGAACAGGTGCATGGATGTCGGGCAATTTGCGGACATTGCCCCAGTTGTCGTCGCACAGCAACAGGGTCACATCGTCCGGGACGCGCATCCCTTTGTCGTAATAATTCTGGACTTCTTTGTACAAAGCCCAAACCTGGGGAGTTTCATCTGCTTTTTTCCCGGTTACTTTGCTGATGATGTTCCGTTGGTCGCGAACAATTTTTTCAAGCAGGGCAATGTTTGTCCCTTCTTCCATAGCTTCGTCGCCGTCGCCGCGCATACCAACCGTCACGACAGTTTCGTAGTTTTTGTTCCGTTCCATTCCCTTTTGCCAGAAATCAGAAAGGACTTTGGCGTTTTGGGTGTAATTCCAGGGGCCCGAACCGTAGCGGTGCCATTCGGCTTGGGCGCGTCCCATGGGTTCGTGGTGCGAGGTACTCATCACAATCCCCAGCTTATCGGCTAAGGGCCCGTTCTCCGGGTCATCGTCATAAAAAGCCTTTCCCCACATGGCCGGCCACAGAAAATTTCCGCGCAGGCGAAGGATCAGTTCGAATACATGGCTGTAAAACCGGGCATTGAACCCGCCGAATTTTTCACGAACCCAGCCTCCCAGGGCTGGTTCCTCGTCGTTCAGAAAAATACCGCGGTATTTTACTTTCGGGCTGTCGGTCAGGTAACGGCCGGCTTTCACATAAACCGCACCATGCTTGTCAACCGGTACATCGGCCCACCAGTACCAGGGCGAAACACCCATGCCCCGCGACAGGTTGAGCATCGCGTAAATGGTTCCGCGCTTATCGCTGCCGGCCAACACCAGCGCTTTGTCAATTCCGGGGAAGGGGTTGTCAACCACTTGGGTGAGGCTGCGTTCCCATTGCCCGCTCAGGTCGGAAACGTCCAGCTTTCTTTCCTTCGCCAATTGGTCGATCCAGCGGTTTTTACCAATCGTGCCAACCAGTACGATTTGTTTTGCTGCGGGCAATTCCGTTTCGAAAAGTTGTGGTTCCTGTCCACAAACTAATTTTATATCGTTGCAAAACCACCCGGCAACGATTTTAATTCCTGAAAAATCATCTGTGCTGATGACAACCGGTGTTGTCTGGCCGTTTTCAGCGATGGCAAAGTTTCCGTTTTCGCTTGTAAAACGAATATAATCTGCAATGTCTTGCGCATTTGATGGTAGTGGCGTGAATATGGCCAGCGCTATCATGATGCAGAAGGTAATTTTTTTCATGAAATCATTGAGCTTCTGATTGTTCATTGGTCTCAGTTTGTATTTGTTTGGTTATTGTTTATTCGCCGGAAACTCCGGGTTCCCGTTTCCCCACCAAGCTGTCCAGCGTGAAAAATCGACCCCGGTGTATGGATGGGTTTCAATGTTTGTATCTACGGCAGTATTGCCCAGCAGAAATTTTTCGACAAATGCTTCCACTTCATGGCGCTGGCAGTCGGGTAATTGGCAATGCGGGTGGCCGGCTACAATGGAATATCCGAAACGGTCGCTGATGCCGAATGTGTCCCAGACGCGTTTGGCTGCTTTGCACGAAACAAAACCAGATTCATCGGCCAGCCATTCGTAGTCGGGATTTCCGAGGCACAATAACGCACGTGGCGCTATCATGGCCATCAGTTCATGATGGTCGAACGGCAGTTTCTCTACATTTTGTGCAAACCGGAACAGTTCTTCCATGAACCACACATGACTGGTCCGCCCCAAGGTTTCGACTTTTCCCAATGTTTCGGAAACCCGCCAGGCAGCAGCGCCGCCACCGCCAGATTCCTGTGCAATTGTCAGCGCAATGCGTTCGTCGAAGGCCCCGGCATAAAGCGCCATTTTTCCGGCAAATGAGCACCCTGTAACAGCCAAATGTTTCAAATCAACCGGTAATTTATCGGCAACCAGTTCGAGACCGTCGATCAGTCGGCTTATGCCCCACGACCAGGCGCCGTATGCCCCCATATAGGCCAACTCAGGATAAAGTCTGTTGATGGGTTCATTGCCGCGTTTTTGCTCCCAGGCCATTACCTGCTGAAAATTGAATGTGATTTGGGCAATGTTTCGGCTACTGAATATATCGGGTGGTAAACTTACCGATGGACGGCCGATCCCGATAATTGCAGGGAACGGGCCTTCTCCTTCAGGCAGGATTATCGGGGAGCTTAAGATGAGTTGTTTTCCCTTGACCGTGATGGTTACGGTAAGCGTATCGCCGGAAAAATTGGCCGAAATGGTGTCCGGGCGCCCCGGTTTAGGCCCTATTTCGTAATGCTGGATTTCCTCCCCGATTTCTGCGCGCCGATGTGCCCAATCTTCAAACTTTTCCGATCGTCCGCTCCCGTCTGACCAAGCAAACGGATCGGTCAACGGATTAATGGCCTCAAGTTGGTCGAAAGGGGGGAATGCTGGTTTGGAAAAGCTTGCTCCGGTGTTTTCAGCATTGTAAACCAGCGGGATTTGCTGGGCAAATGAATGCGGGATAGTCCAGATATTTGCCAGCGTCAGCAGTATAAGCAACTTGTTCCGTAAGTTTGTGTTCATATTCTCATATCCGTATTTTCAAAAATAGCGTTGGAGTAAAAAAAGAACCTTCAATTTTGAGTATTTGATTTCTAATTTTGTGTACAAGCTGTCCTTTTTTGTCGGGGCTCATTAAACTGACAAGCCGGTTCGTTTTTGGGTAGCATGTTTTTATTGGTTTCCCCTGGTCGAGATGTAATTTCTATGTATAAAAAAACCGGTTCACAGAATATTCCTGGCCCGGTTTTGAAAGATGAGGCCGGTCTTTGCCATTTCAGACAGGAACGGCCTCATCTTTTTCAGCATTAATTCAACAGGTTATTTATAGCCGGGGTTTTGGTATGCGGCTTTTTCTTCGTCGGTCATTTCCATACCATCGAGCTGGCCTTGTGGAATAGGACGTAAATAGTGGTACTTTTCAATTGTACGTGTAAACGTTGCGGGCGTGTGGTCTCCATAAGAGCTTCCGCAAATTTGATAAGAACCTGCAATTTCATCCCATTTCTGGGTACGTACCAGATCGAACCAGCGATAACCTTCTCCATAATATTCGCGAGAACGTTCGGCCAGGATATAATTGATATCGATTGTTGCCGGAGTTGCTGCGATCATGGCTGCGCTGTTATCCTGCACCTTGGCTGTATTGCCGTTGTTGTCAAAACGCCATTTCCCTGCACGGGCCCGAATTACATTAATCAAGTCTTTAGCTGTTTTCCCAGATTTTGTAGTAGCGCCTTTTACCGCAGCTTCGGCGGCCACAAAGTACAGTTCAGAGAATTTGGCAATATTGAACGGACGGGTAGAGGCTGCGTTAGGCTGTCCCAGACCTCCGGCGTTGTCTGTTCTGTAAACACCTAATTTCCAAAGACCGGGGTAAACAATCCGGGAGATTCCTTTGGGTGAAATCACGAAATCGGATCTTCCGGGTAAAATACCGGCGCCAATGTTACTTTTGTAGGTCGAGTTTGAGTAATCAATGGCGGTGGCGGGTTCATCATTCAGGAATGTCAGGATAGCGTCGCCCGGATAAACCTGTGTAAAATTCACATTATAAACCGGGTATGTAATTTGGGCTTTATCCCAGTTTCCACGGTATACTGTTGTGAAGGTCCCGTCATAGCGAGAGTCGTTGGTTTTATCGGCAAACGTATTCTGGATGACCCCGATAGTCGGGCACATGCGGGTCCACGGGCGCCCCAGGTGTTGTTCGGCTTCACGCTGGACCGAGCTCATGGCTTTCCATTCGGTGTTGGAAGAGCTGCTCCGGATATTGGTATAGTTCCAGGTCATCATCCAAACCGCAAAGTTATCGGGGGCGCCACCGCTACCGTAAGTCAGGCTACTCCCGTTATAATATTCGCTGGATTCGGTGTGGTCAGCATATAAGAGAATTTCGCTGTTCCGGTCGTTTTGGGCAAGGTTTACATCGTAATACGTGTCCTGTAACTTGAACG
The DNA here is from genome assembly GCA_029265715.1 of Bacteroidota bacterium. Taxonomy (GTDB): domain Bacteria; phylum Bacteroidota; class Bacteroidia; order Bacteroidales; family Prolixibacteraceae; genus Aquipluma. The sequence goes on from JAJUGZ010000049.1 coordinate 19,091, forward strand.
GGCCGGGATTTTCGATACCTGTAGTTGCTACATCGTAAGCCTGTTGGAAATACCACTGGGCATTGTGCCCGTCCGGGTCTGTCCGCTCACATTCGGGATAGGTCGGGATGTTGTTGGGATTCTCGAGCCACCAGCCATAGGTCAGGTATGCTTTTGCCAGGTAAAGACGGGCGACTGTTTGGGTTACCCCACCGGTTACACGGCCAGTTTCAGGCAAATCATTAACGGCTTTTAACAGATCGGGGAATATGGCTTTAGTATAAACTTCGGGAACAGTATTTCGAACTGAAACTCTGGACGGAGTCGTGTTAAATTTTAGTTCTCCGGCCCCCAGATCCAATGGGACCCCTCCAAAAGTCTGAACTAACTGGAAATAGTCGAACGCCCTGAAAAAGCGCGCTTCAGCAATAAGGGCATCCGATATGCCAACATTTGCAGCATTTTCAATGATTCCGCTTGCGGTGTTGATATTCGAAAATGCGGTGCCCCATAGCACATCGGCACGGCTGCTTGTCGGCGTCAGCGATCCGGCGCCCGATAGGTCCATATCTTTAAAGTTTGCATCGGCACTTTGGGCATAGGTTGCTTCATCTGTTCCGGTCTGGCAGGCGTTGTAGTAGTAGGCTTGTCCGTAAATGTAGCGAAGGTGTGCATACATAGATGTCAAACCGCCGTAAACGCCTTTTTCTGTTTTGAAAAATCCGGGTTCATAAATACTGCGTGGTTGTTCATCCAAAATATCCGAACATGCCATCAGGAACAGGGCCATCAGGGCTGTTCCAAGGTAACCTTTTATATATTTTCGTTTCATTTCGTTCCTTTCTTAAAATGTCAAATTAATACCAATCATGTAATTGCGTGTTGTAGGTGTGTTTGTACCTATGGTCAACAGTCGTCTCAGGTTGTAAGAATATGCTACAGCTGCATTTTCATTACCATATGAGTTGGTTTCCGGGTCCATTCCTGATTCTTTCTTGTATGGAGAGAAGAACACAAACGGGTTCTGTACGGTGCAATAAAGGCGCAATTTGTCGATACCGGCATTTTTTACCCATTTATTTTTGTCGAAATTATATCCGAGTGTTATGGTTTGGATTTTCATGTATGAGGCGTCGAAATATCCTAATGTACTACCATAGTTCGGGTTATCCCCACTGATTTTGCCTTTGGGGCTTGGGTATTTGGCATCGGTATTCTCAGGTGTCCAATAGTCAACTTTCACGTTGTTTCTGCGCCCGGTCAGCAAATTCAGATAGCCGGATGATGAGTATAACGTACTGATAAGAATACCTCCGCTCTTGAATGTGCCGGTTGCACTCAAATCAAATCCTTTATACGAGACCCGGGTATTGAAACCTCCCTGGAAATCAGGTTCCAGGCTCATGATTTGCCGGTCGTCGGCATTGATTCTCCGGGTTGGCGTACCATCTTCATTGTAATCGCCGGTATATTCAACTTTAATAGAGCCGATTATTTCTTCATCGGTCCCTGGTTCCAGAATGTTCCGGTATGGGTCGTCCTGCTGCCAGAGCCCGATTTTTTTGTAGTCGTAAATTACATCGATCGGATGGCCAACAAACCACCAGTTTGTCTTGTCTTCAGTTGTTCCAGAGGCCAGCGCTTTGATTTTGTTTCGGTTGGCATACAGGTTAATTCCTGCTTCCCAGGTCCAGCCATTCACATTGTCCAGAATTACGCCGCTCAGGTTAAGTTCCCATCCTTTATTCTGGGTTTCGCCAATATTTGCCATGTAGCTGCTTACACCCGAAGTAGGGGGCAGGCCAACACTTAAGAGGATATCTTTTGTGTTGGTTACATAATATTCGACAGTTCCTGAAAGGCGGTTTTTCAAAAAAGAGAAATCTACCCCATAGTTATAGGTAACTGAATACTCCCATCCTAAATTTTCGTTAGGCAATTGGGAAACATAATAGCCAATGGAATAATCACTCCCAAAGTTATATGGTCTGGTACTTAACAAGCCCAAAGTTGAATAAGGGGCAACTGCCTGGTTGGATGTTTGTCCGTAGCCCATACGTAATTTCAACATTTCAATCGGTGTTACATTGCTCATGAACGATTCATTTTTAATGTTCCACCCTGCAGAGATAGCCGGATAAGTATGCCATTGATGTCCTTTTGCCAGTCGCGACGAAGCATCCGAGCGCAGGGTTGCACTCAACATGTAACGATTGTCGTACGAATACATGACACGTCCCATATACGACATCAAGCCGCTTACCTGGTAGCCTTGATAATCCGGGTTAATGGTAATTTCGCCGGCAGCCCGTCCTAAGTTATAGAACTGGAATGCATCAGACGGAATATCTTTCGCACTGATGTACGAACTGTTGTATCGTGTTTCTTCGGCCGAATATAAGGCAACTACGTTTACCTGGTGTTTTTCGGCAAAAGTGCGGTCGTAGGTCAGCAGGTTTTCAATTGCCCAGTTGGTAGTTAATGAATTGCTGATTGATGCTGTCGATACGGTTTTTTCATTCACGGCAAAAACTCCTTCACCGGTATAGCTGCCTCCGTTACTTGTGCGGAAGTTGGCGCCAACATTGGCGCGGTACTTTAAGCCCTCAATCCACGGGATTTTGACTTCTCCATAAATGGTATTGTAGGATCCAAACGCTTTGGTTTGGTCGATCCATTTATCACCCAGGTTTTCTATAATCTCGCGGGAATATACCCACTGGTCGTCCTGGGCCATGTGAATAACTCGTTTCCACGAACCATCTTCATTGTAAGGGTTCGAAATCGGAGTGGCGCTTAATACATTATAAATACCCAGGTTATTCCCGTTATTGATCGAGAAATTGTTGTTTGTAGTGAATCCAACTTTTACATATTGTCCGATATTTTGGTCGAGAGTTCCGCGAATCGAGAAACGTTCATAATTCTGTTCCGGAAGGACAGCCTGATCTTTATAATAACCAATTCCGAAGTTATAGTTCCCGGTTTTTGTACCACCCGAAACGCTGATGTTATGGGTGTTAACAAACCCTTTGCGGTACATCAGGTCTTGCCAGTCGGTATTTACATCGTTCGATTCGTCAAGGCCATTGGAATATTTGCCGGCGGCCTGACGAAGAGCGACGAATTCAGGGCCGCTCATCATCGGGTATTTAGCAAACACGCTTTTTACTCCGTAATAGCCATCGTAGCTCACCTGGGCTTTTTGTTCCAGTTTGCCTTTGAAGGTTGTTACCAAAATAACGCCATTGGCGCCGCGCGAACCGTAAATAGCGGTAGCCGAAGCATCTTTCAGTACATCGACGCTTTTAATATCGTTGGGGTTAATATCTCCAATTGAACCGGCAAACGGAATACCATCCAGCACGATTAAGGGGTTGTTGTCGGCATTTAACGAACGCGTACCACGGATGCGGATCTGCATGGTGGCACCGGGTTTGGTTGATGTTTGCGACATTTCTACCCCGGGCATACGTCCCTGTAGCGCTTGAGAAATGTTAGATGAAGGTACAGCACGTAGCGTTTCGCTCTGTACGGAGACTACCGAACCGGTTACTGCTTCTTTGCGTTGAACGCCGTATCCGATGGCAACAACTTCTTCAAGGCCAATGGTTTCTTCGGTCATGACGGCATTGATGCTGGTTTTACCAGCTACCGGAATTTCCTGGGTTTTCATGCCAACAAAAGAAAACACCAGGGTGCCGTTAGCCGGAACATCAGTCAAAAAATAGTTCCCTTCAGCATTGGTGATCGTTCCGAGAGTTGTCCCTTTTACGGCAACTGTTACCCCTGGTAGTGGCGAACCGGAAGGATCGGTAACAAGACCGGAAATAACTTTTTTTTGCTGGCTTTGTTGCTGTGCCTGATTTGCGCTCTTTTCCATCAGCATAATATTGTTTCCCTTCATGGCATAAACCACATTGGTATTGCTGAACATGTCGGAAAGAATATCTTCTACCGGGCGGGTGCCGGCTTCTATTTGAACCGGGCGGGTCAGGTCAATTTCATTTTTGTCGTAAACAAACAGATAATCTGTTTGGCTTTCAATAGTCCTCAATACCTGGATTACCGTGGCATTGTTGAGCGAAGAGATATTTACTTTGGCAACCTGTGAATCGGCATTGGTTGCAAGTAACGACGATGTAAACAGGATCAGAAACAGGAAAGTTGCTTTCATCTTTCGTAACAATTGTTTCGTTGAGTCAAAGGAATCCCCTGACAAATAATTTTTCATACATTTGTTCTTAGGTTGTTAATACTTGAGTTGTTTTCGCGAGCAGGTCGGGTATTGACCTTTTTTTTAACCGGCTGGTGTTGGCGCACCTACCGGTTTTTTTTGTTTAGTTATATCATGTCTTCTATTTTTTTAGTTAGTGTTATTAGTTTATTCAATTGTTATATTGTTTAACTTATAATCAATGGTGTAGCTAAAGTTGTTTTTCAGTTGCAGAACCTCCAGGATGTGTTCAATCCCATCTTTTACACGAAATTTGCCTGTGAAATGGTTGCCCAGTATTTTATTGTTTTTGACTTCGATCTTTGTATCGTAGTAAAGTTCCAGCTTATGGACGATTTCCGGAAAAGTCAAATTGTCGAAATTGATGATCCCGTCTTTCCATAAAAAGTCATCGGTGTTATCGATCGGGCTGATAACCATGCTTCCATCGACGTTTGATATCCGTTCGTTGGGTTTTAACATGACACCTCTTTTGCTTCCCAGGTTTATTTCGACTGAACCTTCCAGCAGGGATGTTTCAAAGATTTCGGTTTCGGGGTAAGTTCTCAGATTGAATTTGGTGCCCAACACTTTTACCTGATATTTTCCGGCATCCACGATAAACGGTTTTGTTTTGTCGTGGGCTACTTCAAAGAAAGCCTCGCCATCTAATTTTACTTCACGTGTTTTTCCGCTGAAGCTATCCGGAAAACTCAGTTTTGTTTTGGCATTTAACCAGACTTTGGTCCCGTCTTTTAATGTGATTTCAGCTCGTTGTCCGGCCGGGACATAGAGCGACTGCATGGCCACATCCGGGGTCTGCAAAATGAAGTTGGGAAATAAATGGTGCGAAATAAAGATCGCAACGATAAAAATGGCAGCTATTTTTAATGCTTCGAGGTAAATACTGTTTTTAGGCCAGAAAGATGTTTTTCTTTTTGGGGTTTGTTGCGAATTAAGATCAGGATCTGATTGCCAGATGGTGATGTCGTATAATTTTCGCAAGGCTAAGTATTCTTTCATATTGGCCGGATCGGCTTCCAGCCATTCGGTTATTGCCGCTTTTTCCTGCTCCGTACAATCCCCTTTGATATATTTTAACAACAGTTCGTCCACCCTTCAAAAGTTTAAGTTTAGCGATTTGGGAACATTGCTTTTTCCCTTACATCAACAAAACGATTGAGGTGGAAAAATCACTAGCCGTTTTTTCAATTTTTTTTATTAGGTCAAGAAAGGTAAGAAACCAATCAGGGGTAAATAATCTTTTAGCGCTCCTCTTAATTCTTTTATTGACAGGGAAATGTGGTAGTCGACGCCTTTGACCGAGATTCCGAAATATTTTGCAATTTCTTTGTTTGATTGGTTCCCAAACCGGCTCATCATGAAAATCTCCCGTGTTTTTTCGGGAAGCGATTGGAGGGTGGTTTCAACGATCTGCCGGATTTCGGTGGAAAATATTTCGTTGGGGTCGCTCGATTCAAGCAGGCTGGTCCGATGGTCTAATTCCCGGGCCAGCGTTTTTTGAAGCGCATTATGGATATCGCGGGTTATTGTCTGATGTTTCAGATAATCAATTGTTCGGTTTTTCAGGATGGTAAACAAAAAAGGGGCAACCGGGTCAAGCGCTTCCTGTTTCATGCGTTCCCATAGTTTAATCAGGGAATCAGAAACAATATCTTCGGCCGCCATATCATCGTGAACGTACGATTTGACATACAAAAATGATTTCCGGTAGAAAGCAGTATATATCTCATTAAAGCTATGGGCCGGATTGAGATGCATTTTTTTATAAGTTTAGACAAGCAAAAATAAAAATTTAATGGTTATGCCATAAACTTCGTTTTGCAAGGCAAACATAAAAGCTTCTCTGAAGAAAAACACTGATTTGCTATTGTGTGTGATTTATTGATGTTTCTGTTAATTTCTTTCTCGATAATCGATAATTTTCTGGGATACGGCCTCTTTTAGGCTGGTCGTAAGTTGTTTTTTTGTAAGCAAAAAAAGAATAGGCTGTCTGCCTGAGCAGAAGTCTATTCTTTCAGAGGGCACTAATCTAACATGAACACTAATATCCGTCGTTCTGGACTAAATTGGGGTTGTTATCTAATTCAGAAGTCTGGAAAGGCAGAACGTAGTTTTTCATTTCGAACACCAACGGGGTGTTGCCCGGGGTTTTCAATGTAGGAAGTTTGGTATGGGCAATCATCCATCGTTTTAGGTCGTTATAGCGCTGACCTTCAAGGGCAAACTCAATCCGGCGTTCGTGGCGGATGAATTCTCGCAGTGTCTCTTTGGTGTTGTATTTGGCTTGATCTACCGCAGGCATGTTGATGCCGGTTCGTCCCCGAACTTGGTTGATGGCGCTGTAAACTGTTGCATCGGGGCCGCTCACTTCGTTTTTAGCTTCGGCATACATCAGCAGAATATCGGCATAACGCAGGTGAATATAGTCTTGGTCTGTTGTTGTGGCCGTATTAGCCGTAAATGGCGCTTGTGCCAAATCAACGTATTTTTCCATAAGGAACCCGGTGTACGACAGGTAGCTACCCGTCCAGGCAACGCCCGAGGCATTATACCAGGTTTCACCCGGTAGTTTAAGTGTCAGATCCATACGGGGGTCTCTGTTTTTGTATGGGTCTGCGGCATCATATAGCGGAGATTCGCTGATTGTTTTACCATCGGTCATTTCGTATTCGTTGGCTAGATCCTGATAAGGTTGCATCAGCGACCACCATCCCAGCTCGATGTTCATTCCTGCGGCACCCGGGCTTGTCCTCTGAACATTGTTTGGTGTCAGGTATTGGGTTGCAAACATGATTTCAGTATTCACCGCAGCTTGTGCTTGTCCGGATGTTTTAAATAGGGCGGCGTAGTTATTTGACAAAGCAAATTTTCCTGAACTCATAATCTGTTGCAATACGGTAACGGCGTCTGGCCATTTCTCCTGGGTAAGCAATACGCGGGCTTTCAACCCCTGGGCACTTCCTTTTACGGCATGGCCGCTGTACTTGGTGTCGGGCAGGTTGGTAATTGCAAAATCAAGGTCGCTTTCGATAAACGCATATACTTGTTCTTTGGTGCTTTTGGCAATTTTGGCTTCATTCAATGTTTTTGGGAAATGGTCGTAGATGATTACCCCACCGAAGAACTGGACCAAATCGAAGTAGCATAGCGCCCGGATAAAACGTACCTCAGCTTTGTATCCATTTTTTTGGGTCTCGGTGAGTGGCGCTTTGTCTACATTGTCCAGAAAATAGTTGCATGAGGCAATGGCCCGGTAAGGGCTACTGTACATGTTTGCCATAGCTCCGGTCAGGCCTGGTGAGATACTTCCGGTGGTCATAACTGTCATGTTAGGCTGGTTCCCGTTTCCCGGGTCGAGATAGGCATTGTCTGAAAGCCCATCTAGATAAACTCGTTCGTATCCCAGAAAATTCTGCTGTAGTCGGGAATAAACTCCTGTAAGGGCTGATTTTACATCATCTTCTGAGTCCCAGAAGGTTTGACTTGAAACACTGTTCAATGGATTTTTGTCTAAAAAGTCGTCGTTACATGAAGCTGCAAAAAGAATCAGGGTAAAGACGGAAAACCATTTTAGCGGTCTATATTTAATGTTCATAAGATTTAGATTTAGAATTTAACATTTAAACCGAAATTGAAAATGCGGGCTTGTGGGTACTGTGCGAAGTTCCCGGCGCTGGTAGCTCTTTCAGGGTCGCTTCCTTTGTATTTGGTAAAGGTTAGCAAGTTGTCGGAAGAAACATAAACAGTCAGGTCTTTAGCTTTTACTTTCGACGCGAATGCGCTGGGGAATTCATACGATAACTGAATATTTTTCAGTCTTAAGTACGACGCATCCCGAAGGTAGTATGTCGATCCCTGGTAATTGGCAACGCCGGCATATCCGGCAATGTAAATGGCCGGTAGCGTGTTGCTGCGGTTTTCTTCGGTCCAGGCATTTCTCCATTCTTTGGTTGGCGCTGTTCCCTGCATGAACGGATCGACGCCCCAGTTGTAAACACGTGATTTGATCCCTTGAACTCCCTGAAAGAATGCATTCAAGGTAAAGCCTTTGTACCCGACATTCAGTCCGAATGAGTAAGTATAATCGGGATATACGCCGTCGACTACAATGCGGTCGTTTTCGTCAATAACCCCGTCGTCTGTTTGATCTTTCATTTTCAGATCGCCTGGTTTGGGGTTGGGATTCAGTTTGTGGACCGGCACGTCGGGGTTGCCAATATCTTCAACCTGGAAGATCCCGTCCCATTCGTACAGATAGAAAGAACCGTAAGGCAATCCTTCCTGATTGATGGTTGTCCCTTTGCTTGGGGTTTTGATGTGGAGCAGTTTGTTACGGAAGGTCGAAATCAGGAAATTGGCACTGTAGTTTACTTCCCCGATTTTGTTCTGGTGCGACAATTCGAGTTCGACACCTTGGTTGCGCATTTTTCCATCGTTCAATGTTGGTTGCGATAAGCCTAAACTGGCCGGGACAGGTTGTGCCGCAAGAATATCATACGTTGTTTTGCGGAACCAGTCGAAGGTTACACCCAATAGCCCGTTTTTCATGATAAAGTCAAATCCGTAATCGGCCACGCGAGTTGATTCCCATTTCAAGCTCTGGTCTTTAAACGAATTGATCACTGCGCCTTGCGAAAGGGTTGCATTGTCGTACGGGTAATAGATGCCGCTGATCGTCAAAATATCCTGATATAGGTATGTACCAACGTCCTGGTTACCCAAGGTGCCGTATGAAGCTCGCAGTTTCAGGTTGGTCAGCCAGTCGGTTTGGTTTTTCAGGAAATTTTCCTGTGAAATTAACCAGCCAGCCGACATGGAAGGGAATAAGCCCCAGCGATAATCCGGAGAAACTTTTGACGTTCCGTCATAACGAAGGTTCGTTTCCAGTAGGTATTTGCCTTTGTAGTCGTAGTTTACACGTCCGAAAAATGATTGCATGGCCCATTCTGATGGTGAGGCCAAAGACGGGAGACGAGGATGAGTAAAGTATAGGGATTGATTGTCGGCCGTATAGCCTGTCAGGTCACTGATGCTGTAGTCAACTGTGTTAATCCTTCTGGCTCGCAGAACCTGATATTTATACGACAGTTGTTCGTAACCTGCTAAAACCTTCAGGCTGTGTTTATCGGTAATTTTTGTGTCGTAGGTTAATGTTGAGAAGACAGTCGGGGTAATGCTTTTTGCGTACTGATCGGTTACCCCCAGAATGTCGGGGCCAAAGGTGAACATTCTGTAGTCGCCAGTTGTTTCATCGCGTTCCTGAAGGACGTAAGCCTGATACGGATTCTGGTGCATTTTGTAGTATTCATCGACGTAATTGACAGCCACTTTTGACGACCAGACTAGGTTTTTTAACAGTTTGATGTCGAGGTAGGCTTGGGCGTTGAGGTTGTATTCCTTTGTGTTTTGTTTGCCCATCAGGTAATATTCCTGAGGGTTCCGGTTTCGTCCTTCGTTTAAATAAGCACGCGAAACAACCCGGCCGCTTCCGTCAGGAAGGAACGGCCCATAAAGCGGACCGCATGCATAGATTGACAAAGCCATGTTCTCTCCGGTGAACGGAGGTTCTTGGCGATCTTTGTAAGTCAGGTTCATTGAGGTGCCAAACGTGATTGATTGGCTAAACTCGGTGGTATAATTGAGTAGGGCATTGTATTTTTTGAAATTATACCCCGGCAGCATAGCATCTTGGTCGAGATAGCCTAACGAAAAATTGTATGTATTCTTCTCACTACCTCCCGAGACGGATAAGTTGTGGTTCATCACAAGAGCCGCTCGGAAATAATAGTCGATGTTGTCGAAGTTTGGATACTGGTTCCGGTCGGTTGCTGTCCGGTATTTTTCAATTTCGGTTTCGGCATAGCGGAACGATACGCCTGAACGGGCAGCTGCCTGGTTGTACATTTCCATGTATTCGGCTGAATTGGTAATCAGGTTGGGCAGGGCTGTTGGGGTATGCACTGCAAAGTTTCCGCGGTAGCTGATGGTGGGTTCTCCTTTTTTACCTTTTTTGGTTGTCACCAAAATAACGCCATTTGCAGCGCGGGCCCCATAAATGGAAGCAGATGCAGCATCTTTCAGAACGGTTACATTTTCAATGTCGTCCGGAGACAGGTTGTTCAATGAGCCAGTAACGCCATCAATCAAAACCAGCGGGTCATTGCTGCCGCCAAATGAACCAACTCCGCGAATACGGATGGTCGGGTTGTCACGGCCTGGTTCTGCCGATGGCGTTGTAATTTGCAGACCGGTCATACGTCCTTGCAGCAGGTTGGCAGAGTTGGTGGCAGGGCGTTCGGTCAGGGTATTCCCTGTAACAGACCCAACCGATCCGGTTAAGTTTGCTTTTTTCTGAATGCCATACCCCACCACTACGACCTCTTCAACTCCGATGGCATCTTCGGTCATTATCACGTTAATGATTGTTTTGTCACCAACGGGCAACTCCTGGGTTTTCATCCCGATGAAAGAGAAAACTAAGGTCGAATTTTCTGTGACATCTTCGAGCGTGTAATTTCCGTTCGAGTCGGAAATTGTCCCGTTCGAAGTCCCTTTTACGACAATGGTTACTCCGGGCATGGGTTCTCCCTGTGCTCCGGTGACTTTTCCACTGATGGTCTTTGGGATAACTGTTGATGCTGGGGTAAGCACAATGTGACGGTCTTTTATGGAGATATTCACTTCGCCCGGGTTGAAGATTTTTGAAAGAACGTCTTCTACTTTTTCATTCTCAACCGATACATCAACTTTGCGTTTAACATCGATCAGTTCGCTATTATATAAAAAAT
>JAJUGZ010000033.1 GCA_029265715.1 Bacteroidota bacterium
AATGGCAACAATTTCGTCATCAACCAACCGAAAATATCTCAGGTCGCTGCACGATGAATTGTTTTCAACCAACGCCACATCGATATCGTTGTGTTTCAGTTTTTGCTCCATTTCGAACGAGTTCCCGTTAAATACATTTAACTCAATCATCGGATATTTTTTCCGGAAAGCAGCCAAAACCGGCGGCAGCAAATATTGCGACACCGTTGAACTGGCGCCGATTCGCAGAATGCCCCTGTGTTCGTCTTTCAAAACGCCCAGTTCAAAATCGAGCTCGCTGTACTGCTGGGCGATACGTTTCAGATGCTCGTAGGTAATCTCTCCGGCCCGGGTCAAATAAACCCGGTTCCCTTTTCGTTCGAAAAGGGCAATCCCAAGCTGGTTTTCCAACTCCCGGATATGCTTGGTAACAGCGGGCTGACTAATAAACAAGCTGGCTGAAGCTTTGGAAAAACTCAGATTTTCAGCAACAGCAATAAATACTTTATCGCGATAATCCATACCAAACAGGCTTTGAACAAAGATAAACGTTTCTGCCAGAAACAGTCAGGCCGGGAAACCTGGAGGGTCGCCCGGCCGTTCGTTTTCTGACATTGTAATTGGTTTGCAGCAAATATTCAGGAGAATTTACTTCTTGCTTAATTGTCCGATTTTATACATCACCGAAAACTCCAGCCCGCGCGGATACAGCTTGGTGGTGCTTGTAAAATTTTTATTTAACAAGGTAAGCGAACGGTTGTAGCGAAAATCGGCTCGGGCCCGGTCGGTCAATTGATATTGAACGCCACCAATAAGTCCCAGGCTGAACCGACGATACTGGTCACCCGAAGGCAACGAAGGGCAGTCAACTTTCATCAGATACCCCAGCTCGGAGCCAACGTAAAACCTCAGGTCTTTATCCGACCGAAAAACAATCGAGACAGGCAGGTTCAGCGTATGCAAAGCCTCCGATGAACTAATTGGTTCACCATACGACCCGTAACCATATCCGTAACCAGAATATGACCCGTAGCCATAAGGAGAATAACCGGTGGGATAACTTCCATTGGGTGTAAAATAATTGTAGCCTTTATTCGTGTACAACAATTCCGTTTGCAGGCCAAGGTTCGCAACAACGTTTCGCGCAAACAACCAGACGCCAGCCGAGAGTCCATTTTTGTCACGAGTGCTGTAAAACGACGAGTTTTCTATTTTTTTATCGACCCCCGAATAGGTAAAACCGCCTTTCAGCCCATATTCCACCTGAGCATTCAGGTTTCCGGAGATCAGGAAAAGACACACAGACACAAAACAAGATGTAAAGAACGTTGGGTAAGGGTGAATTTTTTTCATGTTTGCTGAATTTTGAGTTCGACAATCCAAACGTAAGAAAATGTTATGTGAAATAATTTTAATTTTCATGAAGAAATTGCAATAAATCTTTTTTTCTGTTAAATTTTGTTGCATCAAATCACCTCTTACCCAAAATAACCTGTCACCAACAGGCCAATTCAGTGAAAACTTTTCTACCTTCAACTAAATTTTAAGGCTTAAACAATGGTGAAGAAAAAAAAGAAACAGAAAAAAGGAAAGGTTGCAGATACCTTTAACAAACCCCGTCTGAAAAATGCCATCCTCACCGTATTTTATGACAATCCGGAAAAGACATTTAACTACAAACAGATATCGTCCCTGCTCGAAATAAAAGACCCGGAAAACCGGAAGCTGGTTTACGTGACCCTGGAAGAGCTGGTTGAAAGCGGAAACCTGGAATCGTCGCAGCGCGGTAAGTTCCAACTGAAATCGCGCGGCGGTTTCATCAGCGGGCGGGTCGAAATGCAGCCCCAGGGTTTTGCGTATGTCATTTCGGAAGAAGCCGACCAGCCGGTCCTGGTTTCGCTCCGGAACCTGAACCACGCCATGGAAGGCGACAAAGTGAAAGTAGCCCTGTATGCCCGCCGAAAAAAACATCAGCCGGAAGGCGAAGTGGTTGAAATTGAAGAACGGGCCAAATCAACCTTTGTGGGCACGGTTTCACGTTCGCGTAATTTTGCTTTTTTCATCCCCACCGGGAAAGTCGGGTTCGACCTGTTTATTCCGAACGACAAGCTGAATGGCGCCGAAGACGGACAAAAAGCCATTGCCCGCATCACCGAATGGCCGGCCCGTGCCAAGAACCCGTTTGGCGAAATCATCGAAGTGCTTGGCAACGCCGGAGAAAACGAAACCGAAATGCACGCCATCCTGGCCGAGTTTGATTTACCGATCCGTTTTCCGGAAAATGTATTGAAAGCTGCCGAAAAAATACCGGACGAAATTCCGGAGGAAGAGATTGCCAACCGCCGCGACATGCGCAATGTGACCACCTTTACAATCGACCCTCACGATGCCAAAGACTTTGACGATGCCCTGTCGTACCGAAAACTTGACGATGGGAACGTGGAAGTGGGCGTGCACATTGCCGATGTATCGTATTACATGAAACCCGGCTCTATCCTCGACGACGAGGCTTACGAACGCGCGACCTCGGTTTACTTAGTCGACCGCGTTGTCCCGATGCTACCGGAAAAGCTCTCGAACGGGGTTTGCTCCCTGCGTCCCAACGAAGACAAACTCTGCTTTTCGGCCATTTTTAAGATGAACGACAATGCCGAGATCGTGCACGAATGGTTTGGGCGGACCGTGATTCATTCCGACCGGCGTTTTACCTACGAAGAAGCCCAGGAGATCATCGAAACCGGCGAAGGCGACCTGAAGGATGAGATCCTGGCCTTAAACGAACTGGCCGTCAAACTGAGAAAACGACGCTTTCATTTAGGTTCCATTGCCTTTGAGCGGATCGAGGTTAAATTCGAAATCGACGAAACCGGCAAACCGCTCTCGGTTTATTTTAAAGAAGCCAAAGCCAGCAACCAGTTGATCGAGGAATTCATGCTGCTGGCCAATAAACGCGTCGCCGAATTTATCGGAAAGCCAGCCGACCGCAAATCGGCGCCTAAAACATTCGTTTACCGGATACACGACCGACCCGATCCGGAGAAACTGGAGAATTTTAACCATTTTATTCACAAATTCGGGTATACCATGCAATTGGGAACACCCAATGCTATTGCCAAATCGATGAATACCCTGATGGAAAATGTGCGCGGGAAAGACGAACAGAACGTGATCGAAACGCTGGCAGTCCGTACCATGGCCAAAGCCGAATACTCGACCCGGAACATTGGCCACTACGGGCTGGCCTTTGATTATTACACGCACTTTACCTCCCCGATCCGGCGATATCCGGACGTGATGGTCCACCGCCTTCTGGAGCGTTATCTCGAAGGCGGCCGGTCGGTCAATGCCCAGAAATACGAAGAAATGTGCAAGCATTCGTCGGAGATGGAGGCCCGCGCCGCCAATGCCGAACGCTCATCGATCAAATACAAGCAAGTCGAGTTTATGCAAGACAAAATCGGGCAGCAGTTCCAGGGCGTGATTTCCGGGGTTACCGACTGGGGCATCTATGTCGAACTGGAAAATAAATGCGAAGGGATGGTTTCGGTTAATTCGCTCGATGACGACTTCTACATTTTTGATGAAAAGAATTATTGTCTGGTCGGACGCCACAAACATCGGAAATACCAGCTGGGCGAAGTGGTTAACGTGGAGATTGTCAGGGCAAACTTAGAAAAGAAACAACTTGATTTCAGGTTGGTGAAACCGGAGAAATAAACCTGACAGGCAGCGGGACACGATTCAGAAAATAAGACTATATTTGCTAACTTTCAGAAAATTTTTATTGATTATGGCGATGAACCAGGAAAGCGGCCTCAATAAAAAAGATGCCAACCGGGAAAACATCCTGAAAATTGCGCAGGAAATATTCAGCAAATACGGGTACAAAAAAACAACCCTCGACGACATTGCCAATGCTGTCCGGAAAGGCAAAAGCTCATTGTATTACTATTTCAACAGCAAAGAAGACCTATTCCAGGCCGTAATCCAGAAGGAAGTAGATGTGTTGCGCAGGGAACTCGAAATTGTGGTCAACCGCAATACCGACCCGGTAGAAAAACTTCGCGACTACATTTTAACCAAACTGACCACCTTCCGCGGACTGGCCAATTTCTATCACGCCCTTGAAAACGATGTGACAGCCATCGGGTTTATTGAAAACATCAAAAGCCGGCACGACCAGGAAGAAATCCGGATGATCAAGCGCATCCTGATTGAAGGGGTCCGCAAAAATATTTTTGAGGTGTATGACTTCACGCTGGCATCGACCGGGATCACCACTGCCATTAAAGGATTGGAAATGCCGCTTTCGGCAGGCGATTACAGCAAGGTAAACCTGGAACAAAGCGTTGACAACATCCTGAAAATTATTTGCTACGGGGTTATGCGGCGGAAATAAAAAAAGATGCCGCATCCCTAATTGTTTATTTCGACTCACCTCCGCTCGCAATGCCCGCTTGGGATGAGTGAGGGTATTAGGTGCAACAATCATTTGTTACACGCACTTATGTTTCAGAAAAGAGGCAGCCCCCTCGATCTTTGAACCCGACAAAACTGCTTTAACGAAAAAACCGCCCCTGGCTTAGGGAGGCGGTCCAATCTTAAGTATAATAGAAAAATCAGCGGCTGCGGCCTACTTCGAGGCTTGCAGCTCAATTTTTATCTGATTCGAATTGCTCTTCACATCTAAGTTTTTCACGTTTTTGTCATACGACGTGTACGAACTAACCAACTTGTATTCGCCCGGTTTCAGGTTTTCGAATACAAAATGGCCATCAAAATCAGTATAGGTCTTAACATCAGTTCCTTCCAGCTTTACTTCGACCCCAACCAGCGCTTCGCCCGATTTCTGGTCGATTACATTTCCGGAGAAACCTACAAGCTGAACTTTCTCTGCTTTTGTTTCGGCCTTGGCGTCGTTTTTTACCTGATTATTTTCGGCAAACGAAAAGCTGGCCATGCATGCAACAAACAGTGTAATAAATACTTTTTTCATATCGATGTGTTTTTTGAATTTGCGATAATTTGACAATTCAAAAGTACACCGGCTTGGTTACAACCAAATTAAGCATCTATTACAGTTTGATTAAATAAGCTGCCCAGGTTACTTTTTCCGATCAGGCTCCGGATATTCCCGCTCGCTAATCACCTCTCCTTTCGGACCGTACTTGCGCCACATTCCGGTTTTCTCGCCCATTGTGTAATGCAGCTCGTAAAGCAAGCGCCCGTCGGCATCCCAGATTTTCCAGTCGCCATGTTTCTGCCCATCTTTGTAATTGGCTATTCCCACCTTTATGATCTTTTCGTTATAGGTGACCCATTCGCCATCCATCAGGTTGTTTTTATAATGGCGGATTTCGTTCAACTGACCGTTCTCGAAATAAACGCGGGCCTCGCCATTCTTTAGTCCCTGCTCCAGGTTCATTTCCATTTTAACGTTCCCGCTCGCGAAATAACTGGTGTATTTCCCGGAATAAGGTTTCATATCCGGCGAAGTCATGTAAACGCCATCCACTTCGACCAGGTTCTGGCTGAAAACATGAACCGAAAACAAAACCAACAAGCCTAAAATCAATCCTAACTTTTTCATTTATGCCTCCTTCCTTCTGAGTTCGTTTTTCCTTACCTGCTGAAAGCCCAAATCAGGTTCCTTAAATAAGAAGATACGAACTCTTTTATTCACTTTTGCCACTTTTATCTCCTAAATTCAGAAAGCTCCGGGCCCGAAGACCCGGAACTTCACAAAATTTACGGGAATTGAAGTCTCTACTTCAATTATTTTTAAACTTCTTATGCCCTGTTCTTAGAAGCTATACCCTGTCCAGGCAAATGCCGAAGTAGTAGCCCCGGTATTTGATCCGCCAACTGAAACATTCGGGAAGGTGCCAGTCCCCGTTTTGATATTGCTTGTTACAGCCGTAACACCACTAACTGTTAAACTGATAGCCGATGCAGCATTACCATTGCCCAAATCGTCAGTCATATCGATATAGTAGAATGCTTTACCTGTACCTTTTAACAACGCATTGGTAATAGTCGCAGTAGCTCCGCGACGGACCTTAATACCGCAGTTCATGATTTTTGTTTTATCCGAGTCGCTGGCTGGTACGGCGTTGTTCACCATCGTAATGTTCTTCATAATGAAGTTCGATTGACCGCTGGCAGTTGGATACAAACCGTCGAAGTTCCCGTCGGCTTCAATCCCGCGCGGGTCTTTTTCGGTACTGCTGTAAGTTGAAGTCCAGATACCATACGCATTGTCCAATGTGCCCGACCATCCCTGGGTGCAGTCGAACATATCATCGTCAGGATTAATGACCAGCAGGTTTTTCACGCTGACAGTCCCTCCAAAGAATTCAATGGCATCGTCGCCTCCATAAGTAATGTAAATGTTTTCGATTGTTGTACCGCTGCCAACCGCATTCAGGGTCAACCCGTTGTGTTCGATATTATCGCTTGATTGAGCGCCGGTGTATTCCAGAATGACATATTTCAGTACGCCTGAATTGTCGCTGGCATCGGTTCCACCATATACTTCAGAGTTGTCGATTTCGGTCAACCCAGTTGTAGTCGGGCCAGAAATCGGGGCATACCCGTTGATGATCAAGCCACCCCAGTCGGCAGCTGCAGGGCTTGACGCAGCAGAGGTAAATTTAATTGGTTTTGATGCAGTACCTTCGGCCATGATCTTAGCTCCTTGTTCAACCAGGATGTACGAGCTGAAACCACCTGAGGCTTTAATTACGGTACCGGCCGGGATAGTCAACGTCGCGCCTGTTTTTACTTTTACCGGACCGGTCAATTTGTAAGTAACCGATGCGTCGAGAGTTACATCGCTGGTGATGTTGCTGTTCAATGTATCGCCAGAAAATACCGGAATTGGATCTTCGTCGTCGGTACACGCAGTGAAAATTGTTGTTGCAATTGCAAGTACAAATAGTAACTTTTTCATTTTTTCTGATTTAAGTGAATTGAACTGATATTTTTTAATCCTCATTTATCGTGCTGATTTACAAAGTATAACTAATCCCTACGCCGAAGTTTATACCTTTCTTGTATTCTTTTATCGTAATCGGCCTGGCCCCGTCGACATTGGGTTTCCGGGATAAACGATAGCTTGGGTCAAGCAGGTTCTTAGCTTTCAGGCTTAGACCGAAGTGTTTGCCAAATTTGGCAGAAGAGATGAAGTCGAGCGTTGTAACCCCGTCTTCGTTAATATCCTGATAAGTCCCCGTGCCAATGGTATAAATGCGGTCGCTGAAGTAGTTGGCAACGACCGAATTGGTCCAGCTTAGCTTTTCGCGGTTAATTTCGTACGACAGGTCGGCATTCATGATTACCGGCGCTGCCCCTTCGAGTTCCGACTTCTCGTTGGTAAAACTCAGATAACCTAGGTCCTTACGCAGTTTGACGTCGGTCTTAATGTACGAACCATTAAAGCCCATCGACAATTTGGCACCTTTGCCATCTTCAGTCATCGTTTTGAAGATGTTCTTGCGCAATTCAAGTTCGAACCCGCCAATGGTTGCATGGTCGGCAATATTTTGATAGCTTAGATAACCTCCGGCGCTAGCAACCTCAATCCGCGAAATCGGGTCCTGGATGTTTTTACCGAACGCAGTCAATGAAATCAGTTCGTCCGAACTCAGGTAATAATCCCATTTCAGGTCGATGTTGATATTAACCGACGGTTTCAGGTCGGGGTTCCCCTGCGATGAAAAGTCGCGCCCGTTAAACCGGAACGGCGACATTTCCTTGGTTTGCGGGAGCGTATAAGTCCGGCTGATTCCAAGGCGCAGGCTGTTTTTTTCGTTTAAATCGTGTTTCAGGTTAAAACTTGGCAGAAAATAGAGGTAGTTGTAACTGTTTGAGCCCACATTGCCCCCCTGGTTTACGTTGTAGCTGATTTTAAAATCGACATAATCTGCTTTTAAGCCCAGGTTGGCAGTGGTTTTTTCGGCCAGCCCGCAAGTTAATTCGCCAAATGCCGAGTTGATAAACTTGTCAACCGCATACGTTTGCAGGTAGCTGAAGTTCCTGAATGTTCCGTTATCTAAATTAGCCTGGGTGAAAATATTATCCAGCACGACGTTATCCAGCGGTACGTCGATTCCCTTCTGGACCGACTGGTCGTAGGTATTCGATCTGAAATCGTCGGTAATATAACGGCCGGTGTAACCTATTTTCAGCACGTTCTTTTCGTTCGGAGGGGTTATTTTGTAACTGAAAATCAGCTTACCGTTCAAATCGTTTTCTTTCAATTCCTGAAACTCGCGTAATTGGTAACCCGAGCCCAGGGTAAGTTGCAGGATATCGTTGCCCTGGTAAGACAAATAGTTTTGGCGACGGTCGGGCTGGCTGCCGGTAACCATATTGTACGACAATCCTGCCTCCAAAACGCTTCGATCAGAAAGTGTCGAGATGCTATTGATCTGATTCACCAACAGGCTGTTATCAATTACTTCCTGACGGCGCAGCAACCCTTTCGACCCCTGGTCGGCCACATCCTGAAAGAAATCCTTGTCGACCCCGAAATAATCGCCCAGAAAGCGCTCTGAGGTGTGGATATAAACACCGTTGTACGTGAGCTCTGTTTTTTTCAGCTTAAAATCGACATTGCCCATCAGCAAATGCGAGCTGTTCTGTTCGTATTTGTCGGTGGTCACATCGCGCGAGATATTGGCGTTGGTCAGCGTTTCGCGCAGGACACCATTCTCGTAAGTATAATCGGTCGAATACGAGCCAATGATGTAAAAATTCAAGGGCTTTTTATCGGCGCCGATGAACAAACGCTTGCCGCCTGAGAAACCAAACCCTCGGTTTAGTTGAAAATCCTGCGTACCCGGATCAAGCGAGTTCGGATAGTCGTAAACCGACAATGAACTTGATTCTGCTTTTCTTTTGCCATATCCCAACGTGTTAACTCCATCGGCCAAAAGGAACTTTTCGGATATCGTTTCACTGTTTGCGCCAGATGAAAGGCTAAAGCCCAGATCTTTTTCGCCTACCAGTTCTTTTGAGTTGATATTGATCTCGGCTCCGCCCACGTCGCCCGACATGGAAGCGCTGAATACTTTGTTAACGCCAACCGCTTTGATGATATCGCTGGAGAAGAAATCGAGCGAAATGTTTTTGTATTCCGGATCTTGTGAAGGGACCGGGAACCCGTTCAACAAGGTCGCATTAAACCGGTCGCCCAACCCGCGCACGAAAACATTATTCTCGCCTTCTTTCTTCGAGATGCCTGAAACTTTTGTAACAGCAGCTTCGGCATCGCTGGCTCCCTTGCGCGAAATTTCCTGGGCGCCAATCGCCTGAGTGGCCAAAACTGCATTTTTCTGTTGTACCAGCAACATACTTTCCGATTCGCGATTGGCCTTGGCAACAACCTTCACATCTTCGATTTCGACAGTCGATTCGCCCAAATCGAAATTAAACGTCAATGATTGCCCGGCTTTCACCTGAACATTTGGAATTTGTTTGGTTTCGTAAGAAATAAAGGAGCAACGCAACGTGTAAGTACCTGGTTTAATGTTTTCAACTGTGTAGTTCCCGTCAAAATCTGTGATTGTTCCGGTTGTAGTCCCTTCGAGCACGACGGTGGCCCCAACGAGCGGCTCATTCGTGTTTTTGTCTTTTACCAGCCCTTTTATCGTCCCATTTTGTGCCACAGCAAACAACGAACTGATCCACAAAAGCTGAAGCAGTAGTAACTTTCTAATTCCCATAATTTTGTCGTAAATTTTTCTATCTAAAGCTCAACATGAGTCATTTTTTCATTGCAGGGTCCTTTTTAATTCTGCATAAAGTGTTTAATCAATTCCTGAATTCTATCAGGGGAAAATTGCTGGTTTAGCAGGAGAGTTTGTGAAATAATCTTTGTTCACCGTTTTACTTTTTTGCAGATACTGTCTGCTTTTATTTGACGCTGCTAAGCAACGGCAATCATGTTACATTTTGATTAATGTACTTATAATCTTGAATTACATTTATGAAACAGAATTGTAATAAAATTGCATTATCTTCTGATAGTTAGAGATTTATGGCCGAAAGGACAAAAATCACCGATTACAAAAGCATAAAAAGGCCACCGAACCCGGCGACCTACTCAATATTATCTGATAACTTTAAAGGGGAAAATACAGACAAAAACCTTCTCTCAATATTCTTCCATGTATTCCCAAGGAGTTTTTCCAAACTCGCTCTTGAAACATTTGGAAAAATAGGAATGATTAGAAAAACCGACCATGTACATCACTTCGGCAACCGAGAATTTTTTCTGGCGAAACAGCATGGCCGCTTTTTTCATGCGGACCGACCTGATGTATTCAACCGGGGTCATGCCTGTGAGCTGCTTAAGTTTTCGGTAGATTTGCTTGTTGTTGATCCCGGATATATCGCAGAGCGCGGAAACATTCAGATCCGAATCAGACAACCGGTCCTCGATGATTTGGGTAATACTCGATAGAAACTTTTCATCATACGAAACCGCTTCAATCTCCTTCGGTTCACTCAATGACTCGATCCGGATTTTTTCTTCCATTTTCCGGTTTTTTCTGATCAGTTGCTCAATGCGCGAAAGCAGGATATCAGGTTCGAACGGTTTCGGAATAAACGCATCGATATTGAGTTGAATACTTGCCAGTTCGGTTTCTTTGTCGTCTCTGGCTGTAAGCAGGATTACCGGAATGATTGACGTGGGCATGTGCTTCCGTATTTGCCGGCACATCTCCAACCCGTCCATTCCGGGCATCATTACATCCGAAATGACCAGATCGGGTGTCTGTTTGAAACACAAATCAAGTCCCGATTTTCCATCGGCAGCAATCAGGCAACGATAGCGGGCATGAAGAATATCACAGACAAATGCCGTGATTTCCGGATTATCGTCAACTACCAATACCAGCGGCTTATTCTTGTCGGCAAGACTGCTCATTTCGGTGGCTTGACTTGCAGTTGAAACAAGTGTCATTTCTTCTCTGTGAAGCGGCAGCGAGATGGTAATCTTAGTCCCTTTATTTTCTTCAGAAACAACAGATACCTTTCCTCCATGCAGTTCGGTATAGGTTTTTACCAAGTACAGGCCTATGCCGGTCCCTTCTTTTTTCCCGGCTGTTTGCGGCGACTGGAAGAATCGCTGAAAAATGTACGGGATATCTTTTGCCGGAATGCCGACTCCGGTATCCAAAACACTTATTTCCAACTCACCGGGGTCATCTTTATAATGTACAGAAAGAGTAACAGTACCTCCCTGCTGAGAGTATTTCACCGCATTAGACAACAAATTATTCAGGATCGATTCGAACTTAACCACATCCAGATCAAGATAAATTTTCTCGGGTGGGGCTATAAATCGGAAAAAAATCCCATCTTCTTTCCCTGCCTCTTCAAAAACAGACAGGATATTCCGGGCATACGAAACCACCTCGGTCCGCGAAAGGATCAGCAATGAGTTGGTTTCGCTGTCAATCCGGTTAAAATCGAGCATTTGGTGGATCAGTGCATTCAGTTTCATGGCATTCTGCTGAACCAGTTTAAGCTGCTGCTTTTCGTGCGGACCTTTAATGCCCGGCAAGAGCCGGCTCAACGGCGCGATAATCATACTCAGGGGAGTTTTCAGCTCGTGCGACAAATTGGTCAGGAAGTCCATCTTCATTCGCGATTGTTCCATGAGTTTCTCTTTTTCGATCCGCTCGATTTTCAAACGGTTTTTTACCCTGAAAAAACTGATGGTCCAACTCGCCATACCGATCAGTAAAAGCGCATAGACACTTTTTGCCCAAATGGTATAATACCATGGTGGGTTAATCCTGATTTCCAGAGAATACTGGTTATCCGACGGCTTCCCGGTCATATCGAGCTTGCTGACAATCAGCCGGTAGGTCCCATGGCTAAGGTTGCTATATGAAATGCGGTTGGTGTTCGGGCTGAGCAGGTTCCAGTTTTGGTCGACGTCCCCGAGCCGGTAAACAAATTTATTTTTCCCATCGAGCGAGTATGGTAAATCGGATAATTCAAGCGAAATGTTGTTTTGCCGGTAGTTCAGCTCGATCTGGCTGGCATAACGGATGCTTTTACCTTCAGGCTCCAACAACCGCCCGTTCACATATAACGTTGTGGCTACAATCGGACGGTTAATAACACTTTCAGTAATCACATCGGGCGACGTGATAGCAAACCCATCCACATCGCCCAGGTAAATGCGGTTTTCTCTGGCGTCAAAAAACATACACAAAAAACGTCGGTCGGACAGGTTCAAGTTCCGAACTTTTAAGGTTTCCATGTCGACCAGCCAAAGGCCATCGGTGGTCGAAACCCAGATGTGCCCGTTTGCTTCCATCATCGAAAGCACTTCGTTTGTGCTAAACGTATCAAAAAAAATAGTATCGATGTGGTTATTCTCCGGTGTGATACGCATGACCCCTCCCCGGAAACCGGCCCAAATATATCCGGAGTGATCGCAAAAGATGAACGTCGGGTTCTTGGCACCAGTTAGTTCGCCCAACGGCAGTTTCTCCACCTTTCGCGTGCCAATCTTGATTTTATCAATCCCGTTGTTATACAGCAAAACCCAAACGTTGCCCACACGGTCGGGAACAATCTGATTAATAAACATTCCGGAAAGCCCGTTGCGGGTCGAAAAATTAAATTCGCCCACATACGTTTTTGAGTTGCTTCCCATGAGCTTTTTCTTATCCACAACGAAGATTCCGCCCAAGCAGGTCGCGACCCAAAGTTGCCCGCGATTGTCTTCGAAAATATAATAAGCCCAATTGGCATTGTATGTGCCGGTGCTGTCGACCACATTATACTGAACGAATTGCCGGGCTTTATAATCATACCGGTTAATGCTTCCGTCAGTGGCAATCCACAAATCTGAGTTTCTATCTTCATAGATATGCCTGATACGGCCATGGGGCAACGGATTTTTTTTATCGCCCATGTTGTACCAAACGGCATCGCCCCAGCTCTCCCCGTTTCGGGGTGCACGAATAATTCCGTTTGTCCCTCCAAACCAGAAGTTATTTTTTGAATCCCGAAAAATGGAATAAAACTGATTGCCTTCGCCAGTCCCGGTCAGATCGGAAATCGGGACATACTGCAAGGCCCGGTTATAGCGGAAGAGCGAGATGCCGTAATCGGTCCCCAACCAGATATTTTGATCCTGATCGACAAAAATATTCCAAACGATGTTATTCGATAGGGAGTTCCGGTTACGCGAATCGTGCATTACGTGCTGCACCGGCCCGGTATCGGAATAAACATACAGGCCATTGTCAGTTCCGGCAAGCAAACGTGAATTACCGTCCAACTCCAGCGACTTGACTGAATTATCACGGAACATTTCAATCTCATCGATCGATCCATTCGTCAAATTATATTTCAAGAGATTCCCTTCCATGCCGACCCAAATACACCGGCGCGTGGTATCTTCGAGCAGCGAATTGATGAATTGGTTATTTTTCTGCGGGTTCGCCGGAAGTTTTACCCGTTGAAAGCTATCATCACGAGGCGAGTAACGGCAAAGCCCGTTATAAGTTCCCACATAGATACTGTTATCGTGAGCCCGGATAATGGAATAAATGGTCGGATGCGACAAGTTGACGTATTTCTTCGGATCAAAATAATGTAGTTTGTTCTCTTTCAGATCAAAACGGTACAAGCCATTCAGGGTGCCAAGCCAAAGGTCTTCGTCCTGCAGCAGCAGTGTGCGCACATCGGTCGGGAAATTAACCGGGGCATTTTCGTAACGGTCAGTTTCAATGTTGTAAATCAGTACGCCATTGTCGGCTCCCAAATACAGATATTTTTGATCAACAATGACCCCGCAATAGATTTGCGTATTGCTTTTCTCGTCAAACATAAAATGCGGCTGGACATTGTACCCGTCGTAACTGAACAACCCCCTGTTTGAGCCGATCCACACAAGCCCCTGCCTGTCTTGCAAAAAACAACCGACAACCGAAGCACCAGTTCCCAAATTGATATTTTCGAACATTTGGTATTTCGGCTTCTGGCTGTAAACTCCGGGAAAACACAAAACAAGAAGTAAAAACAACAAACTGGTTTTCGTGAGCATAAAAAAGACCCTGAAAAAGGTTGTTCGACAAATTTATGGGTTCCGCACTAAAATCCAAAAATCCTTTTCCAGGGACTGACAGCTTATTTACTGATCTAACCCACGCCTATTTTGAATGAATTGTAATCTCTCCTGTTTTTAATCCTTTCCCTTTTACCTCGAGCATAATATTTCCGGCTTGCTCCTTGCTTTGAACCAGCACGACCAGCTTCCCGCTAAACAGCTTCATTGTTGGCAAGTGGAATAGCTCGAGCGAAGTCGCGTCACCGTTGCAAGCTGCCCGGTAGGTTCCGGCGCCTTCAACCTTAAACTGAAGTTGGTTGCTTGCCGTAGGGCAGGGAATGCCGTTTTTATCGACCACAGAAACGGTTACGAAGCTGATGTCCTTGCCATCGGCGCTGATGACTTTACGGTCGGGCTCCAATACCAGGCGGTAGGGTTTGCCGGCCGTGCGAACAATTTCTTCGGCAACTGCTTTCCCTTTATCGTCCCAAACAACCACTTTCAATTCTCCGGGTTCATAAACCACATTGTTCCACATCAGCCGGTAACGCTCCAGTTTCGAATCCTTGTTTTTGGTTCGGACACCCATGCTTTTGCCGTTCACAAACAGCTCGGCGCTGGTGTAACTGGTGTAGACAAACACCGGAACAGTGTCTCCTTCCATGCCTTGCCAGTTCCAATGCGGCAACAAATGCAGGGTTGGTTCTGTGGTATTCCAGCGGCTTTTGTACCAGTAATAACGGTCTTTTGGCAAGCCGGCCAGGTCGCAAATACCGAAATACGAGCTGCGCGATGGCCAGTACTCGTCGTAAGGCGTTGGTTCCCCCAGGTAGTCGAATCCGGTCCATACAAATTCGCCAATAACCCAGTCTTTGTCATCCTGCAGCACGGCATCGTCCTCGGGCAAATTACTCCAGTTGCAATATTCCAAATCATAGGACGAGCATTGGCCGTCGTCGTACATTTTGCCAACGGCTTTTTCAACCGGGAACTTATAAATGCCCCGCGAGCTCACGGTCGAAGCGGTTTCGGAGCCCAGCACAAAACCCTGCGGGAAGCGGTCGTAAGCTTCCTCGTACAGGTGGGTGCGGTAGTTCAGACCCGGAACATCCATAATCGCGCCGAAGCCTGATTCCATTACCGCTTTTACCTGATCCATACCAACGGTAACCGGGCGGGTGGGGTCTTCGCGATGGAAAATTTCCTGCAGCATTTTGGCCCGTTTCACGCCTTCGCTTCCCCATTGGTCGGGAACTTCGTTGCCGCTGCTCCACATGACGATGCAGGGATGGTTGCGGGTTGCGCGAACCAGGTTCACAATATCTTTTTCGTGGTATTCGTCGAAGAAGCGGTTGTAGCCGTTTTTCACCTTCGGCTTTTTCCACTCGTCGAAGCTTTCGGCCAGGAACAGCATGCCCATCTCATCACAAAGCTCCAACTGTTCCAACGACGGCATGTTATGCGAACTGCGAATTGCGTTGGCACCCATGTCTTTCATCATCTGAATCTGGCGGCGCAGGGCGGCTTTATTCACAGCTGCTCCCAGCGGACCCAGGTCGTGGTGCAAGCAAACTCCTCTAAACTTGGTGACCTGCCCATTCAGTTTAAACCCTTCACCGGCTGTGTAACTGATGGTGCGGATCCCGAAACGGGTCGTCTGCACATCCTGTAACGTGCCGTTTTTGTCATACAGTCTCGATTCGGCAACATACAGTGTTGGCGAGTCGAGTCCCCACAATTTCGGATTCTTCAAAGCAATGTTTTGCTCAAATCCGTCGCCAAACAGTGTTTCACTTGAACCGCTGGCCAACACTTTGCCATCGCCATCTTTTATCACGGTTTCCAAACGAAGATCGTTCCCTTCAACCTTGGTTTTCACGTTAATCTGTGCCAGGCTGTCGCTCACAAAAGGCGTGGTCACGAAGGTGTTCCAAAGTTGGAAGTGGTTTTTGGGCTGAACGAGAATATGCACCTTGCGGAACAACCCGGCACCCGGGTACCAGCGGCTCGACAAGGGTTTAGGCGACAGGTGAACCGCCAGTAAATTGCTGTTTCCCGATTTCACCAGGTCGGTAATGTCGAGGTTGAAGTAGGCGTATCCGTAGCCCCACCCGCCGGCCTTTTGGCCGTTTACAAACACAACGGGGTCGCTCATGGCGCCTTCAAACACCACCAGTACACGGCTGCCTTCAGCCAGTTTGGGCAGTTCAAAACCGGTGCGGTACCAGCCGTCGCCAATGTGCGGCAGAGAGCCGGTTCGTCCTGTTTTTTCACTGGCTTCGGTTTCGTTGTTTTGCGTAATGGCCACTACCTGTTTGTCTACTTCCTTATCGAAGGGCCCATAAATAGCCCAGTCATGCGGCACCGAAACGGTTTGCCACTTCGAGTCGTCGAACCCGGGTTGCTCGGCGCCTTCAATATTTCCTTTGGTAAACTTCCAGTTTTTCTCCAGGATGAAGTCTTTAGTCTGGGCTTTTGTACAGAGGTTAAAGAATAATAAAATAGCAATGAAATATATCTTCATGTTTTTCGTTTTTTATTCAGCAAAAGCGTCCAGGGCAACCGTCGGCTTTCCACTGTTATCAAAGGCTCCCTGAGTGTACCCGTTCCAGTTGTTATATGCCTCGGGCTCCCAGTAAAAGACCCCCAGGCACTGATTATTTGAAATGCCTTTCGATTTTGCAATCAGATCGGTCAGAAACAATTTCGCCGCATCGGCTTCGTCCCACGGCATCCCGGTTTCACAAACCATCACTTCCTTGCCATACCGGCTGATCATATCGTTCATGTTTGAAATGCAGTCGGCGGTCATTTGCTGCCAGTTGGTTGTTGCCGGATAAAGCGACATGCCGATAACATCCCATTTCCCTCCATTATTTTTGAGGCCATCGAATAACCATCTGAAAAGCGAATTGTTATTTCCGTTTTGCAAATGTACGATGACTTTAATATCCGGGAAGACCGCTTTAGCAGCATTGTACCCTGCATTGTTAAGCGCTGCATACTGCGCCATGTTTTCAGAAGCTTTGCCATCGTCCCACAACATCCCGTTACCAGTTTCATTTCCGATCTGGACCCATTCCGGAGTAATCCCGTTTTCTTTCATCAAGCTGAGCACTTCAGTCGTGTGTTCGGCCACAGCAGTTTTCAATTCGTTAAACGACAGGCATGTCCAAGCTGCCGGTTTGTTTTGTTTGCCCGGATCGGCCCACACTCGTAACCGGATGGAGTTCATTCCCAGATCACGCAATAAGTGCATGCATTCCATTTCCTTCCCATTGGTATTATAAAATTTGGCACCCGATTTTTCCATCTCGGTCAGCCAGCTCACGTCAGCTCCCTTGGCAAAACCGGTCATATCGTGCTCCGGCTCCGGAAGTGGTGTTTGA
Source organism: Bacteroidota bacterium (assembly GCA_029265715.1). GTDB lineage: Bacteria > Bacteroidota > Bacteroidia > Bacteroidales > Prolixibacteraceae > Aquipluma. The sequence goes on from JAJUGZ010000033.1 coordinate 17,452, forward strand.
AGTTGCGGCTCATCGTTGCAGGCAACAAGCAAACTCATAAAAAGGCTCGCTGCCAAAAGAATAATTCCTGGTTTCATTCGTATAAATTTTCGAAGTTGGTCCGTACAATTTTCGGAACAGCTATTATTTTTCAATCAAATTCGCACCGACATGAAATTGAGCTTGCGAATCGGAGCGCAGCAAAGATCCACGCAGTGAAATCCGCGAAGCGAATAGCCATTTATACATTTTCGGTTTGTATGAGCTTTAGCTCTTAGGGCTATTTCATCAATTGTTTTTTATTCATCATGATAATCAGATCATATTCCTGAAATTACGTCACCGCTCCGTATACTGGCAACGGTGACGTAAAATTCCTGAAATTATTGAGTAATACTATAAGTTCCGTTTAACAAATCAACAGTCAAGGTGTAGGTTCCCGGAGCCAAGCTTGCATCATCGGTTATGTTGCTTCCGCTGTAATACAATTTGCCTGACGAACCTCCGAACTTATGGTTCCACGAAGTATCCAGGTGAATCTGGAACCCCCACGAAGATGCCTTGCTGATTGTTACCTGTCCAGAATAAGTTCCAACCGTGGCCGTCGCCGCCAAGATTACGCTGAAATCCCAGACATCGTTCAATCCGGAGACATAAATCTGATTTCCAATACCAACTAACTTGTAGGTCAACCCTTTCAGCGATGTATCAATCAGATAAAGTCCTGCAGCCGGGGCAGGAAGGTTAGACGAACCTTTGTATGCCAAGGTTCCCGAATAGGCATCGCCCGATGCGTAAACGTATTTTTCATCCCAATTATCTTTTTCGGTGTAGATACCGTACCCCCAAAGCGAATTGACATTGACAACCCCGGCATACGCAAGTTCGTCTTCGTTGTAAAGGCTTAAGGTATTATTAAATGTCCAACTTCCGGAGATCCCATCGTCGATACCCGGCAGATAAACATACGGATTGATAACAACCGGACCTCCAGTCCCTTCGACAGCCTCAACGGTCCAGTTTTTCGGGTTGCTCAGGTCAATTGTCAGGGTATATTCACCTTTCGCCGGAACTGTAATATTAATGTTTCCGGCCTGACTGGCAAAAACCAGGTTCCCGCCGCTTTGGGCGAATGCCACCGGAGTGTCAATTGCAGCTGCATCGTTGGTGCCAGTTGTGCTGTTATATAATTTACCGGTTCCGCTAATCTTCACGGTTAGATTTGTCGAAGTTGCCGTAAACGGAATTGTCCATTTCACATTCGGGCGATCGAATGTCATTTCTCCTGAAATATCTCCGCTGACTGTCAGTGACGGTATCAGCAAGGCCGACCAAACTTTTTTAGTGGTGTTAACATCCACGTAGTAACACCCACTAATCCCAGGGAACCAAAAGTTCCATCGTCCACTTGCCGAAGATGCAACAAATGGGGTTCCGGTAACGGCATCATTTCCCCAAATAGTGCCGTCGCCTTCTTTCAGGTAATAGTTATACCAGCCTGTCGCACCTATAAACCCAATGTATTCGCCATTTGACGTTGCCGAATACAAGGTCACACCGGTATCCTCCTGTTTCGAATTAAGAATGAACCCAACACTCATATCAATTTTATAAGCGGTCACGGTTACGGTTACTACATCGCTGTAAACCGGATCTATGTTATCGCCAATGGATGATTTCAGCCGAAAATAGACAGAAGTTGCTTCGCCGGGCGTGGCTCCCAGTGTTTTGGCAATGGTATTTAGTTCGGCCCCGGTAAAAGTGCGCGAAAGGGTCGATTCAACCGATTCGACTACCGTCCCAGAGAAATTTTGTGTTTTTGATACTTGCAACGTAGTTTTCAGAATGTTGGGCGCCGACATGGAAGGATCACTCACAGTCAGGGTACTCGTGGTCCAGGAAAGTGCCAACACATTTTCGGCACTATTGGCCTGTGTAAGTATCACCTCAGTCCGGGTTGCCATCAGGTTATTTTTTTCAAGCCCCGACAACGTGATCAGGTCGCCATCTTTTTCGCAGGCAGTAAATGCCACAAGCGACAGTAATGCGAACAGGATTCGTTTTACATTTTTCATGTGTATAAATTTTCAAAGTTGCTTCTTTCAATTTTCGTATCTATTTCTGTTTTCAGAATGGTTTTTCAACGAGATGGAATAGCCATGATCCGGTTATTATTTTCATTATCTGTTGGTATTTGCAAATCATGGCTATTTCATTGTTGTACTCGTTTTTAATTAGCCAAATCAATATCCATCGTTATATAAATTCGGATTAGCCGTAAGGTCCGAAGTCGGAATCGGGTAATAATTGTATTTACTGTCAACGGCTTTCCCATCCTTCACGCCGCCTTTCCATTGCCAGATATATGCGTTGGTGGTGAATTTGCCAAAGCGGATCAGGTCGGTACGACGGGTACACTCCCAGCTCAGTTCGCGGGCCCGCTCATCCAAAATAAAATCGATTGTCAGGTCGGCGGCAGTCAGTTTGCCCTCAGTTTCGTAGTTATCGCCAAAAGCCCGTTGCCTCAACTGGTTTATTAAATTAAGGGCTGTGGCTGCAGAGCTCCCGCTGCCTCTGCGAATCACACTTTCGGCGAGCATCAGGTACACATCGGCCAGGCGAAACAGCGGGAAATCGGTATTGACGCCACCATCGGCCGTGTTCGAAGCGATTTCACCGGCATCAGTCAGATTGGTCCATTTCGACATAAAATAGCCGTAACTTTGATTGTCCACTTCATCCAGATACTGAGTTTGTCCTTCGGTGAAGAACAATTTACGTCCATCAGCATCGTTGTACAAATCCGGTAATTCACCGCGCACACGGAACATGCCCCAACCACTAGTTACACCATAGTCTTCGGGTTTTTGGTAGTCGGAAGTGTTACTCACTTCTCCGCAAATCAGATAAGTTGTAGCTCCCCACGAAACGGTGTGCGTGGCGTCGACCGGGAGCGGGAAAATAATCTCATTGGTTCGCAGGTGGTTGTCCGCATTAAAGAGTTTTCGGAAATTGGCTTCCAACGAATAGTTTCCAGCATCGCCATTAATGACTCTGTTACAGTAAGTGATACAATCGGTATAATGGTCTTCTCCCACGTAAACCTGCGCGTTCAGGTAAACTTTGGCCAATAGGGTCCAGGCGGCAGCTTTCGATGCCCGTCCATACTCAAAGTCGGCGTCATCTTTGCGAAGCAAGTCGGCTTCAATGTCTTTCAATTCCGATACCACGTAATCGAACACTTGCTTCGCGGTATAGCGTGGTGGAGCATACGCGCCAACCGGATCGTTTTCGGTTACAAACGGAATATTCCGAAACAAGTCTAATGCGTGGGAATAAGCCAGCGAGCGGATGAAACGGGCTTCGGCACGGTAATGCCGGATCTCGGCTTGTTCGGCTTCGGTAAAACCGGCAATCTTTTCATCGGTGGCATTGCGCAAAAACTCGTTGCTCAGCGCAATAGTATAATAAATACGGTAATACATATCCGATACCCAGGGGTCGTTGGCATCCCACGAAAGAAACGTCAGATCTCCTACCTTATCGCCTTCGAGCCAGGTTGAGGCCACTTCGTCGGTACCGCATTCCTGCAGGTTGAAGAAACAACGCATGTAATCTTGCCCATTGTTGCTTGACAGGTCGGAATTACCACCGCCTTTTTCCTGGCCGGTTGTTACAAACGAGGTGTACAGTTTCCCCAGCACAGCTTTGTAGTTTTCGGCTTTTTCATAAACCGAATTCGAGGTTGTTTCGGTTTTAGGGTACTGGTCCAGATCTTTCTCGCACGAGGCAAACAGAATGGTGCTTGCTACCAGCATATATAAAAATATTTTTTTCATACTAATAATTTGTTTTTTTAAGGTAGTATAAAACTCCATGTTACTAAATTATAAGCATATCGCCGGATGTTATGAAGCAACATGTTCGTTTCATATCAGCTCAACTTATGCTATTAAAAATTAAGGCCTAAACCCAAAGAGAAGGTTGTTGGGCGCGGATAAAACGAAATGTCCATGCCGTTCGGGACTTCGGGATCAACACCGGAATACTTGGTGATAGTGAATACATTTTGCACCATCCCGTTGATGTTCAGGTTGCAAATATCCCCAATCTTACCGAAGTTGTAGGTCAGCGTCAGGTTGTCCATTTTCAGGAACGAAGCATTTTCAATATAATAATCAGACAGGTACTGGCGGTTGTTGAACCCAGTTTTCAAGTAACTCTTATTCAGGTTGTTCAACTGATATGAGTTGTAACTTACCGTACTCCAGGCTCCGGTATTCATGGACATACCGTTGTAAACGTAGTTGCCCACATTAGCCCGGAAGTTCATGTTCATTGTCCATTTTTTATAGTTCAGCGAGGTACTGAACCCAAAAATGAAATCGGGCGCCGGCGAATGATAGCGGTACAGGTCGCTCGAGTTGATATTGCCATCGTGGTTCAGGTCGGCATAAGCACCTTCAATGGGTTTCCCGGTTTCGACATCATACAGCTGGTGGTACAGGTAAAACATGTACGGCTCGTAGCCCTCGGTCAAAACCTGGAACTGGTAGCTATCGATGCTTGGGCCAACCAGCGTATTGGTGGTCGAGCCGCCTTCAATAAGCGACAAGTTTTTCACTTTCATTTTTTGCCAGCTCATGTTGAAGCTCACATCCCAACTGAAGTTATCGGTTTTAACCGGCGTTGCATTAATGGTTATTTCAATACCATGGCTGTCCACATTCCCCACATTGGTCAGGATATTTTTGTCGAAGTTGGTTCCTGCAGCTGCCGGAACGGTAGCCAGCAAGTCTTCGGTTTTGCGGGTGTAGTAGTCGAAGGTCCCCGTGATTTTATCGTCGATGATACCGAAGTCAAAGCCGGCGTTCCACGATCTAGTAGTCTCCCATTTCAAGTTCGAAACATAGGCTTCAGGACGGTACGTATAGTACCATTGGTCGCCGAACTGTACCTGGGCCCCATTCTGGCTGTAAGTGTAAACCGGCAAATAGTTGTAGTTACCGATACCTTCCTGCTGCCCGGTAATACCGTAACTCAGGCGAAGCTTAAAGGTACTCAACTCCGGATTGTCTTTCAGAAATGATTCTTCGTCCAGTTTCCAAGCCAGGGCCACCGAAGGAAATACCCCCCAGCGATTATCGTAGCTGAAGCGCGAAGTTCCGTCGCGGCGCAAACTGGTGGTCAGCATATATTTCGAGTTATAGCTATAGTTCAGACGGGCATAGTACGACAGCATCACGTGACGTTGATCCCGGGCAGCCGAAGTGCTTTGCACATCGCCGGCCACGTTTAGTTCCGAATAGGTTGGGGTCGTGCTTTTCCAGTACTGGTAGTCGTAACCAACAATGGCTTCAACATTACTTTTAATGTTTTCGAAATACTTGGAGTAATTCAGATAAGTCGTCAGCAGGCGGTTTACATTTTTCTGCGGGCCATATTGGTAGTCGCGCCCTCCGGTGGTATAATATTGCGTTGCCTCGGCCGGGACATAAATGTTCCCTTCGCCTTTGGCATAATCGTACCCCAGAGTTGCTTTAAAGCGCAGGTCGGGCAAAAACTGAAACTTGTAATCGACGTCAAGGTTCCCAACTGCACGGTCAACCTGACTGGTCGAATGATACTGTTCAAGCAGTCCTAACGGGTTTCGGACAGCTGCGTTTACCGGCGCTCCCGAATTGTCGACGGCTTCGTTGTAACCGCCAAAGCTTCCATCGGTATTATAAACAGGCAAGGTCGGGTTAAAGGTTGAAGCTGCCCAGATAGCGTTTCCGTTGGCAAAACGGTTGTTGTTATGCGAAAGCTTGGCGTTCAGGTTCAGTTTGAGAAAATCGTCTAAAAATGAAGGCGAAACCGACACACTCCCGGTCAAACGTTCGGCATTGTCGGTTTTCAGTATTCCATTCTGGTTGTAGTATCCCACCGATACCCGAAGCGGCGTGTTCTGGGCAATACGGGCCGACAAGCTCAGATTGTTGTCGGTCCCGAAGGCCGCCTGATAAATTTCGTCGTTCCAGTCGGTATTGCCAGTTCCGATGAGGGCTCGTTGGGCAGCCGTTCCTTCACTGCTCATTACATCGATAAACTGGTCGCGCGACAACATGTCGGGCAGTTTGGTGCGCACCTGAATGGAATTCGTAGTCGAGAAGCTCATGCTCATCCCTTTAGCTCCAGCCCCTTTTTTCGTGGTAATGAAAATAACCCCATTCGATGCACGCGAACCGTAAATAGCGGTCGATGCCGCATCTTTAAGGATAGTGATATTTTCAATGTCATTCGGGTTGATCAGGCTCATAAAATTGCCTGAGTTTCCACTAATGCCGCCACTTTCCAGAGGGAGGCCGTCTAATACGATCAATGGGTCGTTGCTGGCATTCAGCGAAGCTCCGCCCCGAATGCGGATGGTACTTCCCGACGTTGGCGACCCACTATTCGACATGATCTGCACGCCCGATATCTTTCCGGTGATCAACTGCTCGGGCGAACTGATCAAGCCACTGTTAAAATCTTTAGCGCTCACACTGGAAACCGAGCCGGTCAGATCGCTTTTGCGCTGCGTCCCGTATCCAACAACCACCATCTCGCTAAGCTCCTGTGTTTCGGTAGCCATTTTTACATTCAGCGTATTTCCCAAAGGTACGGGCAGCTGCTGTGTTTTATAGCCAATGTATGAGAAGCTTAACTCCTGACTTTTGGCCGGAATACGGAGTGAATAGTTACCATCGGCATCCGTAATAGTCCCGATAGTGGTGCCAACGACAACCACCGTAACCCCGGGAAGCGGATCATTGGTTTCGTCGACCACATTTCCCGAAATAACCCGCTCAGTCTGCTGTGCCCAGGCTGAAGACATTCTCCCCCCAAGCATGCAAAGCAGAAGCAAAATAGCCCAAATGCTAAATTTTACGTTTTTATTGTTCATAACTGTAAGTTTTATAAAGGTTGCTATCCTTTCCATATTTATTAGAATTCTCTTAATCAAAATCTATTCATCATTCAATCCAGACAGATCCGAGTTCAATTTCGCAGGACTGACCTTTTTCGCCATCAACCGACAATTCGAAGCTTTCGATGGTTTCAGCCCGGAAAAGTTCTGCTGTAACCGGATAAAAATGAGACTCTGTAAAAACCGGATAAGCAACCGGGAGCAAGGCTGTTTCTGCTTGTTGCAGCGCCGAAAGCGGAATCCGTACTATATTGTTTTCAGGCTGCGGACATGATGCCCGATAGGTGTAACCACTCGAAGTTACAAACCCGGCCTTTAGCCCTTCGGGGGCCTTTTTGACCTGAAGACACAGGTATTTCGCTAATTTTAAGCGATCGTGCAGGCATGCTACTTCGTCTCCAATGTATGTTCTCAGATAAAACCGCGGATGGTCATCATCCGACTGAAACACAATCCGAAGCGTATTTTTCTCCGTCGGGGCGTTTTCGACTAGCATTCGCCCAACCGAACTCCATTCGGGCAACGTGAACGATTCCAGCCCACTGTATTTGTCGGTTACCGAAAACAACACAATAGGCTTTTGCTTATCAAGAACCTGTGTAGCATAGAATTGATCGCCAGTATAATCCCAATCCAGCGGACTGCCTGACTCATTTGCGGGAAACGTTTGTTTTTGATCGCTACTGAAAACAACGATGTTATACTTGAAACTTATTTCTTTTATATTGTCAGCCGGTATAACCACCTGATAATTGTAACCGCCCGTCCGTTTCATTTTGTAATACGGATTTTGGGGACTCCAGAAAGAAACGTTGTCGGGATAAACCAGAACAGAATCAGGAAATTGGAACCCGGCTACAATGGCCTTGATTTTCAATGCTTCTCCAGCAGAAATGATTTTCGCAGGCTCATGATAAACCGTTAGATTTTTGTCTGATACCCGAGGCGCCACAAATTCATTCAACCGAATGGTTCCCCAAACAGTTTCACCCTGCCATGTTTTGCCCGGAACAATGCCTTCTTTTTGCAGCAGGTAAACACCGGGCATCAACGAACGAATGATCCCGTTGCCAGTTCTTCCACGTGTCGGATTACCCAGATTAATTCCGGTAATACTAAAGCTTTTACCCAGGTCGGGCAGGCTCAGTGTCATATCCCAGGCCCGCCGGTAAATGCGCCCTACATCTTTGTTCAATGATGGTTTGGCAAACGGGTCGCTTGCCCGGACCACATCAGGCATCACTTCCAAACGCCATATTCCGTCTTCCAGCTTGTCAATAAAATACGCTCCGGTTCCTTCGTAGCCCACCACCGGCGAACTGCCCACGCCGGCCACCGATTTCAGGCGCAAGGCATCAACCGGAACGGTTTGCGTACTGTTGGAATAATAGAATTTATCCGGGGAATTCAATTCGCTCAGGTCCTGTTTATAACTAACCCTGAAGTTGCCAAAAACCGTATCGGCCGGATAAACGCCAAACGATTTGTTCCGGGGAAGGCTGAATGCCGCCTCGGCTGCTATTTTCATGCTGATCGCCTTCCCGGGCGTGTAGGCCAGGTTCAGATAATGCGTTTGATATTCGGTATTGACCCGGGCTAGTTCCATCGGGTCGTAGGCAAACTGGGTGATCCACTGAAAACCGGCGCTCCGGAACGAACGAACCATCGCCGGATACATATAGGAATACAACAAATCGGCCGGATCGAATTCATAAACCAGTCTGGCCTTCTGACTAAACCCTCTGATTTTCGAAAAGGGGATTGGATATTGATCGACCGAAAGCAAAAAGTTACCTTTGCGCATGTGACCGGCTACTAGTCCCGTTGGGTACCACTGGTAGGTTGTTCCCTGAATATTGGTCGAAAAATAGGCCTCTTCTTGCTGAAGATTATGGCTTACGTTGTAAAAAACCGGTTTGCGGTTGCCGGCCTGCTGCAGTACATCAAGCATGCTGTTAATGTAGGCGCGGGTTTCGGCCGGGCTCCCCGGATGACAAGGTTCGTTATTAATCTCAAAACCTACGATGCCCGGCTCATCTTTATAAGCTTTCCCGGTATATGGGTTAACATGCCGGGCCAATGCAGCAAGATAGTTCCACTGAGCCGCAACGGCCTCCGGACTAACGTGAACATTACATTTATCGTAATTGTATGAAAAACCACCGGTCGCCTGATTTCGCTCCGGGTACCCGTTCCCAAAATTGGTCTGAGCTGTGATGACCGTGTAAATATTCCGTTCTCTCAGTTTGGAGATTAAATAATCCAGAAGGTCCAGATGGTCGTTTTCAACCAGATTGCCCCGGGCATCGGTTATTTCAACATCCCAGATATGAATCCGGAAAGCATTAAAGCCCAACCGGGCAAAATGGTAAACATCTTCGTCGATGGCTTTTTTGCGGTCGATGCCCAGATAACCGGCAGCTCGGTAAGCGTGAGCAAAAGGCATGGTGTAGTTAACCCCGAAGAACGAAGCCTCCTGGTTAGTCCCGCTCCACCGCATCGTCCCGTTTTTGTCAACATAAACCGACGGCGATTTTTGAGCCAGGCTCCCAATAGCAAACAATACGCCAATAACCACTGAAAGAATTTTTTTCATCCGTTTAGTGCTTAGTTTCCTGAATGTAAAATTACGGGAGCCAGTAGGTCAGGAAAAGCAGAAATCGGACATAAAAAGATAAAAAACGGACATTAGGAGAAAAAACACCATCAATAACAAGCTGACGAACAGAAATATAAAACAGAAGACACTACAATTTGCATAAAAAAGGCTCAAAACTTGCCCTGAAAAAACACCGAAGAGAAGTATATCACTCAGTTTAATCCAAACTGCTCAATCACGAGCACAACCTCTATTCAATACGATATTGCTACCCCAATCTTATATCTTGAGAATTTCTTGTTCGTGTTTCGCCGGTCAGCAACCATTTTCTTTCAGCTTTCAAAAAAAAAATTCGGGCATTACCCCATTTGTTACCCCGCGTATTATACCGCCCTGCCTTTCTTTGTATGTGACAATTACGTAAATTAACTACAAACTAAATCCAATTAAATACAAATGACCGAAATGAAAAACAACCGCCGCGATTTTCTGAAAAAGTCGTTGGTGGCTGCCGCCGGGATCACCATTATCCCGAGGCATGTGTTGGGCGGCCACGGGTTCCTGGCCCCCAGCGATCAACTTACCAAAGCAATTATCGGGGTCGGTGGAATGGGCAAAGGGCATATTCCATATGAAGACACCCGCGTACTGGCCGTCTGCGATGTAGACAAAAACCATTTAGCCGAAGCCCTGAAACTGGCAGGCCCCGACGCCAAAGGGTATGCCGATTTCCGCGAAGTTCTGATCCGCCCCGACATTGATATTGTTCACATTGCACCCCCCCCGCACTGGCACGGAATTATGTCGGTCATGGCAGCCCAGGCCGGGAAAGACGTTTGGTGCGAAAAACCCATGACCCGAACCATTGGCGAAGGCAAACGCGTGGTGGAAGCGATCAACGCAACAGGGCGAATGTTCCGCCTGAATACATGGTTCCGGTTCAAAGATGTTTTCTACGGACTGGACACGCCTGTTAAACCGCTAAAGAAAGCCGTTGAAAGCGGGGTTCTGGGCTGGCCCCTGAAAGTGACCATCAGCGGCGTGACCGGGTTCAACTGGAAATTCTACTGGGTCGGGAAAACCAACCTCGCCCCGCAACCGGTCCCCGATACACTCGATTACAACATGTGGCTGGGCCCGGCTCCCGAAAAGCCATACAACGAGCACCGCACCCACCAGACTTTCCGCGGATACTGGGACTACGACGGTGGCGGGCTGGGCGATATGGGGCAACATTATATCGACCCGGTGCAGTACATCCTGGGCAAAGACGACACCAGCCCGGTAAAAGTAGAAGTTGACGCCCCGCAACAACATTACGATGCCATCGGGACCTGGCGCCGCATCACCTTCACCTATTCCGACGGGTGCCAGATTATCCTGGATGGCGAAAACCGCGACCAGCATGCAGCATACATTGAAGGGCCCAATGGCAAGATATACAAAGGATTTAAATCAAACATCCCGCGACTGAAGGAACTGATCGACACATTGCCCGATCCGGAGCCACAAATCACGGTATTCAGCGACTCGGTCCGCAGCCGGAAGAAATTCGCGCTGAACGAAACCAATGGCCACCGCTCGGCAACCATTGTCAACATGGGTGTTGTGGCGCTGCGCCTCGGCCGGACGCTCGAATTTGACCCGGTCAAACAGGAGTTCATCAACGACGACGAAGCCAACAAACTGATCAACCAGCCCATGCGCGGCGAATGGCAGATATAGCTTCAGTCCCGAAACTTCAGGCTGCCTGTTTTAAGAAAGGCCGCTGATTACAACGAATAAACTACATTAAACCAAATTTTTACCGAATGAAATAGCCATAAGAGCTACAGCTCATACCAACCGAAAATGTACAAATGGCTATTCCATCTCGTTGAAAAATCATTTTGAAAAACAGAAATAGATACGAAAATTGTAAGAAATAACATTGAAAATTTATACGGATGAAATATCTTAAACATATACTGACTGTTGCACTGACAGTGTTACTGATGGCCCCGACATTTAGCCAGGACCGCCGAACGCTGGAAACCAAGGTGGCCGATATACTGGCCCAGTTCCCGGCCCAAAACAACGAACATACCGACCGGCTCGTGAGCGAAATTGCCCAGCTTGGCCCCGATGGAATAGCCAGGTTCTGCAACCTGATTGTCACGCCCGGCACCGGCGATGATACGCAGGCCCGCTATGCACTGAACAGTTTGGCCCAGTTTGCCGGCGCCCCCGGACAGGAAAATATCCGGGGCATGGTTGAAAACGCATTGCTAACCGCACTCGCCAAAGCATCTGATAAAGAAGTAAAAGCTTTCTTTATCGGCCGATTGGCGTATTGCGGCCAATCGGCAACCATTTCTGCGCTCGAGACATACCTGAATTCGCCAGATTTGTTTTCCCCGGCAGTAGCCACACTCACCACCATCGGGTCTGAGGAAGCTGCACAGGCCATTTTCAGGAACCTCCCGAAGCAACCAGGAGCAGCGCAAATTGAGTTTATCAAGGATTTAGGCGTCCTGAAATATCGCCCAGCCGAACCATACCTGATTTCATTGGCCAGCACTGCCGAACCGGCAACTCTGAAACAAGTCTATGCGGCTTTGGGGCAGCTGGGCGAAAAAGCTTCGGAACCGGTCTTCAGGGCAGCTGTTCAAAAAGCCGGCTACGCCCCTGATGCAACCAATACCATAGTTTCATACCTGGATTATCTTAAAAACCTGGCTGACAATGGAGAAAGAAGCCTGAGTAATTCACTCTGTAACGACATTCTGAAAAAATGTACACACCCCGCACAACTGCAATTCCGATCGTCGGCACTTGCAATTATCCGTGCGAACCAAGGTACCGAGGCCATGCCGGTCTTACTGAAAGAATTCAAAAATCCGGATAAAACCTACCGGAATGCCGTTCTGCAAGTAGCCGGGAATGGGCTCACCACTGATGAGGTAAATCAATGGATTGGCCTCCTGAAAAAGACATCGCCTGAAACACAAGGAGAATTACTGGCCTTCCTGGCCAACCGCCCCGAAGAAGCGGTACTCGAGAAAGCCATTTTGCCGAGCCTCTCCTCTCCCGATTTGTCAGTCCGCCAAGAAGCTATTGCGGCACTGGTTATGAACCAAAAAGCGAAGTCAGTTCCCGTCCTGCTCGAACAATTAAAAAAAACACAATCAGACGAAGAACTTGCAGCCCTCGAAAAAGCCCTGCTAACAGCCTGTTCAACAAAGGAATGCGACATCCTGGCCGGTCAGATCAACGAACAACCGAACAGCGGCAAGGTAGTCATCCTGCATGTGCTGGCAGCCCGGCGTGCCACCAGGCATTACAAGCTGGCCAAACAGCTGATCGCCTCAACCGATCCCAACGTAAGCCAGGCCAATTTCTCGGCGCTTAAATCTCTGGCTGAACCCGAAGACATCGAAAGCCTGATCGCTCTGCTGAAAAAAACCGACCGCCCCGACGAAACTGAAGCTGTCCGGCAAGCCATCATTGCACTTTATACCAACGACAATGCCCCTTCTTCAACAATTATCCTGAACGAGATAACTTCCGGGGGCCAAAAAGAAAAATTGATTCCGGTCCTGCCATTCCTCAACGACAAAAGCGCACAGAAAAGCGTTGTTTCGATACTGAAAACCGGCCAACCCGGAGAAAAAGAATCGGCATTCAGAGCGCTGACCAACTGGCCCAGCGTCGACGCCCTTCCGGCGTTATTCGACGTATTTACCAATCAGGCACAACCAGCTTTCCGCAAAGATGCCCTTGCATCCTACCTGAAACTGGCGCTCAACAATCAAAATCCGGACGACCAGAAACTACTTTGGCTGGAAAAGATCATGCCTCAATGCACCTCAACCGAAGAGCAAAACCGGGTTATCGATGCAGCCGGATCGGTCAAAACATTCCTGTCGCTGGTGTTCGTTGCGCCCTATCTCGATCAGGATGCTTTAAGCGGCACAGCCGCTATGGCAGCCATGAAGATTGCCCTGCCCTCGCCAGGCGAGAAAAACGGGCTGACCGGGCAAATTGTCCGTCAAACCCTGGAAAAAGTAAAAGCTAAAATCACCGGGCCCGACAGTCAGTATTTCAAAATCGACATTCAGGAATACTTAGACAAAATGCCCGATGAACCCGGCTATGTTCCCATTTTCAACGGGAAAGACCTGAGTGGCTGGCAAGGATTGGTGAAAAACCCCATTGAACGGGCCAAAATGTCTCCGAAAGAATTGGCCAAAGAACAGGAAAAGGCTAACCTGAAAATGCTTGAAAACTGGTCGGTTAAAGATGGCTGCATCGTGTTTAACGGCAACGGCGACAACCTGTGTACCCGGAAAAACTACAAAGACTTTGATATGCTGGTCGACTGGCGGATCAGCAAGGAAGGCGACAGCGGTATTTATCTGCGCGGATCGCCTCAGGTACAGATTTGGGATACATCGCGCGTTGACGTGGGTGCCCAGGTTGGCAGCGGCGGATTGTATAATAACCAGAAAAACCCCAGTAAACCACTGGTCTTGGCTGACAATGCCATTGGCGACTGGAACACATTCCGTATCCGGATGGTCGACCAACGGGTAACCGTTTACCTGAACGGCGTGTTGGTTGTCGACAATGTCATCATGGAAAACTACTGGGACCGAAACATCCCGATCTTCAGTGAAGGCCCGATTGAACTGCAGGCCCATGGAACCGACCTGGCTTTTCGCAACATTTATGTGCGCGAAATCAATCCGGACAACGCTGCGTTGAGCGACGCCGAAAAGGCCGAGGGGTTTGTCTCGCTGTTTAACGGGCGCGACCTGGATAACTGGGTTGGCAACAAAACCGATTATGTCGTGGAAAATGGCGTACTGGCCATCCACCCGAAAGAAGGCAGCCATGGCAACCTATACACCGCCAAAGAATATTCGAACTTCATTTTCCGTTTCGAGTTTTTGCTGACTCCCGGCGCCAACAACGGACTGGGCATTCACGCACCGTTTGAAGGCGATGCCGCTTATGTGGGCAAAGAACTGCAGATACTCGACAACACAGCGCCAATCTATGCCGACCTGCAACCCTACCAGTATCACGGATCGGTTTATGGCATCATCCCGGCCAAGCGCGAATTTCTGAAACCAGTCGGAGAATGGAACTACGAAGAGGTAATCGTTAAAGGCGACGACATTAAAATTACCCTGAACGGCGAAGTGATTGTGGATGGCAATGTGAAAGAAGCTACTAAAAACGGGACCCCCGACCACAAAGATCACCCCGGACTGGAACGCCACACCGGGCATATCGGTTTCCTCGGACACGGATCGGAGCTGAAATTCAGAAACATCCGGATTAAAGAGCTTGATTAACTATAGACCTAAATGTGCAAAAGGGGCTGATCATTTTTAGATAATCGCCCCTTTTGCATTTATACTTTTACGGTTTTAAACATGCCCAAACCGGCCTTCGAGAATTCCGGTTACAGAAAGATCTTCATCCAACAACGGCCAATGAATCCCTGTCCCTCCACCGATAATTTCCATCACAGAAACTTCTTTCTCTATAGCATTCCTAAGTTTTTCATAAATAAATATTGTTGTTAAAATATTGAAATTTAGGCGTGTACTTATGAAACTCCATGCCATGGAAATTAGCTTCTCTAATAATATTAACATGGCCTTTGGTGCCACCACCATAAATTTTGTTACCGTGGCATGTTCGTTTCATTCAGGTAAACGGGGAACCGCACCTCCCGATTATCAGAAAGCAACAGACAAATCATCCCGTTTTCATACCACACCTTCTGACAAGTAAACATCCGTTCAGTTACCATGTATTTCATACTATTTCGTTTTTATTAGTTCAATATGATTTTTAATCAACTGTTCTGCTATTTTTAAATCAGAGACTTTCATCCCTTGGCAAAATCAAGTTCGATCGGTTCTACCCAGAATTTTGCAAATCCACCAGCTTTTCTCACATGAATATGCATTGGCTCCTGACCTTCATTTGAATAGAAAAAGAAAACAAAACCGAACTCCCTAAATACTTCCGGCATAGCATTGGATCTTTTCTCAGAATTAGGGAATAATGCTATCTCTCACAACGTTAGCATAAAAAGATAATTTGATCCTGCATTGTTATATTTCTGTAATCAATTCTCCTTCTTTCCAACAGATTGAAAATTCAAATCAGCATTTCAGTACTTTTGGAAATATCCTGATCAAATACGCTATGAAACTTGCAAAAAAACTTACATCCGCCCTGATTATCCTTAGTTTGATGAGTTTTACATCATCAAAAAGCGACGATCAGATCCTGAAGGAAGCCCGGCGCATTCATGCCAAATGCCTGACCGTAGACACCCATTGCGACACGCCGATGTTACTGCTGAAAAACGACTTCGACATCAGCAAACGAAATGAAGCACCTAAAAGTCGCGTCGATTTGCCTCGGATGAAGGAAGGAGGCCTCGATGCCATGTTCTTCGCCGTTTTCACCGGACAAAAGCCCCGCACCGAAGAGAACTACAGATCGACATACAAATTGGCCAACCAGATGCTCGACTCGATTCATTCGATGGTCGAACATCATCCCGACCTGGTTACTCTGGCTTTGAAAGCTGATGATTTGGCCCGGATTGAAAAAACCGGGAAACGGGCCGCTTACATTGGCATGGAGAACGGCTTTCCGATCGGCAAAGACCTGTCGCGCGTCGAAGAATTCTACAATCGGGGAGTCCGGTACATCACACTTTGCCACTCGTTTCATAACGACATCTGCGACTCGTCGAGCGACCCCGCTCCGGCCGAACACAACGGATTGAGCAATTTTGGCCGTCAGGTGGTTGCCGAAATGAACCGATTGGGGATCATGGTCGATGTGTCGCACGCCTCCGATAAATCATTCTTCGATGCGGTTGAAGCCAGCAAAGCGCCGGTTATTGCTTCACACAGTTCGGTCCGTTCGGTATGCAAACACGACCGGAACATGAGCGACGAAATGATCCGCAAGCTGGCGGCCAAAGGCGGGGTTATCCAGATTTGCCTGCTCGACGACTACATCAAAGAACCGGATACTACAACTGTCAGATACCAGAAGGAAAAAGAATTTCGGAGGATTTACCGCAGCCAGTCGGCCAAAATGAGCGACCAGGAACGTCAGGAATTTTATGACAAATGGGACCGGTTCCAAGAAGAAAACCCCAAACCGCTTCCGTCGGTTAAAGATCTGGTCGACCACATCGACTACGTGAAAAACCTGGTTGGCGTTGACTACGTAGGTATTGGCAGCGATTTTGACGGCGGTGGCGGCCTGTCCGACTGTGCCGATGTCAGCCAGTTCCCGGCAATTACCCTCGAACTGCTGAAGCGGGGCTATTCGGAAGAAGACATCCGGAAAATCTGGGGAGGCAACCTGTTACGGGTTTTCCGCGAAGTGGAACATGTGGCCGGAACGTTGGCCGATGCTCCGGCAAAAAAGTGATCGCCAGGATACTAATTGTTTATAAAACAAAGAGGTAGCCGCAGAATGAAACCACAGGCTACCTCTTTGTCTATACATCGGGCCGACCGCTCAGAACCACGCCCGCTACAAAGCCTGATTTTCCCGTCTGCGAAACGAAATCATTGCAAAAGCTGGTCTGACCGTTTCTTTCGGGACAATGCTGTCTTTTCGCTTCATACCAAAAATCAGGCGCATAAAATTAAATGGCACAATCAGGAAATGATAAATGCTCCAGATAAGTATCAAACTGATAGCCACAATAAATAATGCTTTCAGGAAGACCGGAAAACCCAACGGAACAACAAAATAAGCCACAACGATTATGATGGGCTGGTGCAGCAAATAAAACGGGTAAATCGCCATATTCAACGAACTACGCAAAGGACGATCGCTGTTGGCATATTTACGGCCATAGCCGATGATTGCCAGGCCAACCGACCAACTCATCAGCAGAGATAGAACATCATAAACGAGCCAACCTGCCCGGGAATGATTAAACAGGCTGAGGGCCCCAAACATCAAGCCTATGCAGATGATTGTCACCGCCAAAAAAATCTGCCTGTCGCGCTGAATCGTTTCCACGATTTTCTGATTGCCAAGCAGAACAAATCCATACAGGAAGTAAAGAAAGTCGAGGCACATATAAGCCCAGTCGTTTGTAAATGCATGAGTTTCTTTTGGGAAATATGGGCGCAAAACGATTTGCGAAAGCAGGATTGGGACATAAAGCAGCAAAAGTCCTGCCCTGCCCGAGGAAAGGCGCACCAACCATTCGTCAAAACCCCGATAATAGCGCGAACGATACAAGCCAATAAACGGCACAAATACCATCGAGATAAAAAACAGGTACACAATAAACCAAAGGTGGTGCCAACTGAAATTTCCTGCCGGATAAACGCCATCGAACATATGCTGGTAGAAATTCAGCAAGTTGGGGTACTGATTGATCTTTTCGATATAAACCTGCACCGGAACAAGCAGGAAAATCCCGAAAATTAACGGGACCAAAAGCCTTTTGCTCCGTTCCGCAACATACTGTTTTTTTCTCCTGAACCCAAGCGCAAAACGGGTCCCGGCACCCGACACCAAAAATAAGAGGGGCATCCGCCAGGCATGCAACAGCATCATAACCGGATTGAGAGCTTCAACCCGGACATCGTTTTTGATATGCCAGTCCCAGCCATTAAAAACCATGCCAACGTGAAAAAGAAAGACGCTAAAGATTAGGAAAATCCGAATCCAGTCGATGTAAATTTGCCGATCATTCATAGTTTCTGTTTTTAATTTTTTCAGCAAATCAACGGGTTACCTTATCAAAAAACGTAAAAGTTTATCGGGCGATACACCGTCCCGATGAATCAATACATACCAAAACGGCTTTAGCTAATGGAGTCCCGGAATTCGGAAGGGGTTTGTCCGGTCTGATTTTTAAACGCTTTATTGAAGGTTGCTTTTGAATTGTAACCAACCATTTCGGCAAGCTCTTCAATCTTGTACTTTTTCCGATCGGTCCCCGAAAGAATTTGTTTGGCTTCTTCGATCCGGTAGCTGGCAAGCCAGTTAAAGAAATTCATTCCATATTTTTCGTTTATGACTTGCGACACCCGGTGTGGTGTTTCTCCCACGCGATTCGCCAGATCGGATAACGATGCCAGATTATTGGCAAAATAACGTTCGTCACGCATCAGGGCCTCCAGCTTCTCCTGTATCTCATCTTTTTGCGGCCCTGCCAGCGACGACTTCTGGTACTTAACCACAACTTCTGCTCCTGCCTCCGTAAAAAAGCTCGACCGGCTAACAATGGAGAAACTGGTGAGATACAACAAAAAAGCAGCATAACTGGCAATAAAATAATCGCCAATGTCGCGGCCAAACCGAAGTTTAACCCAAACAATAATCAGGATAACAACCACAAAATGAAGCTCAAAATTCCGGTAATGCGATAATTCATCTTTCCCAAACAAGCGAAATTTGAAACCTCGTTTTTTATATTCCAGGTAAAGACGTCTTACGGCAAGGACCTGATAAAACAAGAAATGCAACAAGGTCAGTTCATAAATATACCTTCTGATCAGGAATGGATCAGGATCAAACAGCGCATGGTAATCTCCGGGAAACAGATCGGGATGATAGCACGACAAATACGAGTTTAATTTGAATCCGGCTGGTTGAAGCTGGTAAAGCAAACTATACAACAGGTAAAGGCCAAAAATCACAAAATGAGGCCAGACCTTTGATTTTTTCTCCGGAGAAAGTCCATAAAAAATGTACAGATAAAAAAGCGGCGCTAAAGCAAAATTCAACGGTTCCGAAAAATTATCGAGCCAAATTACACGTGCAATTAACCCCGTGTAGTTAAGCAAGATTTCGAGAATAGTAAGCGACAACGACAACACAAATAACCCCAGGTAAATGTTCCGTTTCACCCCCCGGCTTATTCGTCGTAACAAAAAATAACCAATGAAAAATCCCTGAAAAACGCCCAAGAGAATCAGCAGGGAAAATATGTCAAAGCGAATTTCGATTGGCATCTGGTTAAAATTACAGAAGTAAAAATAATACAGTTTTCAACCGATCAAAGATCGCAATCAATAAAAAAGGTGCCTTTTCAGACACCCTTAAACACAGTCTTATAGGAGAAAAATATACTAATTCGTTGGTAAGCCCCCTGGCATCTACATCTTTTTCGGATTGAGGAAGCCGAGTACCTTGCGGCAAAAAAAACATGACACTTCAGGAAAAAAGGACATGGATGCTTTCTCTGATTGATAACTGGAAAGAGAGCGGCATGAGCCAGGTTGAATTTGCACGGAAACACCAGGTCGGTCTGGCCAAGTTTCGTTATTGGATCAACCAACAACGAAAAGGCCAAGCGGAGGGCCCGGCCTTTGTCGAACTGAAC